>CAZIGT010000306.1:0-3567 GCA_964538465.1 uncultured Thermoleophilia bacterium | reverse complement strand
CGCGCAGGCCCGGCAGCGTCACGTGTATCGCATCGGACGGGGGCAGGGAGCCGTCGAGGAAATCGGCCCCGTCCTCGACGATCTTCAGGATGGTGTCGCAGTGTGCATCGAAGAAACGCATGCCGTGCCGGCCTCCTCGCTGGTGGGGTCGAGAAGGCAGTGTTTCACACATCGGCGCCGGCCCGCCCGCTCGGCGTGGCGGCCGGCCTTCACCAGGCGATCCTCCGCCGGTAGTCCGCGATCACGGCGTCGAGATGCGGCGACATCCTCCGGCAGCGGCGTGAACGCGTGCCCGTCCAGGAGCTGCCGCGCGCGAGCGGGAGCTGCTCAGGCCTCTTGCCGGCGCGCCTCCGCCGCCGTCACGATCTCGCCCAGCCGCTCGTCCACGGAGTCGTCGATCTGCCGTTCGGCCGGCAGGTCGAGCAGATCGTCCACACGGGCCGCCGCCCGCTCCGCCAGTGTGGCGGCCCCAGACCGCGCCCATCCCTCATACGACTGACGCTCCAGCAACCCAGGACGCCACATCTCGCGGAAGTGCTCCAGTGTGTGCGCGGCCGTGAGGTAGTCGCCGTCGAGGGTCGTCTCCACCGCCCGGACCGCCAGCGCCTCGTCTGAGACGTCCACGGGCTCCCCGCACCGGCGCAGCCAGCCCACCAGCTCGTCGCAGATCGCTAGCAGCGCTAGCGAGAACGAGAGGCCCGACTCCATGTAGCCGAGGTCATGGATCATGTCGGCGCCGCTGAGCGTGTCCACGGCGAGCGTGAGCGCCGCCTCCGCGGCCGCCTGCTGGTCCACGAGCTTGGCGTCCGTGGCACCCGCGAGAGCGAAGCAGGGCAGGCCGTAGTAGCGGGCCATGAACGGCGCCGCCCGGCGCGAGTCTGGCCCCGCGTAGCCGTACACGGCCGTCTTCATGTCCAGGCCGCCCCCTCCCCAGCCCTTGAGGATGAACGGGGCACCCTCGCGCACCAGCTGGGCCAGGACCAGCCCCACCAGCATGCCGGCATTGGTCATCGTGATGCTGCCGGCCACCGTGGCCGGCCCCGTGCCGCCGGCGATGCAGCCCGGCGCGTGGACCATCGGGATGCCACGCTCCGCCAGGAACAGGAGCTTGCCGACGGCGTCGCGGTTGTGGTGCAGCGGGGTGGAGGGGTTCACGTAGCAGGCGATGAACGGTCGCTCGCTCAGCTCCTCCGATCCGCCGGCCACGGCCTCCGCCATGGCCACGGCATCGAGACAGCCGCCGAGGTCGTAGGACACGACAACGACCGGCTTGCGCGACGCGCGCAGCATCTCGCGCAGCTGATAGCGGTCGGCAATAGCCCGGTCCACATCCGTGGGCACCACCAGAGACATGAGGAAGTCGATGTTGGGCAGCCGGTCGCACAGACGCGAGCCGTCGATCACGTCGGCCAGCAGCGGCTCGCGCCGCTGCCCGGACCGGTGATCGACGATGTTCAGCGTGTCCGACCCGGGACCGTAGTACGTGCGGCTGCCATCCAGGACCAGCGCCGGGCGGCCGTCGCGGCCGTGGATGGTCACCGTGCCCGGCGCCCGCGAGAGCGCCCAGTCGACGAGATCCTCGGGGATCCGCACGCGCTCGTCGGCGCCGACCGTGGCCCCCGCGTCGGCGAGGAGCGCCACCGCCGCGGGGTCGTCCAGATGCACCCCGGCGACGGCCAGCAGTTCGAGGCTCGCCGCGTGTATGGCCGCGCACGACTCCTCGTTCAGCGGCGGACGGCTGCCGGGCGTTCGTCCGCCATCCGCGAACCTTGCAGCCGAGCGCCCGCCGCGGGTTCGTCCGCCACTCCGTTTCGGTTGCACTGTCGCGCCCATCTCTGCCTCACCTCGCGTTTCCGGTCTGCCACCGACAGTCGCACCATAACACCGAAACAGCGGCATGCAAAGCCAGAAGAACGTGCAAATCGCGCATAATCTACGCGGAATCTACGCGAAATCGGCGCAAAACTGAAGAGGCACGCACGGACACTACGCGCATTCGTCGGCATGATTCGATCGCAGGATCCGGCCCGCACGGCCTGATCACTTCCTGCGGTCGCGGCACGCGACCCCAGGCGGCTCTGCTTCACCGCTTCAGGCGGTCGCGCCTCACCACTCCAGGCGGTTCTTGATCACTCGGGCGTGGATGCGCATCTCGATGACCTGCACGTCCCCGACCGAGCGGATGCGGTCGACCAAGGCATGGATGAGCTGCTCGTGGTCGCGCGTGGCGATACCCACGGAGATGTCGCACGTGCCGGAGCAGATAGACACGAAGTTCACCTCCGGGATGGCGGCCAGACGCTCGGCTATCTCGTCGAGTGACCCGCCCACCACTCTCAGGCCCACGCCGGCCGTCACGTAGCCCAGCTCGGGGAGGTTGGTGGTGGCGGCTATGCGGAAGACGTTGTCGCGCCGCATGCGCGCGATGCGCTGCCGCACGCTCGACTCGGAGAGGCCCACGTCCGCGGCGATGACGCGCGTGGGCCGGCGGCCATCCTCCGCTAGATGGGCGAGGATGCGGTGGTCGATCTCGTCGAGGCTCTTCTTCGCCATGGGCGGCTCGGAGTCTAGCACCGTACAGTCCCTCTGGAGACGGCGGGGCGGCCGGCGCCTCGCAGTCGTTCGCCGCCATTCTCACCTTCGCCGGACACCGACACGCCGTGACACCCTGAGCTCACGCGGCTCTCGTCGGGCGGATTGACACGAACATATGTTCGTGTCACTCTAGTGGCCTCCATTTCCGAGGCCAAGGGGGTCCGCACGGATGGGAACCCCTTCAGACCAGGCGATCCCTGTACGGAGCGGCGCCGCGCGCCCGTTCGTCCACCTGCACGTGCATTCGAACTTCTCGTTCGGGGACGGCGCCTGCCGCATAGACGACCTGGTCGAGACGGCAGCCAGGGCGGGCATGCCCGCCCTGGCCATCACCGACCACGACGGCCTCTACGGCGCCGTCCGCTTCTACCAGGCCTGCCGCAAGGTGGGCATCAAGCCCATCGTGGGCGTCGAGCTCAACGTCGAGAGCGTGCTGGGCGAGGAGCGGCCGGCGGGAACAGACGGCGGGCGGCGGCAAACGGCCACCGCGAACAGAGGGCGGCAGTCGGCGGCGGCCGGCGACGGCGATGGAACTCACGGCGGTGAGTGGCCGGCCGCAGGTGACGATGACGGCCGGCCGTTCGGCGTGCGGATAGACCGGCCGCACCAGGACTACGAGGGACCGCTGCGCGGGCAGACGGCGGCCCCTGGCTGGCACCTGGTGCTGCTCGCCCAGGACTATGCCGGCTGGAGCAACCTCTGCCGCATCATCAGCGCCGCGCACCTGGAGCACCCGGACGGAGCGCCCTGGGTGCGGCTCGAGACGCTGCGGCGGTACAACGAGCACCTCATCGCGCTCTCGGCGTGCCGGCGCGGCGAGCTGGGCGCGGCGGCTCTGGCCGCCGCCCGCGCCGAGTCGGAGGGGCGGCGGGCAGAGGCGGTCGCGGCGCGGCGGCGCGCCCGGCGGCGCGCGCGCGCCCGCGCCGAGCGCTTCGGCGGCGGGCGGCGGGCGGCTGGCGGCGGGGCCGGCGC
>CAZIGT010000305.1:0-3600 GCA_964538465.1 uncultured Thermoleophilia bacterium | reverse complement strand
GAAGGGGTGCAGAGCGTCGCGGAACAGCGGCGGGGCTGCGGCCGGCGCTCCCGCCGGCCGTCATACGGGCAGACGGGCGGGGCGGCCCGAGGGGCCGCCCCGCGGATCACATCCCTTCTGCGGTGTCCCTGTCTCAGTGGACCGTCACCTTGACGACTGCCGTGTAGCCCCCGTAGAACCAGCTGTCTGCCGGATAGCGCACGATGTACCAGGTGGTCTTGGCCGGGCGCAGCGTGAGCTTGTAGGCGCCCAGCCCGTTCGTCCGCACGGTCTTGACCAGCTTCCACCCGTTCTTGGTGGCGTTCCAGTACATCGGCTGTTTCTTGGTCGCTTTGGCGCGGCTGTAGATGGTCACCTTCTTCTTGAGACCGGCGATGCTTCCCTCATGCCCCTGTGTGGGCACGATGCCCGACAGCTTTACGGTCGCGCCGTGCGCCACCCTGGTCGGCTTGGCCTTGAGCGTGCAGACCTCGAATCCGGCGGTGAGCTCCAGAAGCGATCGGTTGTTGGCGATCGCCACGGGGATGGCATCGGTGCGATACGCGTGGAGGTCGCAGGCGTAGCCCGGCTTGGCGGTCTTGGGGATCGTGAGCGTGACGAAGCCCGCCTGGCCCGTGCTCGTGCCGGTGAACGTCGTGGTGTAGTCGTAGTCGGCCGCGTTGAGCGGCCACCCCGGCGTGGCGTAGAACTTGGCCGCGATGGGCGCCACCCAGTTGTCGAGCGCCAGAGTGACCTTGGTGCCGGGGGCGCCCGACCCCCAGTAGGGCTCCAGGACGCCCATCCAGTGGGCGTTCCGCTCGCTGAACGTGATCTGGCTCGCGGAGAGCGTGCCGGCGGCGACCGGGATGGTCGCCTCCCACCACTCGCCGCCGCCGAAGGAGACCTGGTACGCGTCGCGGTAACGGATGGTCGCGTAACTCACGTTGGGTGCCAGAGCCGCGACCTCTGCCGTCTGTCTGGTGACGATCGTGCGGCAGTAGCCGCCGTCGCCGAGCACGTAGACACGGATGTCGGTGTAGTCCGAGCCGGTGCGGTCCGTGTTGACGAACGCCACGCGGCCGGGCTTGACGTCGTAGGCGCCGGCCGCGGCGCCGGAGCTGAAGGCGACCGCATCGCGGCCCCAGACATCGCCGGAGTCCGCCGGATACACGTCGAGCGTGCCCTTCGCGGTGGCGATCACTCCGGTGAAGGTGAAGGCGCCGGAGGCATCGGTGGTCGCGGAGTTGCCGTAGACCCAGTCACCGCTGTCGGTGTAGTAGCCCCACTCGACGTAGGCCCCGGCGGCCGCCGCGCCGGTGGGCGTGAGCGCGGTGCCCGTGACCGTGAGTGGCCCGTCGGTGATCACCCGAGCGGGCAGGAGCGTGGCCATCGCGCGGCTCGCCACCCGGTCCACCGGTCTACTGGTTGCGGTAGCGAGCGCCGCCGGCGCCAGCACCACCGAAAGGAGCGCCACAGCGCTCATCGCCGACAGGACACGACGCATGATGCCTCCAGATCGCCGTTTCCCGGCCACGCGCGGGTTTCAGGCTGCGCGGCCGGTCTCTACCCGAGTGAACGGTATCACTCGTGAAACGTGTCGCCGGGAAGGAGTCTGACGGCGTGGCAGATGCTCACCCTGTGCGGCCGGGTCGGGTGCGCGGCTCGACCCACGGCATCCAGCCTTCGTCGCCCCAGCGGTGCTCGGGCACGGGCGACGACGGGTGGGGTGCGATCGCGCCCGGCCGCTCTGCCGCCGGCCGGCCGATGACCTCCAGCAGGTCGTAGACCTGATGGGCTACCACGGCCAGGCCGTGTTCCTCGTCGTTCTGCAGCTCGCCGTCAACCAGCAGGTAGATGGCGTCCTTCAGGATGGCGCCGTACTTGAGATAGACGTCGTTGAAGACCACAACTTGCCCCAGCTCCGTCTCGTCTTCGAGCGTGAGGAACAGGGTGCGATGCCCGGAGCGGATCCAGGGCATCTGGGCGCGCTCCAGCACGCCGGCCACGCGGACCCGACGGCCGTGTGGTACCTGCGGCAGGCGCGCCATGAGCGTCACGCCCAGCGCCTTGGTCTCCCGCCGCAGGAAGCGGAGCGGGTGCGCGCTCACGTTGAGGCCGAGCACCTCCAGCTCGTTGCGCAGCACCTCCTGCGGGGTCCACGAGGGCAGGAAGTCGAGCGCCGGTAGCGTGTCGGTGAGCAGGCGCAGCGGCTGGGGGCCGGCCGGCTCGAGGGAAGCCACCGCGGCGCGCTCCGCCGTGTAGCCGGTACGGCCGCCGCGGCGGCCACTCCGTTCGCCGTGCGCGCAGGCGTAGACGATCGGCAGCGAAGCGAGCAGCTCCTCGCGGCGCGTGCCGAGGCTCTCGAAGGCGCCGGCGCGCACCAGGTTCTCGGTGACTTCGATGCTCACGTGCGAGCGCTCGACGAAGTCTGTGAGCGAGGTGTAGGGGAGCGGCGGGCCGGCCGGCGGCCGGGGGGCGGATGGGCGGCTGGGCGCCGCGCCGGGCGGCTCGGCGACCGTCGCGCCGCCCGGGCGGTCCGCCAAAGCGCCGGATGGTCCGGCGACCGGGCGGCCGAGGTTGTCGCGCGGCGTATCACCGCGCGCCGCGACGATGCTGTGCATGGCCGCGGCGCTCATCTCCTTGACGTACTTGAGGCCCACGCGCAGGGCGGGGCGGAGCGGTGGCGCTGTGTCGCCGCCGGCCGCCACGGCGTCCGCCGCCGGGTCGGTGGCCGTGGCGGGACGGATGGGCACCGCGGTGGAGGCTGCTGCGCCGCTGCCCGTCACGGCGTCTGTCGCCGCCGTGTCGGTAGCCGGGCCCGGGCAGGGTGGTGAGGCGGCGCCGTCTGCCGCGCCGTCGCGCGCCGCGCCGCCGCCCTCCGCCGCCACCATCTCGACGGAGAAGCCCTCGAAGCTGGCGTTGACGTCGAGCGGCAGCACCGGCAGCCCGCACCGCCGCGCGGGGGGGGGCACGGCGCGCCGGGGGGGGCGGAGGACGGGCCCGAGGCTGCCCGGATCCGGGGGCATCCTCTCCGCCGCGATCGCCGCCGGCCTGGCGAAGGGCCTTGCCCTCGTCGATGCGGTGCGGGCCGCGAAGAGGTACGTGACACGGGAGATGGACGGGGCCTGGACGGCGGGCGGACGCCCCGGCCTCGCGTTGCACTGATTGAAACGTCTCCGGCGCCGAACGTGGGACGCCGTTCGCGGGCCTCTGCAAAAGCGGTGCTGAAAAGGGCGCGGCGCGTGTTATAATGGCTCGCGCATACCCAAAGGAGACAGGGCCATGATACAGGGGGTCAAGATCAAGAAACTGCAGCCGAACGCGGACGAGCGCGGCTTTCTCCAGGAGATACTCCGCTCCGATGAGGAATTCTACGAGGGTTTCGGCCAGGTCTACGTCTCCCTCAACTACCCCGGGGTGGTGAGGGCGTGGCACTACCACAAGAAGCAGGTGGACTTCATCACCGTGATCAAGGGGATGGCGAAGGTGGTCCTCTACGACGGGAGGGAGCGGTCGCCGACGAGGGGCGAGGTGAACGAGTTCTTCATCGGGGAACAGAACAGAATCCTGCTGCGGATCCCCGAGAACGTCATGCACGGCTACAAGACGGTGAGCGTCGAG
>CAZIGT010000304.1:2742-3614 GCA_964538465.1 uncultured Thermoleophilia bacterium | reverse complement strand
TCTCTAACGTCGACGCCCTTCTGCGCGCGCAGATCCGCCCAGACATCAAGAAGCTGCACGCGGAGCTGGGCACCACCATGGTCTTGGTGACCCACGACCAGGTGGAGGCCATGACGCTTGCCGACCGCATGGCCATCATGGACAGGGGACGGATAGTCCAGGTGGGCACGCCCGCTGACATCTACGGGAGACCTCGGACCAGCTTCGTCGCCTCCTTCCTCGGCAGCCCCGGTATGAACATCGTCGAGGCGATGAACGACGGAGTGGACGGTCGGCTTCGGCTCGGAGCGTCGGCACTGCTCCGGCTGCATGGCGACGGGACACGCGTGCCGGAACGTTGCCTCGTCGGCTGCCGGCCCGAGGAGGTCGCTCTCATCGACGGCGACAGCGCATCCTCGGGAGGCGCGGACGGTGGGCGCTTGGAGATCGCCGGCGCGGACGAGGCAGGGCTGCGCTTCGTCGGCGAGGTAGAGGTGCTGGAGCCCACCGGAGCTGATCTGTTCGTCTCGCTCGACTGCGCGGGCTTCCACGTTAAGGGACGCTTCGCCAACGACGCACTGGCCGCCGGCCAGAGGGCGCGCTTCTTGGTGGATCACGCCGACCTTCACTTCTTCGACAGCGACTCGGGCGAGCGGCTCGAGCTCGGGATGGCTTCTGGCGACCTGGAGGACCTGTGACTGAAGACCTGTACGCGAGACTGCGCCGATCCGTGGTGCAGATGGATACCGAGATGGCGCGGACCGCGGCACACGAGGCTCTGAGCTCGGGAGTCGACGCTTACGACGCGGTCGTGCGAGGCCTGGCGAAGGGCATGGAGGAAGCCGGCAAGCTCTACGACGACGGTGTGTACTTCGTTCCGGAGCTCATCTGCT
>CAZIGT010000304.1:0-2732 GCA_964538465.1 uncultured Thermoleophilia bacterium | reverse complement strand
TCCGGCCTCGAGGTGTTGCGGCCGCACATTGCGACGGAGGCGGCCGCGGCGCGACCCGTGGCCGTCATCGGCGTCGTCGAGGGCGACCTCCACGACATCGGCAAGAACATCGTGGCCATGATGCTCGACGCGGCCGGCTTCGACGTCCGCGACCTGGGCCGCAGCGTCACGGCTGAGCGGTTCGTCACGACCGCTGCGGAAGCGGGCGCGGCCGTCCTGGGCCTGTCGTCCCTCATGACCACCACGCGTCAGCGCATGAGCGAGGTGATCGAGCTGGTCGCCTCCCGCAGCGAGCTTGGCGGCTGCAGCGTGATGATCGGCGGCGCCGCCGTCACCCCGGCGTTCGCCGCCCATGTGCAGGCCGCCGGCTACGCGCGCGACGCCATTGAGGCAGTTGAGCTGGCCCAGCGGTTCGTCGCGGAAGGGAAGGCACGCGATGCCCACTAGGCTGATCGACTACGTCGCCAACAGAGGGCGCCGGCTGGTATGGGCATGGATGAGCACCACGGCTGTGCGCCTCACCGGCTACACCGTCTCCTCGATCTACGCGTCGATGGACAAGCAGCTCGAAGTGGCCCGCCTCATGGACGCCACCTTCGATCTCGACTTTGCCTACCCGTTCGACGACGGGCACATCTTCAGGGACGCTCTGGATGTGCCCATGCTGTGTCCCGACTTCGAGTTCCCCAGCACGCTGGCACCGATCATCCACGATCGCGCGGACGTCGACAGGCTCACAGTGCCCGATCCCACCCGCTCCGGTCGCATGCCGACCTGTATGAGTGCGCTCGATGCCATCGGCGCCGCCATCCCGCCCAAGCCGCTGGCCATCTCCATAGAAGGGCCGTTCACCCTGGCCGGCGAGCTTGTCGGCGTCACCGAGTTCATGCGCGCCGTGATCCGCGATCCCAAGTTCGTGCGACATGTGCTGGCCTTCACGACGGAAGCTGTGCGCAGGTTCGCGGCCGAAACCGTGAAGCACTGGGCACGCTTCGTTGTAGTCTGCGAACCGACGGCCGCGAACATCTCAGCCACCCACTTCGAGCGGTTCGTCCTTCCGTGCTTCCACAGCGTCTACGCACCCCTGCAGGACGTGTGGAAGATCCTTCATATCTGCGGAGACACGAACCACCTCCTCGGCCCGATTCTGGAGGCCGGAGCGGACGGCCTCAACCTGGAAAGCCAGGTCGACTTCCCGGCTCTGGCGCGCAGGATCCCCGACGACGTGGTGCTCGTGGGCAACATCGACACGTTCCTTCTGGCCGAGAGCGCTCCCGCTCAAGTCGAGGAGGCGACCAGGACGCTGCTACGAGAGATGCAGCCGTTCCCCAACTTCCTCATGTCCACGGCGTGCGAGGTGATCCCCTCCACGCCCCTGCAGAACATCCAGGCATTCCTGCGAGCGGCCAAGACGCCGCTCGCGAGACTGTAGGCGGTCGTGGGCGTTGTCCATACACTCGGGTACGGCCAACGAGGCGACGCTGGATGGGCGGGCCTAGTCGGCGATGCTCTCGATGAAAGCCTCGATGCGCGTCTCGAGCTGGCCGACGTCAGCCTCAGAGTAGTCGGTCTCGAGCTTGAGATAGCGCACGCCCAGACCCGCGCACGTGCGCTTGACCAGCTCGGACTCCACATTGAACGTGTGGCAGCCTTGCCAGACCGCGTCGATCACGCCGTCCACCCGGTAGGACTCCACCTCGCGGCGCAGGAGCTCCAGCCTGCCTGGGTTGGGGCTCATGCAAGCGCACGGGATGTCCAGGGTGAAGCGGGCCAGCGCCTCGAACGGGTCTGCCAGCTCGGGCACCAGGCGTGCGAACGGCTTGATCCCGCTGCAAGCATCGTGACAGACGACCAGGCCGCCGACCTGCTCGGTGAGCCGCATCACCTTGGCGGTCTCGGGGGCCATGGGCGTGCCCGTGATGAGGATGCGCGGGGAGCGACGGGCGGCCGCTCCGCTGCCGCCGTTCGACCCTCCGCCCAGCGCCTCCATGGTCGCGATGAGCTTGCGCAGTCTCTGTGTGTACTCCGCGCGGTCCACGAGGAAGTCCCGCGCGGACAGGACCACGAGCATGTCCGACCACGTGAGCGGCGGCGTGTCTTCGCGGAACACCGCAACTGCACGCTGCAGCAGCGTGCGAGTCTCGTTGCTGAGCCGGATCTCCTGCGCGAGCGCCTCCGTTGCCGGAGCCACGCCGGAGATAGACTGCAGGAAGCCGGCCAGCCTGTGCAGCTCACGCTGCCACGACGCAAGCGCATCCGGGTGGTCCGCAGAGGTGGGAAGCCGCATGACGTGCAGCGGCTTGCGATCGGCCAGAAGCTCGAAAACCTTCTTCTTCCCGTCGCACGTGGTTTCGCCGACAAGGGCGTCGGCCATGAGGAAGAACGGGCACGAGTCGGAGGAGGCCAACCCGTAGCTGGACGTGATGAGCGGGCACATATTGCGCGGAAGGACCAGTTCCGCAGCGGGGTACAGCACCCGCAGTCCATATCAACTCGCACGGGGCATAGCCGCAGTAGATGCCGACCACCGGGCGGCCCTCGTGCTTGGCCTCGGCGAACTCCGCCGGCGCCGACTCGTTCTTCGCCTCGAACCAAGTGATCAGATCCTGCAGGGTGCTGTCCATGCGGCACGGTAGTGTACTACCCGCGGCCGCAGAGCGTCGCGGAAGCCGAAAGGAGGAGCGCACGTGTCCCAGGGCACGGTGAAGTGGTATTCGAACGGCTACGGCGTG
>CAZIGT010000303.1:0-3621 GCA_964538465.1 uncultured Thermoleophilia bacterium | reverse complement strand
CCTGCCGGCCCCGCCCGCTCTGCCTTCAGACCGCTCTCGGCACATCGCCGGTCACTGACCAGTGCGCCGCTTGACCCCCTCCACACAGTTGATGGGGATGTCGAGCGTCTTGGCGATGTTGAACTTGGCCTCCATCATGCCCGGCTCATCCGGCTGCACGGAAGAGGTGAATGCCAAGGTGCCCAGGCCTTTCTCCAGCCTGATCTGCTCCATGGCGGTGGGATCAGAAAGGTCGCGGATGCCACAGCCGAGCTTGCCGGCCACATACTTCTTGGCTTCCGGAAGACGCATCCTCTTGGCCATCTGCACGCGCGCTACCAGATCTCCGGCGGCGCGCATCCCGCCCATGCCTGAGGCTTGCGTATGAGCGACCTCCATCCCGAGGGGATCGCCCGTGCCCACCTAGTAGCCGTCCACCTTGAGGATCTCCACGAACGCCTTCGAGGCCCGCGACGTGGCGTCGGCTGGCGGATAGACGCAGGTCGGCACGCCGCCCACGCCCATGCCTACGTTGACGTGCACGGGGATCTCGGCGACCTCCATTGCCGGCTTGATGAAGGCGATGGCGCGGGCGATGTTCCACGCCGTCGACTTGCCGGTGTTGATGTTCACGGCCGGGCCGTAGATGCTGGCGCCGGCCTGCTGCACCATGCGCACCTGGGCCTCGGGCCCCAGGCCGGCCAGGCGCGCGCCGCCCCACTCGAGCGCGCCGTGCATGCCGAGCACGAACTCGGCCGCCATGCCGATCTCGAAGCCCAGCCACGGGTACTTCTCGCGCAGCTGGCGGCAGGCGGTGAGGGCGGCCAGGAAGTCGGCGTCGCCGGAAGCGCCGGTGGTATCCATGTCTATGCCGTCGGTGCCGGCCGCCACCATGTTGTCGGCGACGAAGTTGATGTCTTCGACGAGCATCTCCTTGGCCTCCACCTGGGCCGCGCGGGCTTCGTCGATCTTGCCCATCGGCAGGAGTTCCGACCAGTTGGAGATGGGGCCGTCCGGTTTGGAGTAGCGGCCCAGGTCCGGCATGGCGCCGTACTGCACCGGATTGGTGAGCAGCATCTGGGCGATCTTCATCGACTGGCACTCGTGGGCGATGTTGGGCTTGATCGCCTTGTACGAGTAGTCGATCTGCCAGAGCTCGACGATGTCCACGCCGAGCAGTGCCTCAAACGATTGCAGGTCCTGCACACGGTTGCCTATGTGCTTGGTGCCGGTGCCGTCGTTGGTCATGACGACCTCTTCGCCGATGTCGACGGCGGTGAAGCGTGCCGGCGAGGCGTAGATGTCCAGCAGGTGGTCGAGCTCGTCCTGCGTGAGCTCGGGCACCTTGGCCCGTTTGACGGCCATCTGCATGCCGGCTTCGAGATCGGCCTTGATCTCGGAGCGGGTCATCTCGATGAGCGAACCGTCGCCCATGCGAGTGGGGATCTTGGCTTCCGCCACTGCTGCCCTCCTTTCCACTGCGACGCCCGTCCGGAGGCCTGAGCCTGGGCTCAGGTGCCGTAGCGGGTGCCCGGAATGTGATCCACGGGACTCGACTGCAACTTGTGCACGATAGCACAGACTGCAGCCATTTAGCCGTCCCCAGCGGCCGCTCCATAGATCGCCGTGTCGACGGCGCGGCGCTCGGAGCCACAGCTCACGGTCGACCGTCTTCGCTACGACGGCCGGTCACGCTCACGGGCCTTCGACGCCTCGCGTGTCCTGACTGAACGTATTGACCCACGTGCCGCCCCGCTCCTCCCAGATCGAGGTCACGTAGCACGTCTCGGGCCACTCGTGGCAGACTCCGGCCTCGGGGCGCATCACCGCCTTGTACGACAGCATGGCCATGCTCGGGGTGAGCATCGCCAGACGCGGTGACTGCATCTCGTACTCTGCGATCGTCGCCCCGTTCGCAAGCTGGGCCACGTGCTCGGTCTTGTTCGAGAAGCCGGACTCGTAGACACCGAAGAAGTCGTCGGAGAGCAGACGAGCATCGGTCTCGGCGTCGCCCTGCTTGAGCGCCTCCCACACCTGCCGTTCGAGGTCGACGAAGAACTGGATGTCGCGCTCCATCGGCTACCCCTCCGTCGCGGTCTTGCGCGGGTCTTCCGCACAGGTCTTCCACAGTATCCCACGCCCCGAGGGCCGCCGCGAGGCTCCGCGTGCGGCCCCTGCCGACGCAGGCCGAGCCCACGGGGCAGGCGTGGGCGGGCGTCTGCTAGCCGTCGTAGGAGGCGACCGCCGCCGGCAGGGGGTGCGTCACGCATGAATGGCTCGCCCCGGGTTCCGCGGCGGCTAAGTCACTTGGGAACCGATGCTGCTGAGTCCTGTTGATTGTACTGGGCTGCCCCCCCGATCTCGGTACCAGTGCCGGTGTTCGTATCTCCTCGCAAGAAGGAGACCGCGCCACAGTCAACGGGAGGCGGCGAGCAAGCCGGTGTTCGTATCTCCTCGCAAGAAGGAGACCGCCCGTGAAGCACACCCGCTACACCGAAGCCCAGATCGTCGACATCCTCACCCAGGCCGCGAACTCTGAGATGACCGCCGTCGAGGTCAGCCGGATCAACGGCACCTCGGAGCAGACCGTCTACCGCTGGAAGCGCCGCTACGGCGAGATGACCACCTCGGAGGTCAAGCGCCTGCGCGAGCTGGAGGCCGAGAACGCCCGCCTCAAGCGGCTGCTGGCCGAACGCAACCTCGAGCTCGACACCATCCGCGACGTGCTGCGGGGAAGATGAGCGGCGCACCGGAGAAGCGGCACACGGTGCGCGTGCTGATGGCCGCAGGGATCTCCACGCGCCGTGCCTGCGCCCCGGTGGGCACCTCGCGCTCCCACCTCTACTACCAGGCGAAGAGCAAGGACGACGCCGAGCTGCTGGCCGCGATCGCCGAGATCCGCCGCCGCAAGCCGCGCTGGGGTGTACGGCGCACCCACCGCGCGCTGCGCCGCCGCGGTCTTTGCGTGAACCGCAAGCGCATCGAGCGGCTCTGGCGCGAGCACGGCCTGGCAGTGCCCAAGCGCCGCCGCCGGCGCAAGATCAGGACCGGTGCCGGCGGGCCGGTCGCTGCTGCCTACCGCAACCACGTCTGGACCTACGACATCGTCTACGACGCCGTCGCCTCGGGGCGCACGATGAAGGTCCTGACCGTGGTCGATGAGTTCACACACGTGGCCCTGGCCGTCCACGGAGCGCACTCAATCAGCGCCCGCGCCGTCAAGGGCGTGCTGGCCGCGCTGTTCGTGGCACACGGCGCTCCGGCGGTCATGAGGTCGGACAACGGCGCTGAGTTCATCGCCGCCGAGGTCGTCGACTGGCTCGAGGAGACCGGTACCGAGACCTTCCACATCGATCCCGGCAAGCCTTGGCAGAACGGCTTCGGCGAGTCGTTCAACAGCCGGCTGCGCGACGAGTGCCTCAACGAACACGAGTTCTGGAGCCTTGCGCACCCACGCGTGCTGCTCGAGCGCTTCCGGACCGAGTACAACACGGAGCACCTGCACAGCTCGCTCGGCTACATGACGCCTGAAGAGTACGCCGCCAGCCGTTCAGCCGGCACTGCCTGAAAGACGACCTGCTACGATGCCAGACAAGCGGAGACACTCACCCATCTACTGGAACCAGAGATGGGGGCATCCCA
>CAZIGT010000302.1:0-3622 GCA_964538465.1 uncultured Thermoleophilia bacterium | reverse complement strand
CGCCCGCACCGTCCGCGCGTCACATGCTCTTGAGCTTCTCCGTGAGCGCCGGAAGGACCTGATACAGATCGCCGACGATGCCGTAGTCGGCGAGCTGGAAGATCGGCGCTTCCTTGTCGTTGTTCACGGCGCAGATCAGCTTGCTCTGGCTGATGCCCACGGTGTGCTGCACCTGGCCGCTGATGCCGGCGCAGATGTAGAAGTCCGGCGTGGTCTTGGCGCCGCTCAGGCCGATGATGCGGTCTTCCGGCAGCCACTCGAAGTCGGCCAGGCTCTTGGTGCAGCCGATCTCGGCGCCCAGGGCGGCGGCCAAGTCGCTGGCCACCTGCAGGTCCTCGCGCTTGCCGAAGCCGCGGCCTATGCCCAGGATGATCGGCGCCGCGGACAGGTCGACCGCCTCGCCCTCGCGCTTCTTGCGGTCGACCACGGTGACCTTGCTGGGCGTGAGGGCGAGGGCCGGCGATACGACCTCGCCCTTCCCCGCCTGCATCCCCTCGATGGCGAACGCCTTGGGCATCACGGCGAAGACCTTGACCGGCGTGTCGATGCGCTCCTCGGCGATGGTAGCGCCGCCCAGGGCATAGCGGCAGCCCACCAGGGCGCCGTCTGCCACGTACATGCTGGTGCAGTCGGTGACGGCGCCGGCGCCCAGTTTCTGCGCCACGCGCCCGGCCAGCTCCTTGCCGCGCTTGGTCGACCCGATGAGCACATACTCGGCGCCGGCCGCCTTGGCAATCTGCGCCAGGGCGTCGGCGACCACGTCGGTCTGCAGGCCCTCGAGCGCGGCGTCTTCGCTCACGAAGACACGGTCGGCGCCGTGCGCCGCCAGATCGGCGGCCTGCGCTGCGGCGCCCGCGCCCAGTGCGGCCGCGCTGATGCCCAGGCCCAGCGCACCGGCGAACTCCCTGCCCTTGAAGGCGAGCTCGCAGGCGGCCTGGGGCTTGTCGCTGTAGACGATGATGTCCGCCATGACTTACCTCCCCAGGACGCCCTCTTTGATGAGCGCGTCCACCAGGCCGGCGGCCTGCGCGGCCGCGTCGCCTTCGATCATGATGTGCTTGCGGTCCTGCTCCTCCGCCAGGTTGCTCAGGACCGCCTTCTGCGCGGCCGCGCCGCCTGCATCGAGGCCCAGGTCGGCCAGGGTGAACTCGGTCACCGGCTTCTTGCCGGCTTTCATGATGTTCATGAGGCTGGGGATGCGCGGCTCGTTGATCTCGCTGACCACGGTGATGGCGGCCGGCAGCGGCACCTGCAGCGTGTCGATCATGTCGTCCATGCCGCGCTCGGCGGTCGCCACGCCGTCGGCCACACTCAGCTTGCGCGCGTAGCCGATCTGCGGCAGGCCGAGCAGCTCGGCCACGCGGCTGCCGACGATGCCGGTGTAGTTGTCTGTGGAGCCCTCGCCGAACAGCACCAGGTCGGCGCCGCCGGTCTGCTCGATGGCCTTGGCGAGAGCGGCGGCGACGGCGGCCTGGTCGGTTGCCGCCAGCGCCGGGTCGGCGACGATGACGGCCTCGTCGGCGCCCATCGCCAACGCCTCCTTCATCGTTTCCTTGACCTTGTTGTTGGCCTCGGCGACGGTGACGGCCACGATCGTCGCGTCCGCCCCGCCTTCCTTGATCTTCAGCGCGGCCTCGAGCGCGTTCTTCTCCAGGTCGCCGACCTTGTAGGGGACCGCCTCAAGGACCGGCTCGCGGTTCTTCACACGCACCATCTGGAGGTCGTAGTTCGTCTTGACGCAGACGACGATCCTCACCGCCGTCACCTCCTCCTTCGTTCAGGTCTTCCGGGCACCAGCCCTCAGCTCATCCTGTACTGCACACCCATCTCGCCGCGGGGGTAGACCCAGCTCAAGGCACGGCTCTCGCAGCAGATCAGGCAGGTGCCGCACTCCAGGCAACCTTCCCAGTTGACCACGACGTCGCCCTCGTCGTTGAGCTCATAGAGGTCGGCCGGGCAGACGGTGATGCAGACCTTCTTCTTGCACACCGTGCGGCAGATCTCGTGGTCGATGACGATGTGCGGTTCCTTGTCCAGCTTGAAGACGTCCAGGCCCAGCTTGGCGTCTATCTTCATCGCCGCGGGGGACGCCGGCACCGCTGTCTCTTCCTGCGGCCGCGGAGTGTCGCCGGCGGGCGTCGGCGTTTCGCTCATCTCGTCACCTCCCCGGTCAGACCTTGCGGATGGACATGCCGTCCTTGAGGGTCGCCACGTTCATGAAGTTCTTGCGGACGCCCTTGAAGATCGTTGAGAACAGCTTGTTCGACGGGCCCGGACCCACGGTGAAGAGGTCCGCCATGAGCTTGGTCACGGCGTCCGGGTAGTGCGTGAACAGGCGCTGGTTCTCGAGCAGATGCGGCACTTCAGACGCCGTCTGCAGGTCCTTGAGGACGAAGCTCTCGCGCATGCGCTGGTCATAGGAGGCGAGGCCGGCGGCCGACGTGTCGCCGGCCTTCTTGGCGGCCGCGATCGCCTTGGCGGCGTGGTAGCCGGAGGCGATCGCGAAGTCCATGCCGCGCACGGTGACGAGCGCGTTGAGCGCCAGGCCGGCTGCGTCGCCGGTCATCACGTAGCCGTCGCCGAGCAGCCTGGGCACGCAGGCTATGCCGCCCTCGGAGATGGCGTGGGCCGAATACTCGGCGACCACACCGTCCTTCACCAGCGGCCGCACCGCCGGCAGCGCCCTGAACTCGTCGAGGAGCTGCCAGGTCTCCAGGTCGTCGCTGCGACCGCGCATGGCCTCCATGCCGATGACCAGGCCGAGCGCGATGCTGTCCTTGTTCGTGTACAGGAAGCCGCCGCCCAGCATGCCCTTGGTGATGCTGCCCATGAACAGGTGCGCGGCGCCGTCGCCTTCGTTCAGGTGCCAGCGGTCCTCGATGACGTTGGCCGGCAGCTCGACGACCTCCTTGAAGCCGACGGCATGGTCGGCCGCCGCCGGCTTCTCGCGCAGCCCCGCCTCGCTGCTGAGCAGCCCGAGCACGCCCTCGGCGATCACGGTGACGTCCGCGCCTATCTCGTCGTCGCCGGCGCGGATGCCGATGACGCGGTCGCCCTCCTTGAGCAGGGCGTCGGCCTTCATGTTGGGAATGACCATGCCGCCCGCCTCGGCGACCTTGTCGGCCAGATACTGGTCGAAGCGTGCCCGCACCACGGTGTAGCTCTGCGGACGCGGCGTGGTGAACGAATCCGACGTGATCTCGAAGGTGGCCATACGGCCGTCGGCGACCATGCTGATGAACTCGCGGGTCACCGGCCGCTCGAACGGGGCGTCGGCCAATAGCTCGGGATACATGTCTTTGATGACGCTGGTGTAGAGGCGGCCGCCGGTGACGT
This sequence comes from uncultured Thermoleophilia bacterium, assembly GCA_964538465.1. Lineage (GTDB taxonomy): Bacteria > Actinomycetota > Thermoleophilia > UBA2241 > UBA2241 > UBA6103. The sequence goes on along the minus strand of CAZIGT010000302.1, from coordinate 286 downwards.
TCTTGGCGCCGGCGTAGTTGCCGCGCTCCAGGACCATGACCTCCAGGCCCTCGGAGGCGAGCCCGTAGGCGGCCGTGAGACCGGCCAAGCCGCCGCCGACGACGATGCAGTCGACCTTCTCCACGCTGTCTCACCTCCTCGGGGTCCCGGCCTGCGGCGCCGCCCTGGGCGGCTGCGCGGTCCGGGCCGTCTGCTCTTCCCCACCGGCCCGTCCGGCGCCCGTACGGCGCCGCGGCGCGGGCCCAGTCACCTTCCTGCCGGCCGGCAGGAACGGAACGGGGTGGGC
>CAZIGT010000301.1:0-3652 GCA_964538465.1 uncultured Thermoleophilia bacterium | reverse complement strand
CCCGGTATCCCCGGCTACTCCCTGCCCAAAGACCCCGCGCACGGCATGTGGGCCTATCGCCACCTCATGGGTTTCGAGGACGACATCTTCAAGATCACGCCGACCGCGATCGACGTGAACGACACGCGGGCCCTGCACGTCGCCGAACTGGCCCGCGACGCGTTGCGCAACATGGGCAAGATCGTTGCGGCCGCCCGCATCGCGTTGCTCGGGGCCGCCTACCGTGAAGATGTCGGCGACACGCGTTATAGCGGCAGCGAACTGGTCCTGCGCAAGCTGACCGAGATGGGAGCCGATCTGCGCGTCCACGATCCCTACCTGCAACACTGGTGGGAGATCGAGGAGCAGGACACGTACCCGTCACCCGGGCATAGCTGGGCCCGCTTCTTCCGCAACCAGGAGCGGCTCAAGGAGCTGCGGGTCGAACCGGACCTGGCGAAAGTGCTCCACGGCGCGGACGCCGTCATTCTGGCCGTCCGGCACAAGCCCTACCTCGAACTGCAGCCCGACCAGGTGGTGAAGCTCGCCGGGCGGCCGCTGGCCGTCATCGACTGCTTCGGCCTGCTCGACGACGCGAAGATCCGGCGGTACTTCGAGTTGGGTTGCGAGGTGAAGGGCCTCGGGCGCGGTCACGTGAAGCGTCTGAAGGACGAGGTCGCCACCGGGCAGCACCACTAGGGGCACAGACGCCGTTCGCGCTCCCCGCGCCATCCTGCTCCGCAACGCCGCGCGAGCACGGGGCCTCTGCGCTCGTCGGACCCTTTATGGGACGGCTGCCGGCGTGCGCCGACTACAGTTTATCTGATGGGCAGACGGGGGCAGGTCGATGAATTCCATGCTGCGTTGCCCCGCCCGGACTGTGCGTATGCGCCCGGGACGGGCCAGTGGTTCGGTGCGCCGGTAGCACCGGGCGCGGGCTTCGGCTCGGCGCCCGAGTCGCCCGCGCGGCAACGCCCAGGGCACGTCGCCGCCACCCCGGAGGCGCCGCCCACCCCGCCGGCACGCTGACGGCTGGAGGAGCAACCGGCTTGACGCTCCGCGCTAAGGTACTGCTAACGAACACCGGCCTGTCGGCCGTGCTGATGGTGCTCCTGCTGGCGGTCTCTGCGCCGGTGGTCCTCCATGGATTCACCGACCTCCAGCGGCAGGAGTCCTGCCGGAACGTGGAGCGGGCACGCCAAGCCATCGCCGCGGAACTCACGGAACTGGACCGCGCGGCGCGGGACTGGGGCTCCTGGGACGACACGTACGTGTTCATGGATGACCGCAACGAAGCTTACGTCTCGGCCAACCTAAACAAGGACTCGATTCGCAATCTCGGTGCCGAGCTGATTGCCTACGTGAACGCGGCGGGGCAAGTGATCTTCGCCCAACGCTTCGACCTCGACTCGGGAGAACTGGTCGACGTCCACGCCGAGTTCAGCATGCTTTGGGCGCCGGGCTCGCCCCTCCTTGCCCACCCCGAACTCGAACACTCGGTGACGGGTATCGCCGGCCCGCCGGAGCAGATGCTCCTGGTGGCGTCGCGCCCCGTTATCCGCAGCGACTTCACCGGTCCCGCGCGCGGCGCGCTGATCCTCGGTCGTTTCGTCGGTCCTCGGCTGGTCGAGCGGGTCTCCACGCTCACGAGCCTGCAACTGGATTTCCGCCCGCTTCGCGCCACCGATCTGCCGCCCATCTTCTCCCGGGCGCGCGACCGCCTGCTCGCCACGCCCGTGCCCGCCCTGACCGCAACGGCCGACGGCAAGGCCTACGGCTTCGGTCTGCTGAGCGACCTCTGGAACGAACCCGTCTTGGTTCTGGCAACCAGCGAGCCGGCGCGCATTGGCGCGATCGCGCTGGCGTCCTGGAATCGACTCTTGATCGCTCTCGTCACGACGGCCGCGGCGTGCACGGCCGCCCTGATCTTCCTGCTCCAGCGAGTTGTCGTGCACCCCCTGACGGTCTTTGGGCAGCACGTAAACCAGATCGCGCGCAGCGGTGATCTGACGGCGCGGGTGACGGACGGCAGTTGCAGCGAGATCGAGCAGCTCGCCACCACGATCAATCACCTGCTCGAAACGATCGACACGACGCACACGCAACTGCGCGACAGCGAAGAGACCTTCCGCGCCATCGGTACGTCCGCGCAGGACGCCATCATCATCCTCGACGACCGCGGGCGCGTCGCATACTGGAACTGCGCGGCCGAGCGCATGCTCGGCTACACTGCGGCCGAAGCCGCCGGACAGGACGTCCACCGGCTCCTAGCTCCCCCGGAGCAGCGGCAGCAGGCCGCAGCACGCTTTCCCGACTTCCGCGCCGCCGGGCGGGGCAATGCGGTTGGCAAGATTCTCGAGCTGACGGCCCACCACCGCAGCGGCGCCGACGTCCCAGTGGAACTCTCGCTCTCAGCCGTGTTGCTCAAGGGCCGCTGGTGCGCGATCGGCATGCTGCGCGACATTTCCGTCCGCAGAGCCGCCGAGCGGGCCCTCGCACAACGGCGGCGTTACGAACTGGCCATCGCCGCCTGCTCCGAGGTTTTGCTGACGGGGCGTGAGATGGACTCCGCCCTCACCACGGCGCTCGAACAGCTTTTGGCGGCCGCCGAGGCCGACCGCGTGAGTATCTTCGAGAATTACCAAGATGCGCGCGCGGGGCTCTGCGCCCGCCGGACCTACTGGGCCGGCGTACCGGGGCCGGGCGGCGACCCGGCCGCCGAACCGCCCCAGCAATTCACCTATGAACCGGCGCTCGCCCGCTGGAGCACCGAGCTCGCGGCCGGTCACCCCATTCACGCCCCGGTCCCGGAACTGCCGCCGGCCGAGCAGGATGCCCTGGCCGTTTGGCAGCCGCAGGCCCTCCTGCTCTTGCCCGTGCACGTCTCCGGACATTGGCACGGCCTCCTGGCGTTCGACGCCACGAGCGCTCCGCGCACCTGGCAACCCGAAGACATCCGCCTGCTGCAGACGGCGGCGGAGATCATCGGCGCCGCGCTGGGCCGCCAACAGGCCGAACACCGCCTCCGCGTCCACGCGGACGCGCTCTGGCTGGCGAACATGGAGCTGGAGGCGCACAAGGGGCAACTCGAAGCCCAGAAGCAGGAACTGGCGGACATCAACTCCGAGCTGGAGCGCGCCAACCAAGCTCTCGTCGCGGCGCGCGACGCCGCCCAATCTGCCAACGCCGGGCTGGCTGCGTCCAACTCACAGCTCGCCGAGGCGATGAACCGCGCCAACCAGATGGCCGCCGAGGCCGAGGTCGCCAACCTGTCCAAGAGCGAGTTCCTGGCCAATATGAGCCACGAGATTCGCACGCCGATCACGGCCATGCTCGGCTTCACCGACTTACTCATCGAGGAAGCGCAGTCCGGCGAACGCTGCACTCACCCCGGCGACTGCCCGAGTCGCCCCCGCCAGGTCCAGTACCTGCACACGGTGCGCAACAACGGGCGTCACCTGCTGGAGATCATTAACGGCATCCTGGACCTGTCGAAGATCGAAGCCCGACGGCTGACCGTCGAGCAGGTTCGCTGCGCCCCCGTGCAGATCGTCACCGACGTGTTCAACCTCATGCAGGTGCGCGCCATCGCCAAGAACCTCGGCTTTGAATTGCCCTATGCCGACGAGCTCCCCGAGGACATCCACCCCGCCCCGCCGCGCCTGCGCCAGAT
>CAZIGT010000300.1:0-3725 GCA_964538465.1 uncultured Thermoleophilia bacterium | reverse complement strand
CCCGAAGACGACCGCACGATGTACTCCAAGACCAAGACGGACGACGAGATGGCCACGAAGCAGGGCGGCAGCGTGCTCGGCACCGGCATCAATCCAGGCTTCATGCTCGACGCGCTCATCGTGATGTGGAGCAGCATCTGCCTGCGCATCGACTCCATCAAGGCGACCCGGGTGAACGACCTCTCGCCGTTCGGCCCCACGGTCATGACCGGCCAGGGCGTGGGCACCACCGTAGAGCAGTTCAAGAAGGGCGTGGCAGACGGCAGCATCGTGGGCCACATCGGCTTCCCGGAGTCGATCAACCTGATCGCCAAGGCGCTCAACTGGAAGATCGACGAGATCGTGGAGACGCGCGAGCCCATCGTGAGCAACGTAGAGCGTAGTACGCCGCACGTGCACGTGGCCCCCGGCGATGTGGCCGGCTGCCGTCATATCGGCAAGGGTTACAGCAAGGGCGAGCTGAAGATCGAGCTCATCCATCCGCAGCAGATCCACCCCGAGCTGGAAGGCCAGGACACCGGCGACTACATCGAGATTTACGGCGATCCGAACGTCAACATGGCCAACAAGCCCGAGATCCCGGGCGGCAAGGGCACCTACGCCAGCACCGGTAACTACATCCCGCTGATGAAGGCGGCGCCCGCCGGCATGCTGACCGTGGTCGACATGCCGCTGCCGCGGTTCCTCACGCCGAGCGTCTGACGCGGCGCTTGCGCGCATTCGAGGGAGTGACGCAGACCATGACAGAACAGCAACGATGCCAGGCGGGCGACTGGGTCGAGGTGGAGTTCATCCTCCTCGACCCGGCCGACCGCTCCAAGAACCTGCCGGAAGACACGGCGGCGCAGCCGCTGCGCGTGTGGGTCAAGGGCTTCGCGCAGGCCTCCGCCGCCACGGGCGAAGAGCTCACCATAGAGACCGTGACTGGCCGTCGCGTGACCGGCACGTTCACCGAGCTCAACCCGGGCTACTTCCACACGTTCGGGCGGCCCATCCCCGAACTGGTGCACGTGGGCAGCGACCTACGCAAGCAGCTCGCCGAGTACCGCGCGCGTGAGGCCGGCGGCTGCGGTTGCGGCTGCGGCGGGGAAGGGGGTGCATGATGGCCACCCGCTTCGACGAGATCATGGGTCGGCGCGGCGAGATCATGCGCCGCGCCCTGGGCATGGACTACGCCCAGTTCGAGCGCAGCCCCATCGCCTTCGACTACGAGGCCATGATGAGCGACCACGGCTACAGCCTGGATGACATCAAGGCGATCCAGGCGGCGGCCGGCGTAGGCGACACGCCGCTGCTCGAGCTCAAGAACATGACCGACCTGGTGCGCAGCATCAGCGAGCCCGGCAAGGGCGCCCGCATCTTCGTGAAGGACGAGGCGGCGAACCTGGCCGGAGCGTTCAAGGATCGCCGCGCCAGCATCAGCATCCACGTGGCCAAGGAGAAGGGCTACGAGGGCGTCATCGCGGCCACCAGCGGCAACTACGGCGCCGCCGTGAGTAGTCAGGCGGCCCGGTATGGTCTCAAGTCCATCATCGGCCAGGAGACCTTCGACAGCCGCCACATCGGCCAGCCGGAGATCGTCGAGAAGAGCCGTATCTGCGAGAGCTACGGCGCCGAGGTCATCCAGATGACCGTGGGTCCGGAACTCTTCTTCCACATGGTCGAGCTGCTCGACCAGACCGGCTACTTCGCCGCCAGCCTGTACAGCTCGTTCGGCGTGAGCGGCATTGAGACGCTCGGCCTGGAGATCAGCCAGGAGATGCGCGCTCGCACCGGCGCCGACCCCACGGCCGTGGTCATAACACACGCGGGCGGCGGCAACACCACCGGCACCGCCCGCGGGCTGAAGCGCGCCGGCGCCACCGGCACGCAGATCGTGAGCGCTTCGGTCGACCTGAGCGGCCTGCACATGGCCAGCGACCGCGACTTCAACCGCAAGAGCTTCACGACCGGCCACACCGGCTTCGGCGTGCCGTTCGCCACCTGGCCGGACCGGGCCGACGTGCCGCGCCACGCGGCCCGTCCGCTGCGCTACATCGATCGCTACCTCACTGTCACCCAGGGCGAGACGTTCTACGTCACGGAAGCCCTGGTGAAGCTCGAAGGCCTGGAGCGCGGCCCGGCCGGGAACACGGCCATGACGGCCGCCGTCAGCTTGGCCCAGGAACTGCCGCGCGACGCCACCGTGGTCGTACAGGAGACCGAGTACACCGGCGCCGGCAAGCATCACTGGGCGCAGCTCAACTTCGCCCGTGAGATGGGCGTCGAGGTGCGCACGGGCGATCCAACCGAGAACGCTCCGGGCAAGGTCATCGTCATCCCGGAGCGCATCGAGCAGATCCACGCCAAGGACTTCGACGTGGACCGCATGCGCAAGAGCCTCGTGCGCAACGCCGTCAAGAACGCTGGCGCGGACTACACGCTCACGGCCGCCGACATCGAGTTCCTGGCGGCCGACACGAACAGCAGCACGGCCAAGGTGGAAGGCATCCTGGCCGAACTCAAGGAGGCGTGACATGGCGCGCGCCGACGAATACCTGGCCTGGCGCACCCATCTTGCCGAGTACACCGACGAGCAGCTCGAGACCATCTTCTGGGACCTCGTGGAGCAGATCGTCGACCCGCTCGTCGACCTGGCTCGGACGCATACCTCGCCGAGCATCGAGCGCTCGGTGCTCATGCGTATGGGCATCGACTCGCCCACCTGCAACGCCGTGGTCAACGAGGTCGACAAGCGCGGCCTGCTGGGCCACGGCGCCGGCCACCTCGTCTGGCACTGCGCCAACGAGTGGGGTGTGGACGTGCGTGCGGCGGCGGCGAAGCTGGCCCGCGGCGAGGGTTGGGAGACGGTCGATGCCAAGTGGGGGCCGAACGCGAAACCGGTCGGCAAGGGCAAGGCGAAGGCGGGCGGAGAGAAGAAGCCGGCCCTCAAGGGGAAGGGAGGTGGCGGCAGTGGGTCCTGAGACAGGTCCTGGCGGCCACCACCGCCCCGCCGCCGCACCGCCGCCGTACAAGCCGGTCGGCGCCAGGCCGGACGACTGGGCGCAGCAGCACCCGCTGGACCCGGACGAGAAGCTGGACCTCGAGCAGATCCTCGACGGCATCGAGGACTACCGGCCGCGGCGTCGTGGCTGGACGTGGCGCAAGCGCGTGAAGGACCAGAAGCTCGGCCCGTTCTCCTACCGGGAGACCTCGGAGAGCCTCACACGCAGCGTGCCGCTGCCGGCGGCCAAGTACTTCGGCAACATCGACCCGCAGCCGGATTGCGTGGTCACCACCGAGATCGCGTCCGGGCGCTTCGAGGACGACGTGCGCCGCATGCGCATGGCCGCCTGGCACGGTGCGGATCACATCATGGTCATCCGCACCGCCGGCCAGAGCCACATGGACAGCCTGCTGGAGGGCACGCCCGAGGGCGTCGGCGGCATCGCCGTCACCCGCAAGCAGGTGCGCGCCAGCCGCAAGGCCCTCGACCTCATAGAAGACGAGGTGGGCCGGCCGATCAACTTCCACAGCTACATCAGTGGCGTGGCCGGCCCCGAGATGGCCGTCATGTTCGCGGAAGAGGGCGTCAACGGCGCCCATCAGGACCCCCAGTACAACGTCCTGTACCGCAACATCAACATGATCCGCAGCTTCGTGGACGCGGCCGTGGCCAAGAGGATCATGGCGGCGGTGCACATGGCGCAGATCGCCGGCGCCCACAACGCCCACGCCACCGCCCC
>CAZIGT010000299.1:0-3725 GCA_964538465.1 uncultured Thermoleophilia bacterium | reverse complement strand
TCACCTCTCCCCACGGCCGATGCGGAGGTCGACGATGACCGGGCGCAACCACGCCCTGCGCGAGATCTCGCAGCTGCACCACGTCTGGATCCCGATGCATGACGGCACCCGCCTCGCCGCCAGGGTCTGGCTGCAGGCCGATGCCGAGTCCGTGCTCCTGCAAGGCGGGCAGAGCCGGTTTCACATCGTCACGCGCGGGGACATGACCTGCGACGCGCGGAGCTTCGTCGTTGAGGACGAGGTCTCCGTCCACGAAGGCGACGCCGAAGCGGAGCGCGAGGTGATTGCGAAGAAGTGGCACTTCGAGACGCCGCGTGATCACGCCCGAGAAGAGGCGCCGGCGGCCGCGAGATGCGGCCGGTGCACGGCCGGGAGGTGAGGCATGTACTTCGGCGCTCATGTGAAGTCGTCGGGAGGCGTGTGGCACGCGATCGAGAACGGTGTGGAGCTGGGCTGCGAAGCCGTGCAGTTCTTCGCCGGCAGCCCGAGGACATGGGCGCCGACGCGCTACTCGCAGAAGGACGCCGAACGGTTCCGCAGCGCCCGCGCCGACTCCGGCATCCGCTTCGTGGTCATCCACACCATCTACCTCATCAACCTGGCAACGCCGAACGACGACTACTACGAGAAGTCGGTCACCGCCCTGGTCGGCGCCGTCCAGGCCGCAGAGCGGCTCGGTGCCGAGGCCATCGTCAACCACACCGGCTCGCACCAGGGCGCCGGGTTCGATGTGGGGCTGGCGCGAGTCAGGGCGGCGTTCACCCGCGCCCTCGAACAGGTCGGCGACTCGAAGGTCCGCGTGCTCATCGAGAACACCGCCGGGGCGGGCGGCACCATGGGCGTGAGCTTCGAGGAGATCGCCGCCATCATCGACGCCGTGGACGGCGCCCCCCGGGTCGGCGTGTGCCTCGACACCGCCCACCTGTTCGAAGCCGGCTTCGACATCAGCACCGGAGAGGGTCTCGAGGAGGCCCTGGCGGACTTCGAGACCCGCATCGGCCTCGATCGCCTGGCCCTGCTCCACCTCAACGACTCCAAGACACCGCTGGCCTCGAACCGCGACAGGCATGAGAACATCGGTCAGGGCGAGATAGGCATGGAGGGCTTCCGCCGCATCGTCAATCATCCGGCGTTTGCGGAGCTGCCGGGCATCATCGAGGTGCCCGGCATGGACAACGACGGTCCTGATCTGCCGAACATGGACCTGCTGCGCGCCTTGCGCGCCTCTTGAGGCTGCCGGCTGCATCTGACCCGCGACTACGCTCGCGGGGACACCGGCGCGACACTCAGCGACGGCCGGCGGCTTTGTATAAGCTGGGCCGAGGGAATAGTGCAGGCGGCGCCGATCCCACGGCGATCCGTTGGGCGACCCGAGAGGTGAGGCATGGAACTGCGCGTCGTCACCAGCACCACAGACTTCGGCCTGGCCAACATCCTCAAGGGCGTGCTGGAGTCGGCCGGGATCGAGGCGGAACTCAGCGGCGCGGGACTGGAGAACGTCTATCCAGGTACCACGATGGCCACCATCGACGTGCTTGTCCGGCCAGAGGATCTCGACCGCGCCCGCGACCTGGTGGATCAGGTCGATTCGCAGGGCTTCCCTGAGGAAGAAGAGGACGAAGCCTGAGCCGCGCCGCCGCCGGGCGGCCGGGGGGCCTGTGCTATCATCAGGCGTCCATCGGACGTTTCCCAACCCAACCCTGGAGTCACCATGTTGGACCGCCTCTTTGGTCGGGGCAAACAGGATCTCCCTGCAGAACCCACCTGCGCCGCGTGTGGCCGCACGCTGCTGCCGGGTGAGTGGGCCCAGACCATTGTCCGCGACGATGGAGTCGAAGAGGTCGTCTGCTCGCTTTGCGCCCAGGCGCACGACTACGACTCCTCGCCGAACGGGCAGGATGCCGCGGTGGCCGACTTCGACGAGGCCGTCGGCTACGGATCGGCGCCGCCACCGCCGGCCGAGGTCGCCGCAGAACCCATCCCTGTCACCGGACGGCCGCAGCAGTCACGCGGGCGCACCCCGCACGAGGACAGCGACGCGTTCTGGCGGGCGCTCAAGGAGAAGGACGCCGAGATCGCCCGCCTTCAGGCCGAGGTCCTGCGCCTGCAGGTCGAGAACCAGCAGCTCAGCGACCAGCTGGCCGGCAGAGCGGGGTCAGGTGCACCCGCTGCCTGGGGAGCGCCCGAACCTGCCGAAGCTGCGCAGTGGCCTGCGGAGCAGGCGGCTGTGGAGACTACGCAGTGGGGCGCAGGGCCGCCGCCGGGCCACGCCGACGCCTCGCAGTGGGTCCCGGAGCAGGCACCTGTGGATGCCTCGCAGTGGCCCCAAGAACCAATCGCCGCAGACACGGGATGGGCGCAGGAGCAGCCGCAAGGCACCGAATGGCCGCAGGAAGCTCCGCAGGGTGGCGAGTGGGCGCAGGAGCAGCCGCAAACCGCCGAGTACGCGCCGGAGCAGCCGGCGACTAACGAGGCCGCGGCGTGGCCCGAGCCCTCTTCGGCCCCCGAAGTCGCTGCGTGGGCGACCGCGCCGGCGCCCGCGGCGCCACCACAGCAGGTCGGCGAACCTGCCGCGTGGCCCGAACCGCTGCCGGCTGTCGAGCCCGCCGAGTGGCCGGTCGAGCCGGCGGTGACTGCCGCCCCGGAAGCGGCAGCGCAGCCGCACGAGGACAGGCAGGCCGAAGACGACACCGCCGCGTGGAGCGCGGCCCAGATGGTCACAGCCGCAGCCGCGGTGACCGACGAGTGGACCGGGCGGTCCCAGATGCCGATCGAGGACGCGGGCGCATGGCCTGTGGCGCCGCTGGAAGCGGCGAGCATGGGTTCCTCTGTTCCGCCCGCGCAGTATGCGCCGCCCCAGGGCTACGCCGGTCCCGTGCCGCCAGCGGAAGCCACCGGCCAACCGGCCATCGTCGACATGCCCACCGAGCCGCTCGAGATGCAGGAGGCGCCGGCCGGGGACTACGCCCCGGCGTACGATGCTGCCGAGCCGCACTCCGGGACGCCGGCTGCGGCCCTCGATGAGGAGGACGCAACGGTCATGATCCCTGCGGCCGCCGTGCCGCAGCAGATCGTGTTCGAACCGCAGCCCGAGCCGGCGGACCTCTACCTGCTCGAGCGCGGGGCCGACCTCTTCAACGTCAGCCCCATGCCGCACAAGATCGCCGAGAGCAACGAGCTTCTCGGGCTACCGGCTGTTCATCTCTCTTCAGATGAGGACACCGTCACCGCGCTCTTTGTGTGGTCCATGGCCTGGTACGAGTACAAGATCGCGCTCGGCACCGGAGACGTGGTCCTCGCCGACCGTGGCTACGAGGATCGCGCCATGGAGCGACCCAACGCCAACGCCAAGTCAGACGGCACGATCCAGCTGGCACCGCTACCGGCGCGCCGTGCCGTCGTGCAGCCCGCGCCGCTCGCAGCCGAATCCGTGCCCGCACCCGCTGCCACCGTCGACGCCCCCATAGTGGGCGAGCCGCAGCCGGTCATGCCCGGCAAGGGCGACATCATCTCCAAGTCGTTGAAGGGCCACCGCACCGACGACCAGGGTGTCGCCTGGGACGAGATGGCCGCCCGCGACTTCGACTGGGGGCGCTGACCTGGACCCTCGGCAAGGCGCTTCCTGGACCTGAGACGGTACGGGCCGGGCGACGCTCACGCGCCGGCTTACCGCGACCGAGCCGACGCTGCGCGACGATCCCGAGTTGCGCCGAGCCGCCCTCGTC
>CAZIGT010000298.1:0-3743 GCA_964538465.1 uncultured Thermoleophilia bacterium | reverse complement strand
GACTTCGTCGCGAAGGACGCCCGGACGAAGATCGCGCGAGAGCCCGCCGTCGCAAGGCGCGTGGGCGCCGAAGGTGCAAAGCGGGAAGTTGAAGCCCGCCGAATCTCTCAGGCAAAAGGAGCGCGATCAGACGGGCCCCTGGACGAGACTGCACAGCCGGTCCGCTCGGTGGAAGGTGACACCGACGGGCCGACAGAGAGTGCGGCTCAGGACAGGGTGATGGGTTCATCACCCTGTCCTTTCTGCACTCGGGGGTGGCCGTGAGTGGCACAGGATGGTCGGCCGGCAGCCTCGGCGACAGCCGACGCGAAGCATGCGTGCCGGGGTGCGTCCGCACGGCTCCACGCCGTACCAGGCGTGCCCCCCCGCAGCGTCCAGGCATGACCCGGTGTGTCGGCCGGCGTACCCGCGCGACAACGGATCGAACCACTATCCGCTTCGGCGGCGGCCGCGCGCCGCCGGCCGGCGGGCGTTGAGCACGCCGGGCGACAGAGCCAACTCCCGGCCAGATCGCCCGCACCACGACCGCGTCGGCGCCGCGAGGCGACACCGCAGGACGCAAGTTCCTGCGCACCGGTGCCCCGCAAGAGCGACCGGGACCCACGTAGTGAAGCCGGAGTCGCGGCGCCGCGCAGCATCGCAGAAGGAACACTCACTGGAGGGAGAGGTTGATGGCAAAAGACGTCGTGTATCCCTACATCCCGAACTCTGTTCCGGCGGTCAAGGAGCAGATGCTCAAGAAGATCGGGATCTCCAGTACGGAAGACATCTACAAGGAGATCCCAGACCATCTGCGCTTCAAGCGCCGCCTGAACACCCCTGGGCCCATCGCCTCCGAGTACGCTCTGCGCCGCCATTGCGAGGAGCTGCTCGACGACGGTGCCGACTGCCGGCGCTACATCGGGTTCCTGGGCGGCGGCGTGTGGAACCACTACAGCCCGTCGGTGGTCACCACCATCATGGAGCGCGACGAGTTCCTCACGAGCTACGTCGGCGACGCGTATGCCGACCACGGCAAGTGGCAGGCCCAGTTCGAGTTCGCCAGTTGCATGGCTGAACTGCTCGAGATGGACATGGTCAACACGCCGACCTACGACTGGGGCATGGCGGCGGCCACGTCCATCCGCATGGCAAGCCGCATCACCAGCCGCGACGAGGCGCTGTACGCTGGCAACATCAGCCCGGACCGGCTGAGCTGCATGAAGAACTACGCCTGGTCGGCCGTGCCTACGTTCACCGAGGTCGCCTACGACAAGCAGACGGGTCTCATCGACCTGGCCGACCTCAAGAAGAAGCTCACCGACAAGGTGGCTGTCTTCTACTTCGAGACGCCGTCGTTCCTCGGCAACATCGAGACGCAGTGCGCCGAGATCGTCAAGGCGGTCCGCGGCGTGGGCGCCGAGGTGGCCGTAGGCGTCGATCCCATCTCGCTGGGCGTCCTCGAGGCACCGGGCGTCTGGGGCGCCAACATCGCCGTTGGCGACCTGCAGCCGCTCGGCATCCCCATGCAGTGCGGCGGCGGCCAGGGCGGCTTCGTGGCCACCCAGGACGAGCCCAAGTACACGGGCGAGTTCCCCTCCCTGCTGTTCGGCCTCACGCCCACCATCGTCGAAGGCGAGTACGGATTCGGCGAGGTCTACTTCGCGCGTACGTCCTACGGCTCGCGCGAGAAGGCCAAGGACTTCCTCGGCACCATGGCGCAGCTGCACGGCATCGGCGCCGGCGTGTACCTCTCGCTGATGGGCCCGCAGGGCATGGCCGAGATCGGCGAGGGCATCATGCAGCGCGCGGCCTACTGCGCCGGCAAGCTCGACGAGCTGCCCGGCGTCAAGGCCCCGCGCTTCTCAGCACCGTTCTTCAAGGAGTTCGTGGTCGACTTCAACGGCACCGGCAAGAAGGTCGCCGACATCAACAAGGCCCTCCTGGCCAAGAAGATCTTCGGCGGCAAGGACCTCTCCACCATGTGCCCGGACCTGGGCCAGAGCGCGCTCTACGCGGTCACCGAGGTCCACACCAAGGGCGACCTCGATGCCCTGGTCAGCGCACTGAAGGAGATCCTCTGATCCGGCCGGCCACGGCAGGACGGATCAGCTGAAAGGAGAGGTTCAATGGGAATCGTCAAAGTCCGCAAGAACTACCATCAGGCTCGCTGGGACGAGCCCATGATCTTCGAGATGTCCACCCCCGGCGTGCGCGGCATCATCCCGCCGGAGCCGGAGAAGGAGATCGTCGACGCCGTCGGCGACGTCGCCGGCAAGCTGCCGGCCGGCGTGCGCCGCAAGAAGCCGGCCGCCCTCCCCGAGGTCGACCAGAAGCGCGTGCTCAGCCACTTCCTGCATCTTTCGCAGGAGACGCTGGGCAGCAACCTGAACGCCGACCTCAGCCAGGGCACCTGCACCATGAAGTACAACCCGCGGGTCAACGAGGACCTCGTCATGGACTCGCGCTTCGCCAACGTGCACCCCTGGCAGGACGAGGAGACCATCCAGGGCATCCTGCACATGTACTGGACCTTCGAGCAGATCCTCAAAGAAGTGTCCGGCATGGACAGGTTCACGCTGCAGCCGGGCGGCGGCGCCCATGCCGTGTTCACGGCGGCGTCGATCATCCGCAAGTACTGGATGGACAAGGGCGAACTCGACCAGCGCAACGAGGTCATCACGACCATGTTCAGCCACCCGTGTGATGCTGCCTCGCCGCACACGGCCGGCTTCAAGATCGTGACCCTCATGCCCAAGGAAGACGGCTATCCGGACCTCGACGCCCTCAAGGCCGTCGTCGGCCCGCACACCGCCGCCGTCCACATCACCAACCCCGAAGACACCGGCATCTACAACCCCCTCATCGACAAGTTCGTCGAGGTGGTCCACGACGCCGGCGGCATCTGCTTCAACGACCAGGCCAACGGCAACGTGCTGCTGGGTATCGCGCGCACGCGCGACGCGGGGTTCGACCTGTGCCACTTCAACGTGCACAAGACGTTCAGCAGCCCGCACGGCGGCTCCGGCCCCGGCACCGGCGCCATGGGCTGCCGCGAAGAGTTCGCCAAGTACATGCCGTATCCCACCGTCGAGAAGGACGAGAAGACCGGCAAGTACTACCTCGATTACGACCGGCCCGAGTCCATCGGCAAGATCAAGGGATTCCTGGGCTCCGCCGGCGTGGTGTTCCGCGCCTACGCCTGGTGCCTCCAGATGGGTCCCGACGGCCTGCGCGAGACGGCCGAGATGTCGGCGCTCAACAACAACTACCTCATGGCCATGGTCGAGAAGATCCGCGGCATCACCCATCCCTACGCCGAAGGCCACCGGCGTCTGGAAGAGTGCCGTTGGTCGTGGGAGAACCTGACTAAGGAGACCGGCGTCACCACCGACGACATCCTGCGCCGCGTCGGCGACTTCGGCCTCCAGCACTACTGGAGCAGTCACCACCCGTGGGTGGTCCCGGAGCCGATGACCCTGGAGCCCTGCGAGACGTTCTGCTACGAGGACCTCGAAGAGTACGCTCAGGTCCTCGAGATCATCTCCAAGGAGGCGTACGAGGATCCGGAGACCGTCAAGAACGCTCCTCACAAGTGCGCAGTACACAAGCGCGCGGCGGAGGAAGAGCTGGACGATCCGGCCAAGTGGGCCACCACCTGGAAGGGCTATCAGAAGAAGTACGGCAAGTGAGACAAATCCTATGAGGCTTGTCCGCTCCGCAAAGAAAGGCCACAATCAGGGCGGATATGACTGACCGTCGGG
>CAZIGT010000297.1:0-3757 GCA_964538465.1 uncultured Thermoleophilia bacterium | reverse complement strand
GGCGACCCCCGCGGCCCGCACCGTCCGTGCTCCTCGTGTGGCGGTCCCGGCAGACGCTCCCTCAGGTGCCGGCGTGTGAGTCGGCCGCGACCGCGAGCGCGTGGTCTGTCAGCCCTTGACCAAGACCCTCTTGAGGATCAGCTGCTCATCGACGGGAGCAGTCTTGTCGACGGTGCCTCCCAAGACGACCTTGTCGCCGGGGACGATGTCGGCGAACGTGATCGCGATGACCACGTCGTCCACGCACTTCTTGAAGATGGTCGTAGCCGTCGACTGGAAGATGACATCCTGGCCGACGAGCGGCTTCAGGGCCTTCGCGGACTTCGAGACCGTCACTGTGATGGTCCCGGTGGCGGTGTCGGTCAGCACCACTGTGCCCTGGGCGCTGAATGGCCAGGTAGCCTTCAGCTTGATGGCGGTCGCGGTGTAGGTGGCGACGCCGTCGCCCGTAGCCGTGGTGCCGCGCACCCAGATCCGCTCACCCTCCTTGATGTCCGCAAGCGTGACCGTTGTGGACTCGCCGTAGGCGTTGCGCACGATCTTCGCGGTGTCGGCCACCTGCACGGTGAACTCCTTGCCGCGGAACCTGCGGAGGCCCTTGCTGCCGCCCTGGAGGTCCAGGGTGACGGTCTTGGCGACGACGTCCGTGGCCACCACCTTGCCGTGACACGTGAACGACTTGCCCTTTGCCTTGTTGCCGCCTCCGTGACCGTTGTCGGCCAGCGCGACAGGGGCGGCCACCAGGGCCAGCACGGCCACCGCGACGATGACGAGTAGCTTCCTCACAGAGAACCTCCTTCTCCCGGCGGCGCTCCGGTGATCCGGGGCATCCGCGCAAGCGCGACAAGACCAAGTTTGAGCAGTTCTGCCTCTAGTAACGGCCGACCGGCATCGGGGATTAACAGCGCGGGCGTCATGCAGTCGTCTGGGTGGTATACGGACCACAGGGCGACCGCTGGGAGCTGGTCTGCGCCAGACGCGCATCGCCGGCCCCGGCCAGTCCGTGAGTAGACCTGATACATGCTTGCGATGTCACGGCCCTTGAAATACCATGGTGTATACCGAATATGCATCGAGGTGGTCGTCGTCGCCGCGCGGTCTGACGACGACCACTTCTGCGCTTGAGGACGACAGAGGACGGCGCGACACCCATGGGTTCGGCGGAGAAGGCGGGCGTGCACAGCGCGGCGATCGTGGTGGACCTGCGGGTCGTCGAGGAGAACGCGCGCGAGCTGGTCCGCCGCCTGCCGGGGATCGACGTCGTCGCCGTCACCAAGGTCACCTGCGGCAACCATGCGGTAGCCAGCGCGATGCTCCGAGGGGGCGCGACGGCGCTGGCCGACTCGCGCCTCGTGAACCTGGCCAAGCTGCATGCCGCCGGCGTGCCCGGCCCGTTCTGGCTGCTGCGGGCGCCCACGCCGGCGCAGGCCGACGAGACTGTGCGTCTGGCCGACCTGTCGCTGGAAAGCGAGCTCGAGACGGTCGAGGCGCTGGATGCGGCCGCGGGCGCGCAGGGCCGCACCCACGGCGTGGTCTGCATGGGGGACGTGGGAGACCTGCGCGAGGGCGTGCTGCCGGCGGACTTCATGGACTTCGTGGGCCGCGTGGCGCGGCTGCGCAACGTCCGCGTGGCCGGCGTGGGGGTGAACCTGACCTGCTACGGCGCCATCGTCCCCAGTGAGGAGAACCTGGGCGAGCTAGCAGACCTGGCGGCCCAGACCGAAGCTCTCCTGGGCCGCCCGATCGTCGTGTCCGGGGGCAACTCCGGCAGCCTGGACCTGGCGTTCACCGGCAAGCTTCCGGCACGCGTCAACAGCCTGCGCCTGGGGGAGAGCCTGCTGCTCGGGCTCAACACGCTGACGCGTGAGCCCTTGCCCGGCCTGCGCCAGGACGCCTTCCTGCTGCGCGCGCCGATCATCGAGTGCCTGGTGAAGCCGAGCAAGCCGCGCGGAGTGAGCGCGCAGGACGCCTTCGGCAACCGGCCGGTGTACGAGGATCGCGGGGATCGTCGTCGCGCGATCCTCGCCGTCGGCCGCCAGGACGTCTATCCGGACCTTCTCACGCCGGTCGACCCGCGCGTGGAGATCCTCGGCGCCTCCAGCGATCATCTCATCGTCGACGTCGAGAACGTTACGCCCACGCCGCGCGTGGGCGACGTCCTGGACTTCGTACCGGGCTACGGCTCGGTGCTGCAGCTCTTCACTTCGCCGTACATAGAGAAGGTCTTCGTCTAGGGACTATCGCGGACCCGCAGGCCTGGACCGCCGTGGCGCGGGGTCGCGAAGAACAAGGAGAAAGGACATGGCAGACAGGATCAAGGTCCTCATCATGGGAGCCGCGGGACGCGGCTTGCACAACTTCAACACGTACTTCAGGGACAACGAGGCCTACGACGTGGTGGCCTTCACCGCCACGCAGATCCCGTACATCAGCGACCGCAAGTACCCGGCCGTGCTCGCCGGCAAGCTCTATCCGAACGGTATCCCGATCCACGACGAGTCAGAGGTCGCCGACCTCATCAAGAAGCACGACGTCGACCAGGCCGTCTTCGCCTACAGCGACGTTCCTCACGAGTACGTCATGCACAAGAGCGCTCTGGTCAACGCCTGCGGCGCCGACTTCCGTCTGCTCGGGCCCAAGTACACCATGGTGAAGAGCACCAAGCCGCTGATCTCCGTCTGCGCCGTGCGTACCGGTTCCGGCAAGAGCCAGACGAGCCGCAAGATCCAGACCATGCTGCGCGAGGCCGGCAAGAAGATCGTCAGCATCCGTCACCCCATGCCGTACGGCGACCTGGCCAAGCAGGCGGTGCAGCGCTTCGCCACCATCGACGACCTGAAGAAGCACGAGTGCACCATCGAAGAGATGGAGGAGTACGAGCCGCACGTCGCCGCCGGCAACGTGATCTACGCGGGTGTGGACTATGAGGCCATCCTGCGCGAGGCCGAGAAGGAGGCCGACGTCATCCTCTGGGACGGCGGCAACAACGACTTCAGCTTCTACGCCTCCGACCTGTACATCACCGTCGCCGACCCGCACCGGCCCGGCAACGGCCTCGTGTACTACCCCGGCGAGGTCAACCTGCGCCTGGCCGACGTCGTGGTGATGAACAAGATCGACACGGCCGACCGCGCCGGCATCGAGGCCGAGCTGGCGGCCGTGCGCTCGGTGAACCCCACGGCCGAGATCGTCATGGGCGCCTCGCCGGTCAGCGTCGACAAGCCCGAGCTCGTGCGCGGCAAGCGCGTGCTGGTGGTCGAGGACGGGCCCACGCTCACCCACGGCGAGATGAAGTACGGCGCCGGCACCGTGGCCGCCCGCCAGCTCGGCGCCGCCGAGTACATCGACCCGCGCCCGTTCGCCGTCGGCGAGCTCGATGCCACCTTCAAGAAGTACCCGAACATCGGCGTGCTGCTGCCGGCCATGGGCTACTCGGAGAAGCAGCTCAAGGATCTCGAGGCCACCATCAACGCCTCGAAGGCGGACCTGGTGGTCATCGGCACGCCGATCGACCTGCGCCGCATTGTGGACATCAAGCTGCCCGCCGTGCAGGTGAAGTACGACCTGCAGGAGATCGGCAGCCCCACGCTGGCCGACATCCTCGAGCGACGGGGCTTCCTGAGCTGACCGGGTCTCGTCGTACGGAGCGCGTGAAGCGCGCCGGCGATGCGGCCGGGCTCACCGTGTGAGCTGAGCGCGTCCGCCCGCCCGGCAGGGTGAGGCGGGCTCAGTGAATCGAAGAGGGCCGGGCCGGGTG
>CAZIGT010000296.1:0-3773 GCA_964538465.1 uncultured Thermoleophilia bacterium | reverse complement strand
CCGCCACGGCGTGGGGTGCGGCCCCCGGCCGTCATGCCCCACCCCCACGCCCCAGCGCATTCGCCCTCTCGCACACTGTCTCTCGCCCAGCCGGGATGCCTGCATCCCCAGAAGGCCGATGTGAGGAGAGGAGCAGATGGTCAACACGACAGACGTGACCCCGACGTGCCCGGTCGTGGGCAGACAGGCGACGCGGACATCGGCGCCTGTCCTGTGGCTCGGTGCCCTGGTCGCGCTCCTGGCGACAGTAGCCTCCGCGACCGGCCTCTTCTCATCCGGAGGGCCCGGCGAGCGCACCTTGACGACCGTCCGCGGCGGCACAGCCGACATCTACGGTATCGGCGTCTACCGGCTCGACACGGTGTTCAGCGGCGCTGGCCAGCGCGGCACGGACCTGGTCACTCTTGCTCTGGGAGTCCCACTCCTGGCCGTGTGCCTTGCCTTGTACAGACGGGGCTCTCTGCGCGCCGCGCTGCTGCTCCTGGGCGCCTTCGCCTACTTCCTGTACGTGTACGCCAACCTGGCCCTGGGCTACGCCTACACAAGCTGGTTTCTGGCATACGTGGCTTTGTCGGCGGCAAGCCTGTTCGCCGTCATCCTGCTGATGCGCTCGATCGACCTCTCCGGGCTCTCCGCCGAGGTGCTGGGTAGCCTTCCGCGCCGCGGGCCGGCCGCATTCATGTTCGTCTCCGGGCTCGTGGTGCTCGTGGTATGGCTGCAGCCCATCGTGGGCGCGCTGGTGAGCGGTGATGCACCAGCGCGCATGGACAGCTACACCACGATGCCGACCTTCGCCCTCGACCTGGCGGTGATCGCGCCGGCCCTCTTCATCTCCGGCGTGACGATGCTGCGCGGTCGGCCGCTCGGCTACCTGGTCGCCTTTCCCCTGCTGGGCATCATCATGCTGCTGGGACCGGCGATAGTCGCCCAGACCGTGAGTCAGTCTGGCGCCGGTATCCATCTCTCGCCGGGCGAGGCGATCGGCCCTGTGGTGGGGTTCCTCGTCGTCTGCGCATGGGCGATCTGGGTCATGGTTTCCATACTGCGCAAGCTGCCGAGGTCGGCGCGCGGCGTGAGCCCTGCGACGGCAGAGCAGCTTGCCCAAGGCGACTAGTCGGGGGAGCATCAATGAACGAAGGGGCCATCTCAGTAGGACCCGCCGAAGGCGAAGGGGCCGCCAGACGCATGCTCCGCCTCGGGCTCGCGGCCGTGGCCGTCGCGGTCGCCGTTGTCTACATCCTGATCGCGACGCAGAGCATCCACGTCGCAGAGACGGCCGGCAAAGGGTCACCATTCGTACCGATGTTCGGCGCCGCCGTGGCCTTCCTGATCCTTGCGGCGCTGCTCGTGCTCTTCGACAAGCTTCTCATCTATCTGACCGGCATCGCTCTCCAGCTCGTGGTACTCATCGGCTACTTCGCCGTGGCGCCCAGCCGCGACCCCCATGTTGAGGTATGGGGCATAGGGCTGAAGATCGTCCAGGTACTGATGCTGGTGGTGCTGGTCTACCTCGCACTGAAGCCGGGGGCACGGAAGCGGACCGCCTGACCGGCTGACCCCCGCCGCACGCCGAAGGGGTGGCGCCTGCCCCACGCGGACGACCCCCCAAGTCCGTCACGCCGGCGACCCCCGGGTCCAGCATGCGAGCGGCGCTCGCGCTCACCGCACGGGCGCGCTCGGCAGCGGTCCATCGTCGCGTATGCCGTGACTGCTTGACATGTGCGGTATGAAATATATGATTCTTCGGACACCTGTGACGGACATGAGCCGCCCGCAGCACGGACGCGGCTCACAAAGGCGGCGGGCATGAAGACACCAGACGGCAAGTACATCTTCGGCACAGTCAAGGTCGGCGAGCGCGGCCAGATCGTCATCCCCAAGGACGCGCGCGACATCTTCGACATCAAGGCCGGCGACACCCTGCTCATGCTGGGCGACGAGGCTCAGGGGATCGCCATCGTGAAGAACGAGCTGTTCATGCAGTTCGCGCGCGACATCCTCCGCGCGCAGGACGGCGGCGCCTCCGACGCACACACGCCGGGCGCCGGTGCCCCCGGCCCCCACGCATCGGGGACAGATGCGCCAGGTACCGGCGCGCCAGGCGCCGGCTCGCCCGATCGAGAGGAGAGACCCGAATGACGGCGGCCATCCAGACGACCGATCTCACGAAGGTCTTCGGCACGAAGACCGCCGTAAGCAAGCTGAACCTCACCGTGGAGGAAGGCGAGCTGTTCACGCTGCTCGGCCTCAACGGCGCCGGCAAGACCACCACCATCAAGATGCTGACCTGTCTCAGCCGACCCACCGCGGGCGATGCCACCCTGCTCGGCGACAGCATCGTCACCAGCCCGCACGCGGTCAAAGAGAAGATCAACGTCTCGCCGCAGGAGACGGCGGTGGCCCGCAACCTCTCCGTGCGGGAGAACCTGGAGATGATCGCCGGGCTCTATGGCGGCAACGGGGACGCCCCCCGGGCGCAGGCGGATGAGATGCTCTCGACCTTCGGCCTCACGGAGGTCGCCGGAGACAGGGCGAAGAAGTTGTCGGGCGGCATGCAGCGCCGGCTGAGCATCGCCATGGCTCTGATCTCGAAGCCACAGGTGCTGTTCCTTGACGAGCCCACGCTCGGCCTCGACGTGCTGGCACGGCGCGAGCTCTGGTCAGCCATCGAGAGACTCAAGGGCGCCATCACGATCATGCTCACCACGCACTACATGCAAGAGGCGGAGGCGCTGTCGGACCGCGTGGGCGTGATGGTGAACGGCGAGCTCAAGGCCGTCGGCACCTCCGCCGAGCTCGTCTCCCGGACCAACTCCCGAACGCTCGAAGATGCCTTTGTCGCGCTTGCCACGAAAGCGGAGGCGACCGCATGAGACTCCTGGTCTTCTCCACCCGCAATCGCAAGGAGATCCTCAGGGATCCCCTGAACCTTGCCTTCGGCCTCGGCTTCCCGCTCGTGCTCCTGCTTCTGCTCTCGGCCATCCAGCGGAACGTCCCCGTCGATCTCTTCGAGATCGATCAGCTGGCCCCGGGGATCGCGGTCTTCGGCCTGTCGTTCGTGTCGCTGTTCTCTGGCCTGCTCATAGCCAAGGACCGGGCCACTTCCTTCCTCCTGAGGCTGTTCGCGTCACCGCTGTCTGGCTTGGACTTCATCCTCGGCTACACGCTGCCGCTCCTTCCCATAGCGATCCTGCAGAGCGCCGTCACCTTCGGTGCGGCCTTCTTCCTCGGGCTGACCGTGGATGTGAACGTGCTGCTGGCTCTGGTGGTGCTGATCCCGGCCGCCGCTCTGTTCATCGCCCTCGGGCTGCTGGCGGGCACGGTCTTCAACGACAAGCAGGTGGGCGCCGTCTGCGGGGCGGTGCTGACCAACGTGGCCGCATGGCTGAGCGGCACCTGGTTCGACCTGAGTCTGGTGGGCGGCGCGTTCGAGACGATCGCCTACCTGCTGCCGTTCGCTCATGCCGTCGACGCGACGAGAGCGGCCATCGCGGGCGACTATGGCGCGATCTTCCCGCACCTCTGGTGGGTGATCGGGTATGCGGCCGTGACCACGGTCGTCGCGGCGCTCCTGTTCAAGCGGAAGATGCGCAGCGACAACGTCTAAGGCCTCGCGCAGCCTTCGCGCCGGACGGGGCGCCTCATTGGAACCTTGTCGAGAGGCTGAGGATGCGTGCGGGGAGCCCAGACAAGCATGCGGGGAGTCGATCCAAGGAGGCGCGCGGGAGTGCGAGGAGGCGCGCGGGGCGCGGAACCGGCGGTTCCGCACCCCG
>CAZIGT010000295.1:0-3776 GCA_964538465.1 uncultured Thermoleophilia bacterium | reverse complement strand
CATCATCGGCGGCACCGAGGAGACCACCACCGGCGTCATCCGGCTCAAGGCGCTGGAAGCTGAGGGCAGGCTCATGTTCCCCGTGGTGGCCGTCAA
Organism: uncultured Thermoleophilia bacterium; assembly: GCA_964538465.1. GTDB lineage: Bacteria > Actinomycetota > Thermoleophilia > UBA2241 > UBA2241 > UBA6103. Next base: position 3,680 of record CAZIGT010000295.1, on the reverse strand, counting down.
TGAGGCGAATACCAAGCACATGTTCGACAACCGCTACGGCACCGGGCAGAGCACGCTGGATGGCGTTATCCGGGCCACCAACATCCTCATCGCCGGTACCACGGTCTGTGTGGCCGGGTACGGCTGGTGCGGCCGAGGCCTGGCCATGCGCATGAAGGGCCACGGCGCCGACGTCATCGTGCTGGAAGTCGACCCTCTGCGCGCCCTCGAAGCGGTCATGGACGGCTTCCGCGTCATGCCGGTCGCCGAGGCCGCCAGGATCGCCAAGGTGTTCGTCACGGCAACGGGCGATATCCACGTACTGCGCGGCGAGCACTTCGAGGCCATGCAAGATGGCGCCATTATCGCCAACACCGGCCACTTCAACGTCGAGATCGACATCCCGGCGCTGGAGAAGCTGGCGACCAGGAAGCGTACAGTGCGCGACTTCGTCGAGGAGTACACCATGGCCGACGGCCGTCGCCTGTACCTACTGGCGGAGGGCCGCCTGGTCAACCTGTCGGCGGCGGAAGGCCATCCGGCCGCCGTCATGGACATGAGCTTCGCCAACCAGTCGCTCAGCGCCGAGTTCATGGTCCAGCATCACGCCGAGCTTGAGAAGAAGGTGTACGTGGTGCCTAGCGAGATCGACGACGAGATCGCCCGGGTCAAGCTGGCCACGATGGACGTGGCCTGCGACACGCTCACCGAGGAGCAGGCGGCGTACCTTGCCTCCTGGGACCAGGGTACCTGAACCGGGCTGCGGGAAGCTGCAGGCGGGTGGCGGGCCCTGCAGACGCCATCAACACTGACGTAAGGGTTTGACAGTGACCAGGACTGCCTCGTCGGACACCACCGCGGCCGCCGCCTCGTCGCGGCTGCGGGTACGCACCGTGGAGATCTTGCCGGATGAGGTCGTGCTCATCGATCAGCTGGCCCTTCCGCACGAAGAGCGCTACGTGCACTGCGCCACCTGGCAGGATGTCGCGGCGCGCATCAAGGACATGACGGTGCGCGGTGCGCCGGCCATCGGTGTGGCGGCGGCCGGGGGGCTGGCGCTGGCCGGGCGCACGGCCGCCGCGGAGACGCCGGCCGTCTTCGTCGCCGCCATGGAGAAGGCCGCGGAGGGCCTCATGGCCACGCGGCCCACGGCCGTCAACCTCACCTGGGCCGTCGACCAGATGCGGGCCGTGTGGAGCGGCGGGGGAGAGCCGACGGAGACCGCCACGCGTCTGCTGGCGCGCGCACAGGAGATCCACGACGACGATGTGGACCGCTGCCTGCGCATCGGCGAGAACGGCGCGCCGCTCTTCCGGGCGGGCGACTCGATACTCACGCACTGCAACGCCGGCGCGTTGGCCACGGCCGGCTACGGCACCGCCCTTGGTGTGGTCCGCTCGGCGTTTCGCCGCTTCAACGGCGACCTCCACGTGTTCGTCGACGAGACGCGCCCGTGGCTGCAGGGTGCGCGTCTCACGGCTTGGGAGCTGGGCGTGGAGGGCATCCCCTACCACGTCATCAGCGACAACATGGCCGGCCACTTCATGAGCCGCGGCGCCATCCAGGGCGTGGTGGTGGGGGCCGACCGCATAGCTGCCAACGGCGACACGGCCAACAAGATCGGCACGTACTCGGTGGCCGTACTGGCGAACGCCAACGGCGTGCCGTTCTACGTGGCGGCGCCGCTCTCCACCGTGGATATGAGCATCGCCGGCGGGCAGCAGATCCCCATCGAGGAGCGCGACCCCGAAGAGGTACTCAGCGTGGCCGGCCACCGGATCTGCCCGCCCGGCGCCGCCGCGCGGCATCCGGCCTTCGACGTCACTCCGGCCGCTCTCATCACCGGCATCGTCACCGAGGTCGGCGTGCTGCGGCCGCCGTACGGGGAGTCGCTGGCGGCCGCGTTCGCCGCCGAGGAGGCCGGCCGATGAAGGCGATGATCATGGCGGCAGGCCTCGGCACCCGCCTGCTCCCGCTCACGGAGACGCTCTCCAAGCCGATGGTGCCGGTGGCGGGGCGTCCGGCCATAGGGCACTTGGTGACTCTGCTGGCGCGACACGGCTTCACGGAACTGGCCGCCAACCTGCACTACCAGCCGGGCCAGATCCGTGACCACCTCGGCGATGGGTCGGCCTATGGGGTCGGCTTGCGCTACGTCTTCGAGCCGGAGCTGAGCGGAACGGCCGGCGGCGTCGGCCGCTTCCGCGACTTCCTCGGCGACGACACCTTCCTCGTCATCAGCGGCGATGCCCTCACAGACATCGACCTTACCGCTCTCATGGCGGCGCACAAGGCCAGTGGTGGCCTCTGCACTCTGGCCGTGACGCCGGTGGACGACCCGTCCCGATACGGCGTGGTCGTCCACGACGAACGGCAGCGGATCACCGGGTTCCAGGAGAAGCCTTCGCGGCAGGAAGCGCACTCGAACCTCTGCAGCTGCGGCATCTACGCGTGCCAGCCGAGCATCTTCGAGTACATCCCGAAGGGCCGCTTCGTCGACTTCGCGAAAGACGTCTTCCCGGCAGCGATGGCGGCCGGTGACGCACTGTACGCGTGGCACGCCGACTCGTACTGGAACGACGTGGGCAGTCTGGGGGCCTATCTACAGGGCAACGCAGATGCGCTTGCGGGCGCCGTCAGCGTGGAGATCAGAGGCGATCAGGTCCGTCCCGGCATCTGGGTGGCGCCGGGCGCCGACCTCGGCGATCGTGTCCAGGTGGTGCCGCCTGTGCTCATCGGCGCAGGCGCCGAAGTGGGCGCGGGTGCCCGGCTCGTCGGTCCGGTCGTCATCGGCCCGCGGTGCACGGTGAGAGCGAGGGCCACCATCGAACGTTCTGTCCTCTGGGATGGCTGCACCGTCGGCGCTGGGGTCGAGATGCGTGACTGCATCCTCGGCCGGGACGTGGTCATTGGAGACGGCGCGGTCGTCGGCATCGACGCGGTGATCGCAGACGGCTGCCGCGTCGAGGAGCAGGCCGTGGTGGAGGAGCATGCCCGTCTCGTACCCGGTGTCACGGTGAACGCGGCAGTCCCCAGCGGCGCCTGAGGCGTCGCGCCGGACCCCAGTCGCGACAGCGTCCCCGTGCTCGCGCTTCAGCCACCGCCGCGACCGTCCTCTTCGCACTGGCTGCGCCGGCTGGCCGGCGAGGCCGTGGACCTGGTCCTGCCGCGCCGCTGCGTACACTGCGGCCGCCCCGGAGCCTGGCTCTGCCCGTCGTGCCGCGACGACCTGGTCCCGCTTGACGGCCCGCGGTGCTTTCGCTGCGGACGGCCCACGCCGCTGCCGACGCTGCACTGCCTGGAGTGCGAGGGTCGTCGGCTGAGCTTCGCTACGACGGCCGCGGCCTTCGCCTACGATGGCCCGGCGCGCGAGCTGGTGACGGCCTGCAAGTTCCGCGGGCTCCGTTCGCTCGCGGCCGAGATGGCCGAGTTGTCGGCGCCGCGGTTGCGGGACGTGCTGGCCGCGGCAGCCGCCCATGGTCACGCCCGCCAGGCGATCACCTGGGCTCCCACCACCCGCGAGCGCCGCGTGGAGCGCGGGTTCGACCATGCCGAGCTGCTCGCTCGTGAGCTGGCGGACCAGGTGGGCCTGCCGGTCGTGGACGTGCTGGAACGCACGCGCGGCGCCGGCCACCAGAGCCGGCTCGGCCGGGCCGGCCGAGCCGTCAACGTGGCCGGCGCCTTCCGCATACGACCGCAGG
>CAZIGT010000294.1:0-3812 GCA_964538465.1 uncultured Thermoleophilia bacterium | reverse complement strand
CTCCGCCATCTCCGTGATATCGGAGTGGGCCGTCTCGTCGTTCATGGTGATGTAGACGAGCGGCTTGGTGGTGTTCGTGAGCATAGCGGCCATCTGGTAGCGGTCCATGACCGCGGGCGGAACGTCGCTGGGCGAGAAGAGGGACATGACGAAGTCGATGTTGGGACAGCCGTCGCTGACTCGCGCGGCGTCGGCCACGTCTTGCAGCACAGCGTGACGTCGCTCACCGGTGCGATGGTCGATGCAGTACATGCAGTCGCTGCCGGTGCCGTAGTAGGTCGCGAAGCCAGACAGCTCGATGCGCGGCGCGCCGGCGCGGTCGTAGAGCTTGACCACGCGCGGTGCGACCCGCAGCGCGCGCTCGACCAGCCCTGCGGGGATGCGCACGCGCGTGCCGTCGACCCGCGCGCCGGCGGCATCCAGAAGCTCGAGCGCCTCCGGCTCGTCGACGACGAGCCCGGTGCGCTCGAGCACTTGCAGGGTGGCCTCGTGCAGCCGCTCGCACTGCGCCTCCGTGAGACGCAAGAGGTAGCTCCCTATGGGCCCCGCCTGCGCTGAGTGCGCCTCCCACCATCCAGCCACGGATCCGCTTGATGATCCGCCAGCCGATCCACCTGATGGTCCGCCCGCTGCCGCCACCGTGCACCTCCATCCCCCCGAAGCCCGTGTGAGGTGGATATCGCACACGTGGGACGCGGACGCAAGTGGAGAGCGGCACGGACGTGGCGCGCAGGCGCCAAGCCGTCGCACGAGACGACCGGCACTCGGCAGGCGTCCGCAGGCAGCGCGAGCCCGGGCGGCCGGCTGTCGACACGTGCCCTGCCGGCCGCCCGGCTGCGCCGCGTACCGGGCAGGTGATAGCCTTGGGGCGATATGCGTAGCGGGCGCCCGTGCAGCAGGCCTGGCCCGCCGAGCCACGGACCAGAAGCCGCATGACCACCCGCAACCCCACATCAGACACCCCGCTCGCCCCATCCCGCACCAGCTGGCTTCAGCTGAGTGTCGTCTGCTCGACCGAGTTCGTCGTGTGGACGGGCTTCGGCGCAATCATTCCGTACCTTCCCATCTTCCTCAAGGAACAGGCACACAGCTCCATGTGGATGATCGGGGTGATCGCCGCCATGTTCTACCTCGGCACGCTGCTCTTCTCATCGCCGTTCGGCTGGTTGAGCGACACCATAGGGCGCAAGCCCGTCATGGTCGGCGGCGCCGCCCTCTTCGCCGTGGCCATGCTGCTCTTCACCACCACGAAGAACCCGGCGTGGTTCGTGTTCTTCCGCTTGCTGGAGGGCGTAGGTACCGCCGCCGTAGCCCCGGCCGCCACGGCGTTCGTGGCGGACGTCAGCACCGACAGGGACCGGAGCAAGGCCTTCGGCATCTTCACCTCGGCGCAGTTCGGCGGGCTCATCGTGGGGCCGGCGCTGGCGCCGCCCATCTACCACATGTTCCACGGCGGCACCTCCGGCTTCTACGCCATCTTCTACTTCGGCGCAATCCTGGCGGCCGTCACGGGCGTGGCGAACCTCGTGCTCATACGCGAGCCGGCGGCGACGCACAGGCGCCGCGTGGAGCGGCAGCGCGCCAAGACCAGCCGGCCGCCGTATCGCTCCATCCTCACGGCGCCGATCATCGCCTTCATCATCGTCGCCTTCACCGGTCACTTCGCCATGGGCGCGTTCGAGGTGGTCTGGAGCCTCTGGCTCAAGCACCTGGGCGCCTCGCTCACGTACATCTCCGCCACCTGGATCGTCTTCAGCGTGCCCATGCTGCTCTCGTTCGCCGGCGGCATACTGGCCGACCGCTACAGCCGCTTCGCCCTCATGTTCGTCGGCTACACGATCTCGGCCGTGGCCTGGGTCATCTACGGCACCACCACCAACCTCGTCCTCTTCCTGATAGTGAACGCGATCGAGGGATTGGCCATCGCCTTCTCGTACCCGCCCAAGCAGGCATTCCTCATACAGGTGAGCCCGCCGGCCTGGCTGGGCACGGTCACGGGACTCGAGACCACGTCCATGCAGCTCGCCGGCATGCTCGGCACCTTCCTGGCACCGATCATGTACGGCTGGATGTCCGGTTACGTGATGGCCGTGGGCGGCATGCTCAACCTCATCGGGCTGGCTGTCGCGGCGCCGATACTGGCCCGCGAGTGGAAGAAGATCAAGGCGGCCGGTCGCGTGCCCACCCGAGAGGAGCTCGAGAGCTCGCCCGATGCGCACGCCGTGGCCGGCGCCGAGCCGCCCTTCGGCATTGATTGACAGACGCAGGCGCGCAAGACCGTCGCTGACCTACGCGGCCGGGTCAGCGACGGTTCGCTGCGATAGAGCGGGGCATCCCGGCGTCAGCGCAGCTCGGTCTCCGAGACCACCTCGCGCTTGACGAGCGACACCAGGAGCTCGAGAGCGGCGAAGACGTTCTCGCGGATGTCGCCCGCCACCAGCACCTTCATGATGTCGTCTCCGACCGACAGCGAACCTTCGTTGACCCACGCGCGTGCCACGAAGATGCCCGGCCACGTGCCGGCCTCAGCGACCACCTCCTTGAGGCGGTCCCTGTCGGCGGCCAGCTTCATCCCACGCACGGGATCGCCGGAGCGCGACCTGCCACGCACCATGCCTTCGTGGACAAGGATCATGCCGATGCCGTCTGACCCCGGCATAGCCTTCACCTCTGCGACCCAGTCGTCGATGCTGACCGTCTTCATGGATCGAATCATACCGGACAAGCATATTGGTACTGACCAGCAGTCGGTACTATGATGACGACGGTGCATAGAGCCGAGTCGGAGGGGGAGTCACCATGCGTTCGTTGCGAAGATACGCGTTGCTGCTGGCGGCCGCGGTCGTCGTGCTGACACTTATGCTGGCGGCGCCAGTGGCGCTGGCCGACAAGTCGTCCTGCACGCAGCCGGGCGGACCGGCCTTTGGGCCGACACACTACGGCACCAAGGCTTACAGCATCATCGACAAGCTCACCCGGGTGAAGAACCCGGACGGTACGTATACGAAGATCCTGCGGGTGGCGGGAACGGCCGACGAGGTGACAGCCGCCGAGAAGGTCGCCAGGTGGTTCCGCTGCGCCGGCTACAAGCCGACGACGCAGACGTTCACGTACACGAGAAAGGGCGTCACGTACAACTCGCAGAACGTGATCGCCGTTCGCAGGGCCCGGCATCACCGGTGCGGCGAGGTGGTGCCGCTGGTGATCGTGGGCGCCCACTACGACGCGGTCTCGGCAGGCGCCGGAGCCGACGACAACGCTTCAGGCGTGGCCGTCATGCTCGAGGTGGCGGAGCGCATCGCCAGGTACAGACTGCCCTACGACCTGATGTTCGTGGCCTTCGGCGCCGAGGAGGCGGGCCTCAAAGGCTCCGCGGCATTCGTCGCGCAGATGGCGCAACAAGACATCGACCGTGCCATCGTGATGATCAACTACGACTCGCTGATCGTCGGCGACAAGCTCTACATCCACGCCGGCTTCAACGAGAAGACGTGGGCGCGCGATGCCATGCTGCGGATCATCGCGCGCTACCGCCTGCCGATCGAGATGCAGCCCGGCCTGAATCCTGACTACCCGGCCGGCCTCACGCCGGACGGGTTCAGCGACTATACGGCCTTCAACCGGGCCGGCATCCCCATCGTGGCCTTTGAGTCCACCAACTGGGAGATCGGCGACCTCGACGGATACGAACAGACCGAGCTGTACGGCTCCTTCTGGCACACGCCGAACGACACCCTCGAGACGATCGAGCAGATGCTGCCCGGCCGCCCGATGGTGCGCCTGCGCGCGTACACGGAACTCACATTCAGGTT
>CAZIGT010000293.1:0-3835 GCA_964538465.1 uncultured Thermoleophilia bacterium | reverse complement strand
TGCACCCCGTAGACGCGGTCATCGCCCGCACCGCCGCGGCCGGTCACTCGATGGTCTTGAGCCTTGTTCTGCCGACTCGCTGAACCAGTCTCCGAAACCGTGGCGCCCTCCGTTGGTGTGCGAATGCCTTAGGCCTCGCTCCCGCAGACCCAGCCCGCGGCCATCGTCTCCTTCATGACACCGACGCGCTGGATCAGCAGGCAGTCGTGCCCGACGGTTGCGGCACCGCCCTCGCGGGCCGCGTCGCCGCCCCGCCCGCGCCGGCTACTCGCCGCGCAGGACTACCTGGATCTCATCGCGGGTCTTGAGCAACGCCGCCTCGATCTGCGCCTGGTTGTCGCTCAGGTGCGCCGTCGGCATGACCACGGTGACCGCGGCCAGCGTGCCCGCCGCGTCCTGCACGGCCGTGCCGATGGCCACGATGCCGATGTTCTGCTCCTCGCGGTCGTAGGCGAGCCCCGTCTCGCGGACCAGCTGCAGTTCCTCCATCAGCGCGGCCTTGTCTGTGATCGTGTTGGCCGTGATGCGCTTGAGCGTACGCGGCAGCAGGCGCTCGGCCTCGTCCGGCGGCAACGCCGCCAGGAGCGCCTTGCCATTGGCCGTGGAGTACAGAGGGAAGCGCGCGCCGATCTCCGACACGACCCGCAGAGAGCGCCGCGAGGCGTACTGGTCGATGAACAGGACCTCGCCGCCGTCGAGGACGGCGAGGTCCACCGTCTCGTGCACGATGTGCGAAAGCCGCTCCAGGAACGGCGCCGCCTCGTGCCGCAGGTCACGGCGATCAGAGACCGCTATGCCGATGAGCCCGGGACCTATGCGAAGCCTTCCAGACGGCGCCGTGCGCACGAACCCCTCGTCGATGAGCGCCCGCACGATGCGGTGCACCGTCGACCGGGGCAGGCCGACCCGGTTGGCCAGGTCGCCGAGCGCCAGGCCTTCCGGCTCGGCCGCCAGCCGTCGCAGCACCTCGGCGGCGCGGGCGATGACCTGCACGCCCTCGCGCCGCGGATTCCGCGTGCCGTTCTCAGTGCTGACTGCCGTACCATCGCCGGACATCCGGGCCATCCTCCCTCACAGCTTGCGCGACCTATCCATGATATCGAGCGCCACCGGGGCACGTGCCCGGGTGGCGCGTCGACGTGCTCCCGAACCCTCTATTTCAGCGGCAACCCGAAGAAGTCCTTCGGCGTCTGGTAACAGACGCGGTCGATCGTCTCCCTGCCCAGTCCCATCAGCTTCATGGCCAGCATGACGCGCGGCACCATGAAGTAGTCGTTGCCCTGGCCGCCCAGCTCGCTGTTGATGATGAGTCGGTCGCGCCACTCCGGGTGATCGATGACGGTACGCGCGGCCACCTCCGGGGGCATCTTGTCCCAGCAAATGGAGAGGCCGACTATGGCGCCGGTGCTCATACGGAAGTCCAGGGTCTCCTCAGCGGCGTGGTCGAAGACGCACCTCTCGATGGGGAATCCTGCTTCCTTGATGATCTCGAAGACCCTGGGCGTGACCGTGGGGCCCTGCGGCGCCATGCGGATGGGCGTGTGCAGAATGACGGGCAGGTCGTGCGCTTTGGCTATGCGCAGATGCTCGCGGAAGAGCCAGACCTCGAAGTCGGTGCCGCAGTCCAGGCCGATCTCGCCCATGGCCACCACGCGCTCGTTCTCGAGGAACTCGGGCAGACGTTCCAGACACCTCTCGGCATCTGCCCTGTTCACCCCGAAGAACGGCACCGACAACGATGCGAAAGCCTCGAAGCCGAGTGTGCGGGCGGTGCTCGCCTCCATCGTGAGGAACCGCTCCCAGAGCAGGAGCACGGTATCCGCAGAGTGCGTCCCGATGAACATGTGGGGGCTGGGGATGACACACGCCTCCATACCCATCATGACGAGCTTCTGAAGCTGAGCATCCTCGATCATGTCGGTATGCAGATGAGCGTCGATGAACCTCATGGAGGACCCCCTTGTCGGTCTGCGCGGCGCCCTGGCGCGGTGCGGCGCGCCACGTAGGCGCTACGGCAAGCTGCTCGGTCGCACAGCCCCATCATACGCTGCTTGCCCGTTATGTGGATATGGGCACCGCGATGCGGTCACCCGTCTCACATCGCCGGTGCGATCGCCTTCTCCTCAGGCGGGACTGGTCTTGCACTCGGTGCAACGGAGGTGTACGGTGGTTACGGTAACGGCGTTACTGTAACGTCGGTACCGTCACAGCGTTACTAGGTACTGTCAACCGCACACCGGAGCCAATCGGTCGTCCTGCCACCTTCGCGAGGGCGACAGGTCGACGAAGACCGCGTCTGCGAGCGCTTGGCGACGGCGACCCGACCGAGGAGAGGAAGACGAATGGCGAACAAGGCATCGCGCGGCGCGAAGGAGCGGGCGGCGCGAAAGCGCAGCGGACCGGTGACCGCGGAGCTGGTGATCGATGTGGCCCTGCGCCTCATCGACGATGAGGGCCTCGAGGCCCTCACCATGAGGCGGCTGGCGCAGGAGCTCGGCGTGGAGCCCATGACCGTCTACCGGCAGATCCCCAACAAGGAGGCCATGCTGGCCGGCGTTGCCGAACGCCTGTGGGCGGAGGGCCCGGGGTCGGGCGCGCCGCCCGTGGAAACCGCGACCGACGACTGGCGCGCGCAGGTCCGGGCCATGTGGCTCGGGCTGCACCGTCTCATGCAGGATCACCCGAACGCCATCCCCATCCTGGCGCGCGGCGGCGTCCACTCGAGCTCGACCGCCGCCGTCATGGCGGACCTGTTCCGCCGCGGCGGCCTCTCTCCCGAACAGGCCGCCGAACTGGTGCACATCATCGGAGCCTCCGTGGTAGGGTTCGCGTTCGCCACCCTGTGGAGCCGTCACGCCGCCAAGGGAGACCGTCCGGACGAGCCGGCGGGTGAACCCCGGGCTCTGCCCGCCGAGCTGCAGCCATACCTGCAGCGCATCACCTACTGGGACCCGCGGCATTTCGAGAAGGCGCTGGACATGGCGCTGGCCGCATATGGGGAGCACGCTTCGTAGTAGTCTGTCGTCCCAGTACGCAGCCTCACGATCAGGAGTCAGAGCAGGTTCATGGAGCTACACGACAGCATACTCAGCCGGCGCAGCATCCGCGCCTACAAGCCGGATCCCGTCCCTCAGGAACTCATCCGCGAGATCCTCGACGAGGCGCGGTGGGCGCCTTCGTGGCGCAACACGCAGGGCTGGCATGTCTGGGTCCTCACAGGAGAGCCGCTCGAGCGCTTCAAGAGCGAGTTCACGCAGATGCTGGTCGACGACGCGCCGGGACGCCCAGACCTGGACATGCCCGGAAGGGAGTGGCCCGAGGCGTGCATGCAGCGCACGGCGCGCCTCATGGCCGTCCGCGAGACCACTGAATCGGAGGCTGGCCTCGACTGCAGCCGAGAAGGCAAGATGACGCGAATGGGCCGGTTGTTCGGCGCCCCCTGCCTGGTCGTCTGCGGCGTCGACAAGCGTGTGGCCGGCGCCTATGCCGGCTTCGACAGTGGCGCGTTCGTTCAGTCGCTGTGCCTGGCGGCGCATGAGAAGGGATTGGGAACCTGCATCATGGCCACTGCCGTCAGGTTCCCTGAGCTGCTCCGCAGGCTGCTGCCCGACGACGAGGGCAAGCTCCTCGTCGTGGGCGTCACTCTCGGCTACCCCGACCCGGACGCTGCCCTGAACTCGTTCCCGCGCGAACGCGCCGACCTGGACGAGTTCGTCAGTTGGGTCGGGTAGCCCGGTACTGCGTCGCCGCGAGAAGACGCGAGCCGGATCGGTCGTGCGGCAGGAGCCGGTTTCGCCGGGCAGGCCTTCGCATCTAGAATCGTATGACCGGACGT
>CAZIGT010000292.1:2909-3838 GCA_964538465.1 uncultured Thermoleophilia bacterium | reverse complement strand
CCTGAGCGGAGGGCTCGCGGCAGCGCGGGTCACGGCGACGGCGATGAGCCGTCGCCGTCGCCCAGATGCCACTCGCTCTCGATGATGCCGGCCACGTAGTCGGCGAGGCGCTGCGTGCCGGCGATGTTGAAGTGCACTCCGTCCGACTGGCGCCAGCGAGGGTCGTAGACGCCGTTGCTGCTGAAGAGCCGCATCGTATCGATGTAGCGCACCTTCGGCTTGCGCTTCTCGGCCTCGTCGCGGAACGCCGCGTTGATCACCTGCATGTCCTTGTTGAAATTGGTCGCCTTCATGACCGGCATGCCGACCCAGTACACGCGCTGCACCCCGGAGTCCAGCATGATGTCCATTGCCTTGCCCACGCGCCGCCGGTACTCTGCCTTCCACGCCTTCGTGCTCCATTTGGCGACGGAGCCGTCCGACAGCTTCATGCCCTGGGCGTCGTTGGTGCCCATCATGAGCGCCATGGCCTGGTAGCGCTTACTGTACTTCTCGAGGTACTCCAACCAGTTGAAGAAGTCGGGCCGGGCGAGACCCGAGGAGACCTTGTACCAGCCAACGGTCTTGGCCTTGCCCGTCTTGTAGATGATCGGGATGACCGCGTTCCCCATCTCCCCGCCCATCGACGCGCCACCGGCGAAGAAGCGCAACGGCTCCGCTTTCGGCGGCGTAGGCAAAGCCATCGTGGAGGGGGTCTTGCCCGGCTTGGGCCTCTTGCTGGGCTTGGGGCTCTTGCTCGAGTCGGCGCCCGTGTTCGGCTTGGAGCCGTCGTCTGACGCCGGCGAGTCGCCCGTGGCCGCGATGACGACGGCCAGGCAGATGCAGATGAGCAGGAACAGGACGACCGCGCCGGCCGTGAGCCTGCGACGGCGGATGACCGCGCGCCGCGCCGCGCCGCGCGCCGCGCGGGCCTCACGGCCGCGCGGGCG
>CAZIGT010000292.1:0-2899 GCA_964538465.1 uncultured Thermoleophilia bacterium | reverse complement strand
TGGGGTTCACTGGCGCGGCAGCCAGTCCTTCTTGACGGCCTTCATCACATAGGGGGCGAGCCTCTTGCCGCCGCTGGGCGAGAGGTGCATGTCGTCCCCCGCCCGCCACGCATCCACGTACGCTCCGGACTTGGTGCACAGGATGCTCCACGAATCGATGAAGCGGGCAGCCGGGCGCGCGGCGATCTCCTTCTTGACGCAGTTGTTGATGCGCATCATCTGCTCGTTCATGCCCGAGTGGGCGTTGGGGCCCATCTTGGGCATCCCGACCCAATAGACCCGTCGGGCGCCGCCCTTGAACATGATGTCCAGCATCTTGCGGACGCGGTGACGGTAGTAGTCGCGCCAGGCGTCCGACCAGAAGTCCAGGTAGCGGCCGTTGACCGTGAGCGACCAGCCGCCCTCGTTGGTGCCGATCATGAAGACCACGGCCTTGGGATGCGTGCTGCGCATGACCTGGCGCATGCGCGCCGGCCAGTTGGTCTGGAAGTCCGTGACGATACGCGATGAGACCACCGCGTCGACCCGGCAGGTCATGACGCCCGTGGCGGCCGCCATGCGGGCGAACGGCGAACCCACGTCCCAGGCCACCGAGTCGCCGCCGAAGTAGATCCTCAGCCGGCGACTGTGAGTGGGCCGCGGCAGCGTCTCCGCGGGAGTGGCGGATGGAGTAGGGGTGACGGTAGGGGTGGGACTGCCCGTAGGCGTACGGCTGGTGGACGCGGCGAGGGCGGCGTGGTCGCCGGCCGCGGCGACGGGCGCGGCCGGCGTCAGAGCAGCCGCGACCGAGAGCCCGACCAGCAGGAGCACCGCCGCCAAGCCCTCACCAAGCAGGTGCCTCGACCTGCGCCGTGCGAACAAGATGAAGCCCTCCATGGGTCCGTTGACCGGCGCACCGCGGCGGACGACGACGTACGGAGTATCCGCGCGGTGTTGCCAGTATCTCACGGACGGCGCGCGGACCGCCTCCCACATCTGTTCTTGCCGCGGCACCGCGCGGCCGCGATCCGCTGCGCCGCCCGTCGCCTGCTCCGCTGCCGACCGTCCATGCCGCGCCGCCCCGCTCAGTGGCCGAGGCCGGCCATGTACTCCGCCACGCCGGCCAGCCCGGCGGCCAGCGTCTCTGAGGCACACGCGAAGCCCACGCGCAGCCAGTTCTCCCACCCGAACGCGCCGCCGGGCACCAGGAACGTGCCGTTGAGAGCCTGGAGCTCGTCGGCGAAGCGGGCCGACGGCACCGGGTGGTCGTAGTGCAGGAAGGCCGTGGTGCCGGCACGCGGTGGCACGTAATCCACGTGCACCTGGCCGCGCACCCATTCGTCGAGCGTGGTTGCGTTGGCGCGCACCAGCGCGAGATTGCGCTCGAGCAGCGTGTCGATGTTCTCGAGCGCGATGATGGCGAGCTGCTCCTCGAGCATGCCGCAGCTGATGGTGGTGTAGTGACGGTGTTGCTCGCAGTCGGCGACCACATCGCGCGGGCCGGCCACCCAGCCAAGGCGCAGACCGGCCAGCGAGTACACCTTGGACATGCTTCCGGTGCTCACACCCTTCTCGTAGAGGTCGACAACAGACGGCGTGTGCACGGCCGGATCGTGCTCCAGGCCACGGTAGACCTCGTCGGCCAGAAGGTAGGCGTCGTTCTCCCGCGCCACCTCGACGATCCGTTCCAGCAGGTCGCGCTCCATGAGCGCGCCGGTGGGGTTGTTCGGGTTGTTGATGACGATCAGGCGCGCGCGGCCGCCGGCGAGCGCGCGCAGCTCCTCGACGTCGGGAAGGAACCCGTCCTCCGGCCGCAGGCGCAGGAGGCGCACGTCCGCGCCGAAGCCCCGCGGCACCGAGTGGAGCTGCTGATACGTGGGCTGTACGCACACAACGCGGTCGCCACGGTCCACCAACGTGTACTCGGCGAGGAAGTTGGCGCCTATGGCACCGGTGGTGGTGAGCACCTGCTCCGGCGCCATGTCCTGGTACGTGGCGGCGATCAGCTCGCGCAGGCGCGGCGCGCCGGCGATGAAGCCGTAGGTGAGCTTCATCGCACGCAGCCGGGCCAGCGTCGCTTCGGGATCGCCGCCTAGGCTCAGCAGCTCGTCCAGCGTAAGAGAGTCGATGCACGTCTCGCCGAGGTTCCAGCGAGCCGACATCTCACGCTCGTTCATCCAGTTCTCTACCGCGAACTCCTCGATCTTCATCTGCCCATCGCCCCTTGAGAACGCCCTCGCACAAGCGACTACGGTACCAGACCGCTCCAGTGCCCGTAGACGACTGTTCCATCGCCCGTTGGGAATCGCGGTCGATAGGCCTAGGTGCCTGATCTGCGGCTTGGAGAACCCATCACGCAAGAGCCCACCCCTCATCTCGAGGCATTCCGGAACCGCAGCCGACCGCCGGCCGAGGCGGCCGCGAACACCAACGGCCCAGTCGCCGACGAGCCCGGCCCGTCGACCGGGGAGAACGGCCTAGCCGGCGATGTCTACCTGCTGACACTCGAGCGCGTCGTGACGACCGCCACGCAGGCGACCGATGCCGACGCCCTGGTCACCGCGACGCTCATGGCGGTGTTCGAGCTACCGGGCGTCGACGCAGTCACGTACCACGAGGTCGACCGTGCCAGCGGGCTGGCCACCCTGAAGGACGACTGGGGGCTGCCCCAGGACGCGCGCACATCGTTCACCACTCTGAGCATCGCGACCGCCCCGTTCTCCAACGCCCTGGTGCAACGCCAGCCGGTCTTCATTGCGGACGTGGCGGTGTTGAGCGAGGAGGAGGGCCTGCCGGTGGCGTTCGACGCGCTGGCCATGCTGCCCGTGGTGGCCAGCGACGACGTCGTTGGGGCCATCTCGGCGCTCGCGAGGCGGCCGCGAGAGTGGTCGCGTCACGACCAGCTGGTTCTGCCGGCGAT
>CAZIGT010000291.1:0-3874 GCA_964538465.1 uncultured Thermoleophilia bacterium | reverse complement strand
CCGCCCTGCGGTTGCTCGAGCCCCAGGCTCCCAGCCCTCACGGGGTGCCCCCGAGGCGAAGGCTCCAGAGCGGCCTCCCGGACGTCCACCCCACGATAGTGGAAGCCGGCGGCGTGCCGGAACACGATATCCGCAGGGCACAAGGCTTGTCTTCTGCGGATTGCTTTGGTACAAGACGGCTGTTGGCGTTGCGGCGTCGCCCTCGTGGCGACCACAGCTCAGGTCCCGCCGTCGCGGCGCCTCAGCATCACGATGCGGGGCCACGAGGAGTGATCCGAGCATGAAGCTGCTGATCGTCGGCGCCGGCATGCAGGGCCAGGTGCTCACGTGGAACCTAGCCCGGTGCAAGGACGTCACCGAGATCGTGGTCTCCGACTACGACGAGGCCCGGGCTCGCTTCGTCGCCGGCCAGGTCGGCGCCGGGAAGGCCACGGCCCTCAAGCTCGATGCGTCAGACAGCAACGCCGTCGCCAAGGCCGCGGAGGGCGCCCGCCTGGTTGTCAACGCCGTGATCCCCGAATACAACATGTCCATCATGCGCGCCTGCCTCAAGGCCGGCGCCCACTATCTCGACATGGCCTCCGGCCAGACCAAGGCCAAGACCATCGACGAAGCGTTCCTCGAGCAGCTCACGCTCGACGACGACTTCAAGAAGGCCGGTCTCACGGCTCTGCTCAGCACCGGCATGGACCCGGGCGTCACCAACACGTTCGCCGGCAACGCCTACGAGGACCTCGACAAGTGTTTCGAGATCCGAATCAAGGACTACAGCATCTTCGACTCACCGGTGCCGTTGCAGGTCTGGTCGCAGGAGACCTACTACACGGACTGCGCGCAGCCGCCGCTCCTGTTCGAGGATGGCGAGTTCAAGCGCGTCGAGCCGTTCGACCGCAAGGAGTGGTACACGTTCCCGGCGCCGTTCGGCCTGGGCCCGGTCATCTGCCACGACCATGAAGAGGTCGCCACGCTGCCGCGTCTGTTGCCCAAGAAGTTCGGAGACAAGGGCCTGCGCTACGTCGACTTCAAGATGGGCATGCCGGACGAGGGCATCGAGGCAGACAAGGCCTTCGTCGCCAGCGGCATGGCGAGCAAGCAGCCGGTGACGCTCAAGGACGGGCGCCAGGTACGGCCTATCGACGTGTTCGTCGCCACGCTGCCGGCGAACCCGCCTGCCGACGAACTCGCCAAAATCGCCCTCAGCGGCCAGATCACCGACATCGGCGTGGTCACCGTTGACGCGATAGGCGAGAAGAACGGCAAGCCGGCCTCGATCGTGTACACCATCGTCCCGCCGGACATCAAGTGGGTCAACGAGCGCATCCCCGGCGCCACGATGGTCTCGTACGGCACGTCCACGCCGGCGTCCATCTACGCCGAGTTCCTGGCCACAGGCATGATCGAGGATGTCGGCGTCGTGGCGCCGGAGATCCTGCCGCGCAAGGTGCGCGACGCCTTCATCGCCGAGTGCGGCGTGCGCTTCATGCCGATCTGGCGCCGCGACGAGGTGCAGACGAACTGACGGCCACGGCGCGGCTCACCGCGCCGCATTCTCTGTAGATATGCAGGGAGTTCTTGAGGCGGGCGTCCTGTCCGTGAGCACAGGGCGCCCGCCTCTCTTCGTGTATGCTGCGGAAGCGTTCATCAGGCCCCAGCCCGTCCACAAGGAGTCACATTGACCCAACCTGCCCTTCCCGACCACGTGGCCCGGAACCGCGCCGCGTGGGATTCATGTGCAGCCCGCTACGAAGCGGCCGGCCGGAGGTGCTGGGAGTCTGAGGAGCCGTCGTGGGGCATCTGGAGCATCCCCGAGTCGCAGGCACATCTCCTGCCGGACGTCTCGGGGCTCGACACCATAGAGCTGGGCTGCGGCACGGGCTATGTATCCGCATGGCTTGCCCGCCGTGGCGCCAGGCCCGTAGGCATAGACAACTCCCCGAGGCAGTTGGAGACGGCCCGCCGCTACCAGAACGAGTTCGGGCTCGAGTTCCCGCTCCTTCTCGGCAACGCCGAGACGGTGCCGTTCCCCGCCGCGTCTTTCGACCTCGCCATCTCCGAGTATGGGGCCAGCATCTGGTGCGACCCCTATGTCTGGATCCCCGAGGCGGCCCGGCTGCTTCGCCCGGGCGGCCGTCTCATCTTCCTAGGAAACAGCGCCATCCTCATGCTCTTCACTCCCGACGAGGAGGGCGTGCCCGCCGGCACGCAACTTCTGCGGCCCTACTTCGGTATGCACCGCTTCGAGTGGCCCGACGACCCGGCTGTCGAGTTCCACCTGGGTCACGGCGACATGCTCAGGCTTCTGCGGCGCAGCGGCTTCGAGGTCGAAGACCTCGTCGAGCTGCGCCCGCCCGAAGGCTCCACGACTGTCTACAGCCAACTGGCCACCCTCGAGTGGGCGCGCCAGTGGCCCTGCGAAGAGGTCTGGGTGGCGCGCAAGCCGGCCTTGGGGAGCGCTCCCGCGTGAGATGACACCCGCCGACCCGAACCACAATGACGTGAGCCCCGCCGACGGCACCGGAGCCTTCTCGCGCAAGCGCACGTCCGCGCGCCGCTCGGAGTACGACGATCTCTGTCTCGACTGGCTCTGGCGAACGCTCTACAGCGCCGACGGACGCCACGCCGACTGCCCACGCTGCCGGCAGCGACGCTCCTTCCACCGCGTCGCCCAGCGTCTCTCGTACTCCTGCGACAGCTGTGGCTGGCACCTTCATCCGGCGGCCGGCACGCTGTTCCACCATTCGCACGTGCCACTCGGGGTGTGGTTTCGCGCCGTCGCCCTGGTGGCACACCAACCGGACGCCGCCCGACCGGCGCGCCTGGCCGCCGAGCTGGATGTGAGCCCACGCACCGCCGCGCGCATGATCCGCCTGATACGCGACACCATCGAGAACGAGCAGCCCCACGCTCCCGGCGGACTTCCCGCCGCAATCCAGCGGGAGCTCGTTGCGCTTATCGCTCAAGCGGTCTCGGCACATCCCGACCGCCTTGCGCGAGCTTCCGTGGCCACCCCGTTGGCGAGGAACCACGTCAGCGCAACTGGGGCCCGGATCGAGGCCTTTGCCGCCCACACGGATCCTCGCGAACGCATCCTGGAGGCTGCCTGCCGCGCGATCGTCAAGCACGGCATGGGCGCTACCCGCATCGCCGACATAGCACGGGAAGCCGGCGTCTCGTCGGCGATCGTCCACTACTACTTCTCGACAAAGGATGCCGTGCTCCTAGAAGCAGCGCGCTGGGTGGAACGGGAGACCGTGGCCCAGCGCGATCGCATCGTCTACGGCAACGGCAGGGCGCTCATCAAGCTCGCCCACTTCATCGACGCCCAGCGGGTGAGCCACGAGCTCTCCTGGCAGGAGATCATCGTGTACCTCGGCCTCTGGGGCAGGGCCATCCGATCGCCGCGCTACCGGGTGGAGAGCACCCGTGGTCGCCAAGTCTGGAAGGCGTACTGGGTCGCCATGCTCGAGCAGGGGGTGGGGGAAGGGGAGTTCACCCTGGCCGCGCCGCTCGACGACGTGGTCGAGCGCGTCTCGGCCTTCCTGGACGGCATCTCCATACAGATCCTGCTCGGCCACCCGTGGCTCGACGAGCAGCGGGCGGCCGACCTCACCTACGAGTTCGTGGCCGAGCAGGTCGGGGTGCCGGCCTCCGCCCTGCGCGCCGCGGCCGCGCAGCCGCTCGACAAAGCGACCGCCCCGTTCCGTCTCCGCGCCCGCCCGACCCATCGCCGGCCGGGCACCCATCCCGGCCCCGGAGCCTGACCACCGCGGAGAGTGCGCGTTCCGCGAGGAGCGGCACGGGTCCGGGCCTGGCCGCTCGCGGCGCCTCTCCTGGCCACCACGGCACGGCGCCCACGGCACAGCGGACCCCGCAA
>CAZIGT010000290.1:0-3904 GCA_964538465.1 uncultured Thermoleophilia bacterium | reverse complement strand
CCTGGGAGCCGCCTCGCACCGGCCGGCCGCTCGACGTGGCGCGCTGGCGGCCGAGCCGATGAGCGCCGGCCCACCCACACCCCTGCCCGCCCGCCGCCTGGGCAGCGCCGGCCCCGAGATCAGCGTCGTGGGCCTCGGCGCCTGGGCGATCGGCGGCGGCGGCTGGTCGTTCGGCTGGGGCCCGCAGGATGACGAGCAGTCGCTGCAGACCATGCGGCGGGCCCTCGACCTGGGCATCACCTGGATAGACACGGCCGCCGTCTACGGCCTTGGCCACTCCGAGGAGGTCGTGGGACGCTTCCTGGCTGGGCTGCCTGCGACCGACCGGCCGCTCGTGTTCACAAAGGGTGGGCTGGCCTGGGATCCGGCCGACCGCATGAAGGTGCCGCGCCGCGACCTGAGCCCCGCGAGCATCCGTCGCGAGTGCGAGGCGTCGCTGCGCCGTCTGGGCGTGGACCGCATCGATCTCTACCAGTTCCACTGGCCGGATCTGACCGGCACGCCGGTGGAGGAGTCGTGGGCGGAGATGGCGCGGCTCATCGACGAGGGCAAGGTGCGCTGGGGCGGTGTGTCCAACTTCGATGTGGGGTTGCTCGACAGGTGCGCGGCGGGGCGGCACGTGGATTCCCTGCAGCCGCCCCTCTCCCTGATCTCGCGTGAAGCGGCCAGAGACGTGGTGCCGTGGGCGCAGAGACACGGCACCGGTGTGATCTGCTACAGCCCTATGGAGAGCGGCCAGCTCACAGACAGCTTCAGCGTGCGGCGACGAGACCAGATGGCACAAGACGACTGGCGCCGCCGAGAGCCGGGTTTCAGCGACGAGGCGCTGGCGCGCAACCTGGCGCTGCGCGACGCCCTCAAGCCGGTGGCGCAGCGCCACGGCGTGCCCGTTGCCGCCGTGGCCGTGGCCTGGGTGCTGGCGTGGCCGGGCGTGAGCGGCGCCATAGTAGGCGCCCGCCGCCCCGAGCAAATCGACGGCTGGATCGCGGCGGCCACGCTCCGGCTCACGGCGGCCGACCTCGACGAGATCGCCGCCGCCGTACGCGCCACCGACGCCGGCAGCGGCCCCGCTCGACCCGGCGCCGCAGTCTGAGGGTACGAGCAGCGGCCCCACCCGGCTGGGCGCCTGGACCCGATCACCCCGGCGCTGATCCCGGTCGTCCGCCTGATCATGGTCACGTCGCCGACGGCCGCGGTCTCCGTCTAGATCGAGTCGAGAAGAAGGAACTCCTCCAGGGACAGCCCGCCCGCGCCAACGAGCAGCGTCTCGGCCGGGCCGTACTCCCTGAGGAACAAATCGAGCCCTCGAAGCCCGCTTCGGGGACGCCCGCTCTTGACCTCAACGGCGAGCGGTCGCGTGGATCCCGGCCGCCGCGAGGTGGAAGCCACCACGTAGTCCACCTCGGCCTGCCCCTGGTTCCAGTACATGACTTCATCGCCTCGCAGCCGCACAAGGTGCGCGCCCACGGCGCTCTCGACGAGACGCCCCCAGTACTGGCCGTCGGCCTTCGCCGCTACCATGTCCATGTCGGCGGCAGCGCTCATGAGGGCCGTGTCCAGTACAAGCAGCTTGGGGATAGACGCGCGTCGACGCACCTGCGAGCCGCTGTACTTCTGCAGTTCGGTGACCAGGCCCGCCGTCGACAGTAGCCTCAGGTAGTGCGCCAGTGTCGTCACGTTCCCAGCATCGCGCAACTGACCGAGCAGCTTGGTCAGCGACACGATCTGCCCGGACAGCTCACACGCGCAGAGCAGCAGCTGGCGCATGAGCGCAGGCTTGTCGACGCGCAGCAGGGCCAGCACGTCACGGGCCACGGTGCTCTCGAGCAGGGAATCGCGCACGTAGGCGCGCCAGCGCGCCGCGTCGGTGATCAGCGGCGCGGCGCCCGGGTACCCACCGAAGAAGAGGTACGTGTCGAGATCCCAGACGAACGCCGCCCGGCACTCCGCATACGACCACTGGTCGGCACGGATCGTCTCGAAACGGCCGTGGAGACGCTCGGCCAGGCCCTGATGCAGCAGCCAGGGCGAGGAGCCGACCAGGACCACGCGTACGTTCGCCGCGGAGCACGAGTCCTCGTCCCACAGAGCCTTGATCCTGTCCGCCCACCCCGGGACGCGGTGCACCTCGTCCAGCGCGAGGATCGCGGTGCCCTCGGCCGCGGCCAGTGCACGGGCGACGCCCCATTGCTCGTCGACCCACGCCGTCAGGCGCAGGAGAGGATCGTCGCCACTCGCGTAGTGGGACGGAACCGGCATCGTGCGCAGCACCTGGTGCACTGCCGTCGTCTTGCCGACCTGACGCGGCCCGGCCAACACCTCGAGGAAGCGGCGTGGTTCGGCCAGCCGCTCACGGAGCACGTTCGCGACAGGGCGCTCGTATGCAGGGTTCTCGGGCGTGCTCGACATCAGCGGGGGTGCGACCTTCGGCCATCTGGCCACTCCTGCGTGGCAGTCACTTACTCAGAACAGTGAGTGCACCTACTCAATGACTCGAGTAAATGTCAAGCAGCCGCTTTCAGGGCGAGGCGGACGAGCTTGTGCCCGTTCCCGGACTCGTGCCCGCCTCCGTGCCCGTCCCCGTGATGTGCCACTCCCGCTCGATGATGTCGTACATGGCCTCGGCGAGCTTGAAGGAACCTGAATCGCCCAGGTGCACACCGTCCGGCTGCCGGTAGCTCGCCACGTACGCCCCGTTGGCCCCGTCCAGGATCTGCCAGGCGTCGACGTAGCGCACGTACGGCGCGCGCTTCTCCGCCTCCGCCCGCGACACCTTGTTGAGGGTGACCATGAGAGCGCTGAACTCGGGGTCGCCCATCTCGGGCATGCCCACCCAGTACACGCGCTTGACGCGCCGCGCCAGGAACAGGTCCATGGCCGCCCCTACGCGACGGTGGTACTCCTTGAGCCAAGTGGCACTGCCGAAGGCCACCGCGTGCCCGTTGAGCGTCATGCCCTGGCCGTCGTTGGCACCGGACATGAAGATGACCGCCCCGTAGCTGTGATGGGCGAGGTCCTCGCGGAAGTGATTGGGCCAGCTGAAGTAGTCCGGCCGAACCAGGCCGGTGCACGGCTTCGAGAACTTCCAGTACTTGATTTTGGGGTGCTGGCCCATCTTCACGGCCATGGCCCAGGCCAGGTCGCCGCCGACTGAGTCGCCGTACATCTTGAGCCGCAGCGGTAGCTCGACGGTCGGCGTGCGCAGAGGCTTGGGGTTCTCGTAGTCGACGATGCTGCCGGAGCCGCTGTTGGCGCCGGCGTGAGCAGAGCTGCTGGCGCCGGCCGAGGGCTTGCCGGAGCTCTTCGAGGCCGTAGGCGTCGGCGAGCCGCTGCCAGACGCGCCGCCGGCAGCCGAGCCGCCGGCGCCCAGGAACCACGCCGGCCACGCGAAGCCGAGGATGAGGACGATGAGCACAGCCGCGGCCGCGATGCCCAGAGCGATCAGCCGCTGCCGCCACAGTCGTTTGCGCGCGGCCCGCCGGCGATCCGCGCGGGCCGCCGACCGCGCCGCCGCGGCGGCCTCCGCCTCAGGCTCGGATGAGTAGTCGGCCAGGAAGCGGTCGAGATCTGGCCTGACGTCTTCCGCAGGCAGATCCGATGACTGTGCCGATCGGTCGGACGCGGGGGTGACGCCCGACATGTCACCCGGCGCGGATGGAGGCTCTGGAGGCACGCGAGGCTCTGGGCCAGACTCCGGCTCACCTGTCCGGGAGCCTGGCCCCTGACTGTCCTCGGGCGGGGACTTCTGGTTCTCGCGCTCGTCCATTCCTGCACGATTCTAGCGGGTCGCCGTACCGCGGCACCCGATATGCGTTGTCTGACATCAGTATGAACGAACGTGTGGCCGCTGTCCCTAGCGGCCACCGTCAGCGCCGCCAAGCCGTGCCCTGCCGACGACCGGCTG
>CAZIGT010000289.1:0-3913 GCA_964538465.1 uncultured Thermoleophilia bacterium | reverse complement strand
CGGCACTGCTCGCGCAGTCCGCCGCCCTTCACACACGCGCGCCCGCCCCGCGCAGGCGCCCCCTCACGCGGTCGCGCGCAGCAGCTCCAGGTAGCTGGTCGTGCCGTCGAGCACCTTGTGAATGCCGTCCTGGCGTATGGACTCCACGCCGCGCGAGGCCGCGATACGACGGATGTCGGCTGTGGTCCCGTTCCCGGCGATGCTGTCGTGCAGCTCCTCGTCGACTGTCAGCACTTCGAAGAGCCCCAGCCGGCCCAGGTAGCCGGTGCCGAAGCAGCGCCCGCAGCCCACGGGCTCGTAGAGGTCGATCTGTTCGGCCGGCGCCTCGCCCAGCCCGAGCTGGTCCCAGCGCTCGCCGGTCATGGTGACCGGGCGGCGGCAGTGCTTGCAGAGCCGCCGCACCAGGCGCTGCGCGACCACGCAACGGAAGGCCGCCGCCATCACGTAGCGGGGTAGGCCCATCTCGATGAGCCTGTAGATGGTGGAGGCGGCGTCGTAGGCGTGCACCGTGGTGAAGACCAGGTGCCCGGTGACCGCCGCGTCCGCGGCCATCTTGGCCGTTTCCAGGTCGCGGATCTCGCCGACCATGATGACGTCCGGGTCCTGGCGCACCAGCGAGCGGAGCGCGCGCGCAAAAGTAAGCCCTATCTGCTCCTTGGTCTCCGTCTGGATGACCCCTTCGATCTCGCGTTCTATGGGGTCCTCCACCGTGTAGATCTTGCGGTCGGGCTCGTTCACCATCTCGAGCGTGGCGTACAGCGTCGTCGACTTGCCGCTGCCGGTGGGCCCGGCGATCACGATGCCGCCCTCGGGAACGCGTATCGCCGCCTCGTACCGCTCCCGGCCGGCGCCGCGCATACCCAGGTCGTCGAGGGTGGGTATCGTGGGCGACACCTCGAGCAGGCGGATGGTGAGGTTCTCGCCGCGCATGCTCGGGATGGTGGACAGGCGCAAATCGATCTGCTGGCCGGACGAGGATTCGAACGACGTGCGGCCGTCCTGCGGCAAGCGCCGTTCGGCGATGTCCATGGAACCCATGATCTTGAGGCGGCTGACGATGCCGGAGTGCATGGCTAGCGGCAGCTCGCGCAGCTCGTGCAGTACGCCGTCTATGCGGCAGCGCACCCGTACCAGCTCGGCCGTGGGCTCTATGTGGATGTCACTGGCCCTCATGCCGGCGGCATCGGCTATCAGGGAATCGACCGTGGTCACGATCGATTCGTCGAGAGCCAGGATCTCGTCTTCGCCCTCGACGACCTCCTGCACCATGGGGTTGAGCTTGCCACGAGTGCTCAGGTAGATGGTGATAGCCTCGTCGAACCCGCTCTCGGTACAGATGACCGGCATCACGTGCTTGCCGGTGCGCAGGGCCACTTCGTCGATGATGACCACGTCGAGGGGGTTGGTCATCGCCAGGATGAGGTTGCCGGAGTCGTCGACCTTCAGGGGGAGCAGCCGGTGACGCATGATGAACTCACGCGGCAGGAGCGCCACTGCGGAGGCTGAGGGAGCGACCTGGTGGAGGTCCACAAGACCTATGTTCATCTGCCGTGCCAGGGCCTCGGCCAGCTGCAGCTCCGTGAGCAGGCCGAGGCGAACGAGCACGGAACCCAGGCGGCCGCCCTCGAGCTTCTGCTCCGTGATGGCTTCGTCGACCTGCGCCTGGGTCAGGATGCCGCTCTTGACGAGGAGGGCGCCGAGACGCAGGCGGCCCTTGGCCGCGGTCCGCTGCCGCGACAGGGCGCCCTCGATCCGCACCCGCAGATCCTGCAGGTCGAACGGCTTGGCAACCACGTCCTCGGCGCCCAGCCGGCGCGCCTTCTCGAACATCTCGAAGTCGTCGGGAAGCACGAACACGATGGTGAGCACGCCGCGCAGGTCCGGGGCCTTCTTGAGCTCCGCCAGGACCTGGAGCGCGTCGAGATTCTTCAGCTCGGAGTCCAGCAGGAGGACGGCGGGCGGGGACGTGTGCAGGCGTTTGAGCAGGGTGGGGTCGTCTCCGTAGCAGTCGACCAGGAACGCGTCGCTGAAGAAGCTGCTCACGACCCCGCACTGGTTGGGGGTGGCGCCGGCCACGGCCATGCGCCTCTGCGGCTTGCTCTCGTCCACGCGCCTCTGCGGCTTGCTCTCGTCCAACGATCCTCCTCTTGGCGGCGTGCCTCTAGTGAAGGCGGACGGGATTACCGTATACCGGCGCGCGCGCCCTCAAACCAGCGCTCCGTTGCGTTCGTGTCGCCTGCCCGGGCGCGTACGGCCGCTCGGCGACCGCGACGCGGCCGCTCGCGCCTATGTGGCCGCCGCCCGGCTACAACCGCGACGCAGTCGCCCACGTCGGGCCGCCGCCGGCCACGCCCGGCGGCCGCACAGGCGACCACGCCCGACGGCTGCGGGCAAGCGCGCCTGACAGCCGCGCCGGCAGCCGCGCCCGGGCGCAAACGGCCGCACAGGCGGCCAACCCCGCCGCCCGGCTGCGGCCGCGGTGGATGCCGGTATACTCCGGCCCGTCGAACCCTCGACCTGGAGTGCCCGTGTTCGAGAAGGTCCTCATCGCCAATCGCGGCGAGATAGCCCTGCGTGTCATGCGCGCCTGCCACGAGCTGGGTATAGGCACGGTGGCCGTCTACTCGGAGGCCGACCGCGAAAGCCTCCACGTGCGCTACGCCGACGAGGCGGTGTGCATAGGCCCGCCGCCGGCCGCAGCCAGCTACCTCGTGCAGCAGGCGATCGTCATGGCGGCCAAGGGGCACGGCGCACAGGCCGTTCACCCCGGCTACGGCTTCCTGGCAGAGAACGCCGGCTTCGCCCGTCTCTGTGCCGAGAACGGGCTGGTGTTCATCGGCCCCAGCGCCGAGGCCATCGAGCTGATGGGGCACAAGGCCGCGGCGCGCGCCACGATGGCGGCGGCCGGTGTGCCGGTCACGCCCGGGTCAGACGGCGTCATCGAGGGCGTGGATGACGCCGTGGCCGTAGCGCATCAGATCGGCCTGCCGGTGATGGTGAAGGCGGCCGCCGGCGGCGGGGGAAAGGGCATCCGCATCGTTCACGAGATGGATGCCCTCGAGGCCGCCGTGCGGCAGGCGCAGAACGAGGCGCAGGCCGCCTTCGGCGACGGCGCCGTGTACGTGGAGCGCTACATCGCCCAGCCGCGCCATGTGGAGATCCAGGTGCTCGCTGACCGTCACGGCAACGTGATCCACCTCGGCGAGCGTGACTGCTCCATCCAGCGCCGCCACCAGAAGCTCATCGAAGAAGCGCCGTCGCCGGCCGTGGACGAGATGATGCGCGCCGCCATGGGCAAGGCCGCCGTGGAGGCGGCGCGCGCCTGCGGCTACGAGGGCGCCGGCACGGTCGAGTTCCTCCTGGACCCGCGGGGATACTTCTCCTTCATGGAAATGAACACCCGCGTGCAGGTGGAGCACTGCATCACCGAGGCGGTCACCGGAGTGGACATCGTCAAGACCGGCATCGCCGTCGCTGCAGGTGAGCGACTCGCAATCTCTCAACCTGAGGTCGAGGTTAAGGGGACGGCCATCGAGTTCCGTATCAACGCCGAGGACCCCGACAACGGCTTCCTGCCCACGCCGGGCACGGTGACGCTCTGGCGGCCGCCCGGCGGGCCGTGGGTGCGGCTGGACAGCCACGTTTACCAGGGCTACGCGGTGCCGCCGTTCTACGACAGCCTGCTCGCCAAGCTGATCGTCTGGGGGCGCGACCGTCGCGAGGCCATCGAGCGCGGCCGCTGGGCCCTGGACCAGTTCAGGGTGGAGGGCGTCAAGACGACCATCCCGTTCCACCGCCGGGTGCTGGACCACCCGCGGTTCGTGGCTGGCGACGTCTCGACGCACTTCATCGAGGAGAACCTGGCCGAATAGGCGTGCGGCGCGCGGAGCGACTCACGCGGGTCGCTCCGCGC
>CAZIGT010000288.1:0-3926 GCA_964538465.1 uncultured Thermoleophilia bacterium | reverse complement strand
CCGTGATTCTACCCGTTCGGCCCCTTGATGCGTGCGCGCGGAGTCACACCGAACGTCTGGGCGTTGAGCTGCGCCCGCTGCGGATGAAGGATATCGCGGCGCTTGAGGGCGTCTGCTCAAACGCCTTGTTAGACCTCATCGCTGTGCTCCAGGTCTGCCGGCGTGAACGTACCTGAGACGATTCGCTGTTCGCGTTCACGCTCGGCCTTCAGACCCCTGTACAGGTAGTGCACGAGCGCATCCCCTGTCCGTGGTCAAGTAATCATGTCGTGTTCTGTACAGCGAAACGTGTCGGTCCTTCCGCTCCTTCTTCAGTCAAGCTTCGTAGCAGTCCCTCCTTCCTCGAGCATGCGGTCCTTGAGACGGTATGAGGGCCCGTTGATGGCGATCACCTCGGCGTGATGGAGCAGCCGGTCGAGGATCGCCGAGGCGAGCACCTCATCACCGAAGACCTGGCCCATCTCACCGAAGGTCTTGTTGGAGGTCAGGATGATCGAGCCACGCTCGTAGCGCCGTGAGACCGTCTGGAAGACCATGTTGCCCTCGGCCCGCGAGAGCGGCAGGTAGCCGACCTCGTCGACGATCAGCACCGCCGGCTTCAAGTACGTCTGCAGCTTCTTGGCGAACCGTCCGCTGCTCTCCGCCTCGCGCAGGTTGCGCACCATGTCGTCGAGGGTGGTGAAGTAGACCGAGTAGCCGGCCTGGCAGGCGGCGATCGCCAGGCCCACGGCGAGCATCGTCTTGCCGACCCCGGGCGGGCCCAGGAGGCAGACGTTGGCCCGTCCCTCGACGAAGGCCAGGGCGGCCAGGTCCTTGACCTTGCGCGCGTCGAGCTGTGGCTGGAAGGCGAAGTCGAACTCA
Organism: uncultured Thermoleophilia bacterium; assembly: GCA_964538465.1. GTDB lineage: Bacteria > Actinomycetota > Thermoleophilia > UBA2241 > UBA2241 > UBA6103. The sequence continues at coordinate 3,065 of CAZIGT010000288.1, read as the reverse complement.
TCGAGGCCCTTGTGGTGCGGTAGCCCGGAGAGCTTGAGGGCGTTGCGGAAGCGGCGTCCCTCGCGCACCCCGAGCTCCTCCTCGAGGGCCAGATCGAGGAACTCGCGGTAGCCCATCTGTTCGTTCTCGGCCCGCTCGATGAGCTGCTCGGCGCTCTCTGCCACGTGGGTCAGGCGCAACCGCTCGGCGTGCTCGCGGATCCGCTCGGAGAGCAGCTCGCTCATCGCCCACCGACCGGGGCGCTGGCGAACAGGGCGTCGTAGCTGGCCGGGTCGCGACGGGCCACGGTGACCGCCGGGGCGCGGGTGATGAGGGCCTCCAGGGGATCGCGGCCCCCCTGCGGCTCGGCTGCTTTGGGAGCAAGCGGTCCCTGCCCCGGCCGGCTGCCGTCGGGCAGGCCGGCCCAGTGCGCCTCATCGACCACCCAGCAACCCTTGCTTGCCGCCCGCGCATGGCTCGCTAGCCGGCGAGCCTGAGGCCCCAGCGACCAGATCTCGACCGTGGCCCGTGTGACGCGCAGCTCGACGCGCTGACGGGGGCGTACGTCCGTCCAAGGCACCGAGTAGAGCGAGGCCGCGAAGCTCACCAGGGCATCCTTGCCGACCACCCGCAGGTGACGCTCACAGACCACGTAGGGACGCTCGGGGAGCCCCAGCAGGGCGACGCGGTCGGCCTCGGCGCGCACGGCGATGACCTCGCCATGGGTGCGGTGGACCTGAGCGCGGCGGCTCGGCAGCCAGGCATACCAGGCGTCCTGCATCTGCTCCGGTGAGGCGTAGTCGCAGCCGTTGAGGACCTTCTCACGTGAGAGCGGTACGACCCGCTCCACACGGCCCTTGCTCTGCGGCCGCTCCGGCCAGCAGACGCGGATGGCGAAGCCGTAGTGGGCGGCGTAGGCCTCGGCCTCGGGATGGAGGATGAGCGGCTCACCGCGGCCGACGTGCTTCTTGATCACCGTCTTGGTGCGGTCGTAGAGGATCGTCGCCGGCACGCCGCCGAAGTGATCGAAGGCTTGGCTGTGGCAGGCCCAGAAGGTGGCCAGGTCGGTGGAGGTGGTGTAGCGGCAGAAGGGGTCACGAGAGTAGGAGAGCACCATGTGGAAGGAGTAGACGTGGGTGCCGTCGGCCAGGGTGCCCTCATCGCCCCAGTCGACCTGGGCCTGGGAGCCCGGGGGTACCTCGAAGCGGCGGTGCATCTGAGCGCCGTGGTCGGTCAGGCCGAGCTCGGACAGGATCTCGGGACGCCGGGCGCGGACGTAGAGCTTGACGCGCTGGTAGGAGCCCGGGAAGTGGTAGGGCTCGGCCGAAAGGCGCTCGTAGATGGTGGTCGCATGAAGCGTGGCCTTGGAGGTGCGCAGCCAGGCATCGATGGTGGCGGTGAAGGGGTCGATCAGCTTGCCCGTCGAGGGTCGCGGACGGTAGCGCGGCGGGCGCGGCAGCCCAGAGAGGTACTTCTTGGCCGTGCGCGGATCGCAGCCGGCCAAGCGGGCGATCTCGGTCCAGGGCACGCCGGCGTCGGCCAGCGGACGGAACTCCTGCAGGTTCATCCAATCCTCCTGCTGCAACATGGGATCCGTCCACCTCCGCGCGAGTAGCTCGACCGATCGGTCTTGAGCGAGTCTCGCACGACCCGGGACGCGACCCCGTCAGGGATGCAGGTCAGGAGCGGGGGTCCGACACGTTTCGCCGTACATCTTGCGACATGATTCACCGTCCATATCGCGACACGATTCACTGTACGCCGACATCCCCATCGCCGGGCGCGGTGAGGACATACTCGTAGCCCGTCGTTGAGCCGAGGAAGTGGAGTTGGACGTAATTGAGGACTTCGCGGATTGCACGCAGCGCCGTTTCGATGTCGGCACGACTGATGCCCTCAAGGGGATCGTCGGCGGTTGCCAGAGCCAACGCCAAGTCATCGTGAGCGAGCTGACGATTGCGGCGGTCTCGGATAGCAGCGCATGAGTCCACCGCAGCGTCGACGAGTCTGGTGACGTCGGGGAGTAGCTGCGGGTCTGGCACAAGCGCCGGAAGACTGCGAATAGTGAGATTCGCCTTGCCGGCGGACTTGAGCTTGTCCGTAAGTCGCGCGAGTTCGAGAACGACGTCGTTGAACAGAACGCGTTGAAGGACTGCAAAGAAGGAGGCCGCTGTGTCGTTCAGCAGTTCGATTCGCCGGTCTGAAGTGGCATACAACTGGCGGTAGAGAACCCACCGCACGTGAGCCCACGTGAGGCGATGGTCTAGGGCATCGAAGACCTCGGCCAGCTCCGACCCCATGGCCTGGACGTACTTCGCCAACAACGCGTCATGCGTGCTCTCCTCGGACACGCACTCCCCCCTCGGAGTAGGTCTAACGTGGTGCACATGAGCTGCAGCCGGCGCAGCCGGCTGTCTGCTCAATGTGCTTGTTAGACCGACCTCTCACAGCCCGAAGGCGCCCTTCATCAGGGACACGAGTAGCTGCGTTAGGACACCAAGGGTGATGGCGCCGCCCTTCTCTTGGACGACGCCCATGGCCTTTGCCCACCTCCCGTCATCCCGTGCCGCGTCGGCAAACTCGTGTCCCTTCCACGTCAGACTGGAAATGAAAGCCTCAGGACCCGAGCTGTCGTTTGTGGTGACGTCCTGGCCTTGTGCAAGGCCGGCGTCAACGAGCAGATACGCGTGATATCCGATCTGGGCTTGCGAGTACCCGTCGATCTCGAGGGGATGCGGCGCCCACCCATCCGGTGAGTCCTCGATGGTCAGGACCATCTTGCGAATCAATTCCAGGTCACGCTTCATCCCCCACCCCTGTTCGGTCTCACGCTGTGCACATGAACCGCGCCGCGCGGCGGCGTCGTGTTCGATGTGCTTGTTAGACACGCCCTTCATCCCGACCATCTTCGTCAAGTTCCGGGAAAGCCTCCGCCAAGTCACTCTCGACATCAAGGCCGTAGGTCACGGCGATGGCGGCAGTGTGCAGGCCGACGGTGGAGCGCAGTTCACCAAGCGCAAGGAAGAAGTCCGAGTCGAAGCGCCCATGCCACGACGGCACGTGGAGTCGGTGGCCGCCAGGGCCGG
>CAZIGT010000287.1:0-3993 GCA_964538465.1 uncultured Thermoleophilia bacterium | reverse complement strand
CGACATCGAGATGCACACCCACGACGACTTCGGCATGGCCACCGCGAACGCCATGGCCGGCATCAAGGCCGGCGCCACCTACGTCAACACGACAGTGAACGGCCTCGGCGAGCGCGCCGGCAACGCCGCGCTGGAAGAGGTCGTCATGGCGCTCAAGTACCTCGGCAAGGTGGAGCACGGCATGCGCACCGAGCGCTTCCGCGAGCTCTCGGAATACGTCGCTTCGGCCTCGGCGCGCACCATCCCGGCGTGGAAGAGTATCGTCGGCACCAATGTCTTCGCGCACGAGAGCGGCATCCACGCCGACGGCGTCATCAAGAACCCCCTGAACTACGAGGCCTTCGCTCCCGAGGACGTGGGGCTGGAGCGGCAGATCGTGGTCGGCAAGCACTCCGGCTCGCGCACCATCTACCGCAAGTTCCAGGAGTTCGGCATGGAGCTCAGTCAGGAGGACTGCGCCGCGCTGCTCGAGATGGTGCGCAGCACGGCGGTGGAGCTCAAGCGAGCGCTCTTCGACAAGGAGCTCATGTACGTGTACCGGGACTATCTGGCCCAGCTGGGCGAGAAGGTCCCGCTACCGGGCGACCCGGGCTGCCCGCAGCCAAGTGACGGCGGTGCGGCCTGATGGCCCTGACGCTCGCCGAGAAGCTACTCGCGGCCAAGGCAGGGCTGGCGGAGGTGCGGCCTGGGCAGATCGTGGTGGCGAACGTGGACCTTGCCATCGCCCAGGATGGCACCGGGCCGCTGGCTATCCAGCAGATCCGTGAGCTGGGCGACGGCCCGTTGCGGGTGCCGCGGGCAGTCTTCTTCATAGACCACGCGGCACCCAGCCCGCGGGCCGAGCTCAGCGACGCCCATGTGCTCGTTCGCGAGTTCTGCGCGGAGCGCAGCGCTACGCTCAGCGACGTGGAGATGGGCGTCTGCCATCAACGGGTGGCCGAGGACTTCGCTCGGCCGGGAGACCTGGTCATAGGCGCCGACTCGCACACGTGCACCGCCGGCGGCCTGGGGGCTTTCGGCACGGGCATGGGCTCCACGGACGTGGCCGTGGGCATGGCGACCGGCAAGACCTGGCTACGCGTGCCGGAGACCGTGCGGATAGACGTCCACGGCACGCTCGCCGAGCGCATTGCGGCCAAGGACCTCATGCTGGCGGTCATCGGCCGCCTGGGCGCCGACGGGGCCACGTACAAGGCCCTCGAGTTCAGCGGGCCGGGCATCGCGGCGCTGCCCATGCCCGGCCGGCTCACGCTGGCCAACATGGCCGTGGAGGCGGGCGCCAAAGCCGGTCTCGTCGCCAGCGACGAGACCACGCGCGCCTACCTCCGCGACCGCGGGCGCGAGGCGGGCTGGCAGCCGCTCGTGCCCGATGAAGGCGCCTCATATGAGCGCGTCGAGGCGTTCGACGCCGGCGGCGTCGTGCCGCTGGTGGCCGCTCCGCACACGGTCGACAACGTGCACCCGGCTAGAGAGCTGGCCGCTACGCGGGTCGACCAGGTGCTCATCGGTACCTGCACCAACGGCCGGCTGGAAGACCTTCGCGCGGCAGCGGAGCTGCTGCGCGGCCGCCGCCGCGCCCTGCACACGCGGCTGGTCGTCACTCCGGCCTCGCGCGACGTCTACACCGCGGCCCTGCACGAGGGCCTGATCGACACCTTCCTGGCGGCCGGCGGCCTGGTGACCAACCCTGGCTGCGGCGCCTGCGTGGGCGTGCACGAGGGCATCCTCGCCGCCGGCGAGGTGTGCGTGAGCACCGCCAACCGCAACTTCAAGGGCCGCATGGGTAATCCCGCCGGCCAGATCTACCTCGCCTCCCCATACACGGCGGCCGCTGCGGCCGTGGCGGGAGAGATCGTCGACCCGCGCGACCTGCGCTGAAGGAGGACACCGTGTCGAAGCAGTACGACGCACCGCCAGAGATGGCGATCGACCCAGGCAAGCGCTATCTGGCGACCTTGAGCACGGATAGCGGCGACGTAGTCATCGAGCTGTACGCCGACAAGGCGCCACGTACCGTCAACAACTTCGTCTTCCTGAGCCGCGACGGCTTCTACGATGGCACAACGTTCCACAGGGTGATCAAGGGCTTCATGGCCCAGGGGGGCGACCCCCCTGGCACTGGTCGCGGCGGTCCGGGCTACCGGTTCGCCGACGAGATCCACCCGGACCTGCGCCACGACGGCCCGGGCGTGCTGAGCATGGCCAACGCCGGCCCGAACACCAACGGCTCGCAGTTCTTCATAACGCACGGGCCCACGCCGCACCTCGACGGCCATCATGCGGTCTTCGGCCGCGTCGTCGAGGGCATGGACGTGGTCCTGGCCATCCCCGAGCGCGATCCCATGCGGGCGCGCGAGCCGGGGTGCGAACTCAAGAGGGTGACCATAAGCGAGGAGGACCCGCGGTCGTGAGCGGCGGCGACGAGAAGTCGCCGGCCGGCGCCGGCGAAGAGGCTTCCGGCAGGGCCGGCGCGGGCGTGCTGCGTGGTCGGGCGTGGGTGTTCGGCGACGACATCAGCACCGATCACATAGCTCCCGGCCGCCTCTTCCACCTGCGCACGAACCTGCCCGAGCTGGCCAAGCACGTGCTCGAGGACGCGGACCCGGGCTTCGCGGACGCCGTGCAGCCCGGCGACTTCGTGGTCGGCGGCCGCAACTTCGGCCTCGGGTCCAGCCGCGAGCACGCCCCTCGCATCATCAAGCTGGCCGGCGCGGGCGCCGTGCTGGCACAGAGCTTCGCCCGCATCTTCTTCCGGAATGCGATCAACGTGGGATTGCCGGCCCTGCAGTGCGACACATCGGCCGTGAAGGCCGGTGACCAGCTGGAGGTCGACCTGGTCGCCGGAGAGGTGCGGGACCTCACGCAGGGCATCATCATCCCGTTCGTCCCGCTGCCGGAGGTCATGGTCACCATCCTCGGCGACGGCGGCCTGGTGGAACACGTCAAGAAGCACGGCGGCTTCGCGCTGCCGGAGGGCTGAGCCGCGCCCCCGGCGCGGCCGAGGAGGAACATGAGCTACACGGTGACGCTTATCCCCGGCGACGGCACCGGACCGGAGCTGGCTGCGGCGCTCGAGACGGTCGTCGCCGCCACCGGCGTCGACATCCAGTTCGAGCGCCAGGACGCGGGCGTGGACGTCATGGACAAGTACGGCACGCCGCTACCCGATCACGTCGTCGAGTCCATCCGACGGAACAAGGTGGCCATCAAGGGACCCATCACCACGCCCGTGGGCTCCGGCTTCCGCAGTGTCAACGTCGCCCTGCGCAAGTCGCTCGACCTCTACGCGTGCCTGCGGCCGGCGAAGTCGATCCGCGGGGTGCGCAGCCGCTACGACGACATCGACGTGGTCGTGGTGCGCGAGAACACCGAGGACCTGTACGCCGGCATCGAGCACATGGTGGGCGAGGACGCCGCCGAGAGCATCAAGATCATCACCCGCAAGGGCAGCGAGCGGATCGTGCGGTTCGCGTTCGAGTACGCGCGCGCCCACGGCCGCAAGAAGGTGACGGCGGTGCACAAGGCCAACATCATGAAGTGTACCGACGGCCTTTTCCTGCGCACGGCGCGCCAGGTGGCTGCCGACTTCCCCGACGTGGAGTTCGACGACCGCATCGTCGACAACATGTGCATGCAGCTCGTGCAGAAGCCCGAGCTCTATGACGTGCTGGTGCTGCCGAACCTGTACGGCGACATCGTCAGCGACCTCTGCGCGGGTCTGGTCGGCGGCCTCGGCGTGGCGCCTGGTGCAAACATCGGCGCCGAGGCCGCACTGTTCGAGCCGGTGCACGGCAGCGCGCCCAAGTACACGGGCATGAACAAGGTGGATCCCACGGCCATCCTGCTCAGCGGCGTGCTGATGCTCGAACACCTCGGCGAGAACGAGGCCGCGCGGCGGATGTACGATGCCGTCGCAGCCGTCATCGGGGAAGGCAAGGACGTCACTTACGACCTGGGCGGCAGCGCCGGCACCAGCGACCTGGCCGCGGCCAT
>CAZIGT010000286.1:0-4003 GCA_964538465.1 uncultured Thermoleophilia bacterium | reverse complement strand
ATGAACTTCTGCATGTAGGCGAAGTCCGGCGTGAACTTGCCGCGATGGAGGATGAGCGACCGCTTGAGCTCCGGCGGCAGCGCCAGCTGCTCGAAGGGCATGTCGAAGTCCGCGTTCGCGAGCCCCGGTATGAACGGCAGCAGCGCCGCGCTGAATGCCTCCGAGGCTTCGCGCGACAGCTCACACGGAAGGTTGCCCACGGACATGACCACGGGGCCGTTGCCCTCCACGCCGTCCGCTATCTGGTCTGTGGACGGGTCGTAGACGAAGACCGGGTTGTCGATGTGGGTTTCCTTGACGGTGAACTCGATGGAACCCTCCATGTCGCAGCTGATGTCGCCGATGGCGCGCAGCCGGGGCTTCTCGGGGCTGGCAAAGAGCTTGCGCGCCGCCTCCTTGGTGACGAGGCGCGGGTACGGCGTGTCCCAGTAGATGCCGTTGATGATGACGGCCAGCTTGGGGAGCCACCGCTCGAAGATGCCCTCGTAGAGCTCGGGCTGCTTGAAGTACTCGCCCAGGTCGAACGGCTTCGAGGCGTCCTTCCGGGCGACCATGTGCTCCTCGTGGAACACAACGCCGTAGCATGTCCTGGTGTCTGCCGCGCCGGCGAAGAGGCCGTCCACGTCGGCCGGCGCCACCATCGTGGCGCCGAGAGCGTCCAGCACCTCCTGCGAACCCGCTGAGACGTTGCCGTATCCGGTCACGCCGATGACGAAGGGGCACAGCTCCTGCGGCAACCCTTCCGCGGCGATCGTCTTGCCCACCTCGCGCACGGCCTCCAGCCCTGCCGCAAGCGTGGGGTATTCCACGGTCTGCTTGATCGTCGCGAAGGGGTTGGGCTTGATGCCCTCCCAGTCCAGTCGCCTTCCGAGCGCCCAGAGCGTGTCGATGGTGCCGGCGAGACCCGCGAAGCGCGAGAAGAAGATCAGCCGCTTGCCCTTCTCGTCCGTGACCTTCTCGTAGTCGAGCAGGCTGCAGTCGAGCTCGACGAGCCGCCGCAGCATGTCCATGTTGTACGGCTGGCCCTTGATGGTGTGCGAGAAGAAGACGTACGCCTTGCGCGGCTCGAAGAGCCGCAGCGGGATCTCCTTCACCGCCATCACGATGTCGCAGTCGCCGAGGTCCTCGTCGACCTTGGCGCCCGCGCTAGTGAACTCCTCCGCCTTGAAGACGCGCTGCGCCGACGGCTGGACGGTGAACTCCAGACCGTGCGTGCCGGTGAGCTCCGCTACGTCCTTCGGTACCAGCGGCACCCGGCACTCCCACTGGTCCTTGTCCTCCCGTCGGATGCCGATCCTGTGCATCGCGTGTGTCCCTCCGCTGCGTGGTGGATGGTGGTCGCAGGCGTTCGTGCTTCGTCTGCGGTGACGGGTCGATCGACCCGGGTCGTGAGGCGGTCTATCGTGTCGCGCCGCCAGTGCGACTGCTGGGTAATCCTATCATCGGCAGTGCCCGGCCCTTGGGCCTCACCCCTTCGCCTTTATCTTCTCCCGCGCGCGAGCGTTGCCGCGCGGACGATCTGCGCGACGACTGTTCCTGCCACTCCGCTCGCGAGCGGCGCCCGGTCCCGGAACGGCTGCGGCGCCCTCAGTCCCTGTGCGCGATCACCGCCATCTCGAACTTCAGGCCCTTGAAGAGCGCGGCGACCTGCATGGGCTCGCGCGCCGGATACGGCGGTGCAAAGAACTCCTCGTAGACGGCATTGACCGCCGGCAGGTCGTCAATATCTGCCAGGAAGAGGCTGACCTTCACGACGTCGTCGGTGGTGAGGCCGGCAGCCGCCAGCAGGGCGGTCATGTTCGTGAGCGCCTGGCGGGCCTGCTCCGCCGCGGTGTCACCGACGATGGTGCCGGCCTGGTCCACGCCGATCTGGCCCGCCAGGAAGACGAAACCTCCCGCTTCTACGGCGTTGGAGTATGGGCCGAGCGGCTCCGAGACCCCCGGCGCCGTGAACGACGACTTGCCCATAGAGCCCTCCTCTGTCACGTGTGCTGGGGGCGGCACGGTGCTGTCGCGGAGCGATGTCAGGGGCGGCACCGCAACGCGTGCGCACCGGCGCCGCCTCTCCGCTCTCAGCCCTTGTACGCCGTGACGGCCATCTCGAACTTGAGGCCCGGGTAGAGTTGCTTCACGACCACTGCCTCGCGTGCCGGGTACGGCGCCTTGAAGAAGTCACGATAGGCGGCGTTCACTTCGTCGAAGTCCGCGAAGTCGGTGAGGAAGATGGTGGTCTTGACCACCGCGTCCGGCGTGAGTCCCTTGGCCGAGAGCAGTGCCTCGAGGTTGCGGAAGGCCTGCTGCGCCTGCTCGGCGGCCGTCTCGCCAACGATGTTGCCGTTGGCGTCCAGTGCGCACTGTCCCGTGCAGAAGATGAAGTCCCCGGCTTCGATGGCATCCGAATAGGCGCCGACCGGCGGCGCGGCCCCCGGAGCGGAGAACGGGATCTTGGGCATGGCGTTTCTCCCTCTGTTGACTATAAGAACACGGCGTGTGTAGAGAGCGTACGGCACGAGAGAACGGAGGGCAAGTGGGGCTGCGGCTCTGCTCCGGATGCCGCCTGCGGTCGGCCGGCGGGGCGGTGTCGTGGGCCGCGAGCGGGAGAGTGACGCAGCCCCTCCGCGATGCTCCGGTCGGTCGGGCGTGGTCGATGTGTCAGGGTGCATTCCGGACGTAAGTCTCACGTTCAACTAGAGCCTTAGGCCTCGCTCCCGGCCCGACGGCGCGGCAGGCGGCCACAAACCCCGTCGCATGCACGGTGTTCTTCGTCGCCGGGCCGGCAAACGCCAACTCGGGAGGACCCTTGCGCAGGCCGCCGAATCGTCTATATTGGTGAGGCGCGATCGCGCATACACAACATCTTGTGGGGAGCCCTCGTACTCATGAAGTGCCCGTTCTGCGGCAGCGTCGACAGTAGAGTCGTCGATTCTCGCGACACAGACGCGGGCGACGCCGTGCGGCGCCGGCGCGAATGCCTGGAGTGCGAACGTCGTTTCACCACCTATGAGCGGGTCGATGAGATGCCGCTCATCGTGGTCAAAAAGGACGGCCGGGAAGAGGTGTTCGACGGAGGCAAGCTGCTCACCGGGCTCCTTCGCGCGTGCGTCAAGCGGAACATCCCGCTGGCGCGGCTGCAGAACCTCACCGACGATGTGGAGAACCGGCTGCGGCACTGTCCGGGGCTGCGTGTATCGTCAGCCGAGATCGGCGAGCAGGCATTGCGCCTGCTGCGCGACCTGGACAAGGTCGCGTACGTGCGCTTCGCCTCGGTCTACCGGCAGTTCGACGACATAGACGAGTTCCAGCACGAACTGGCACATATAGAGAACGACGTACCGGCGCTCGAGGGGCAGGAGATGCTTCTCGACGGCGCCGATCTTGAAGGTGGGCAAGGGGTCGTGTGCTGCGGCACGACCGGGTACGAGAGGGCCTAGGAGCGGAGCATGGAGAGCAGGGTCATGGAGCTGTCACCCAATGCGCTGAAGGTGCTGGAGCGGCGCTACCTACGTAAGGGGGAGAAGGGTGAGCTGCTCGAGACCCCCGAGCAGATGTTCCAGCGTGTGGCCCGGGCCATCGCGCAGGCAGAGCGCCTGTACAACCCCGCTGCCCCGCTCGAGGAGTGGGAACAGACGTTCTACGACCTCATGACCAGTCTGGAATTCCTGCCCAACAGCCCCACGCTCATGAATGCCGGCAAGGAGCTCGGCCAGCTCGCGGCCTGCTTCGTCCTGCCCGGCGGCGACTCCATGGACTCCATCTTCGAGGCCATCAAGAACACGGCTCTCATCCACAAGAGCGGCGGCGGCACCGGCTTCGCCTTCAGCCGCGTGCGGCCCAAGAACGACGTGGTGCTCTCCACCAAAGGCGTGTCCAGCGGCCCGCTGAGTTTCATGAGCGTCTTCGACGCCGCCACCGAGACCATCAAGCAGGGCGCTACCCGCCGCGCCGCCAACATGGGCATCATGCGCGTCGACCACCCGGACATCCTCGAGTTCATCTGCTCCAA
>CAZIGT010000285.1:0-4053 GCA_964538465.1 uncultured Thermoleophilia bacterium | reverse complement strand
GCTGTGCTGTCGCGGCGCGGTGCTGGCGGAATGGGGGCCGTTCTCCGTGACGCGGGAGGGACTGGAGACGGCGGCTCTCCTGTGTCTGCGGCTGGTGCTCCTGGTGGTCGTCGGGCTGCTCCTGACGTTCACGACCTCGCCGATACCGCTGACGGACGGCCTTGCCTGGCTGCTTCGCCCGTTGCGCGCCCTCCATCTGCCCACCGAGGAGCTCGCGCTGATGGTCACCATCGCCCTGCGCTTCATCCCGACCCTCCTCGGCGAGGTGGAGACGATCATGCGCGCCCAGAGGGCGCGCGGCGCGGACTTCTCTCACGGCGGTCCCACCCGGCGTGCCCGGGCCCTTATGCCCGTGCTCATCCCGCTGTTCGTGCTGAGCTTCCGGCGTGCCGACCAACTCGCACTGGCCATGGAGGCACGCTGCTATGAGCCGGGCCAGCGTCGTACACGGCTCCATCCCCTGCGCGCGGGCTGGGCCGACGTGGTCCTGGGCGCGCTCACGGCCGGCGCGATAGTCTTGGCGTCCTTGATATGAGCACCCGGCATCGCGACACCACATGAGTACCTGGCGCCTGGATCTTCAGTACGATGGGACAGCGTTCCGCGGCTGGGCGCGCCAGCCGGGCCTGCGCACTGTGCAGGCCGAAGTAGAGCGCGCCCTCTCCACCGTTCTGCGTGAGACCGTCCGCGTGCGGGTCGCCGGCCGCACCGACACCGGTGTGCACGCCTGGGGGCAGGTGGCATCTTTCGTGTCGTCGGCCGCGGTCGATCAGCGCCGGCTACTGCTGGCGCTCAATGCCCTTCTGCCGGTCGACGTGGCCGTGCGGGCGGTCAGTCCGGCGCGGGACGGCTTCGACGCGCGCGCGGCGCGGTCGCGGACGTACCGCTACACGATCTGGTGGGGCGCGCCGCGCCCGGTGCGCGACCGAGCCTACGTGTGGCAGGTGCGCGGCCCATTGGACGAGGCGGCGCTCAGGGCCGCCGCCGCGCTGTTCGTGGGCCGCAGGGACTGGGCGGCGTGTACCCCGTCGGCGCACCTCTACCACACCTGCGAACGCGAGGTGCTGGCCGCTGGTTGGCTGCCCACTGAGGAGGACGAGACGGTGAGCCGGCTGGTCTTCGAGATCACGGCCACCGGCTTCCTGCACAACATGGTGCGCGTGGTGACCGGCACCATGGTCGACGTGGCGCAGGGCCGGCTGAGCCTGGCGGAAGTCGAGGCGGCGCTGGCCGCCGGCGAGCGTCGCCGCATGGGGCAGACCGCGCCGGCGCGCGGCCTGGCCCTCGTTCGCGTCGACTACTGACGGTCGGGGTGCAGGGCTCCGCGTGGTTCGACGCGGGAATCGGGCCCCCGCCCGCCGTGGCCCGCGACGCAGGATCCGAGCGGCGCCGAGGCGGGTGCCCGGATCGAAGCACCAGACGTCCCCGCCGCAGGCGCCCTACCTACCTTGCGAGGAACTCGTCGATGAGCTTCAGGTTGGCCTGCTTGTCCGAGAGCACCACGCTCTGGCCGCCGGCCCATCCCGGGGTGCCCTTCATGACGGCGCGATAGACCTTGTCGGCCCGCACGCGTCGCCACGCCAGCTGCGTGAGCTCCCACGTCGTCAGATCCGTGGAGATCGTCTTCATCACCTTCTGGCCCAGGTTCGAGAAGTGCCAGAGGTTGTCCTTGGCGGCCAGCTTCTTTTGCAGCGCGGCCATGACCTGCTGCTGCCGCGCCTGGCGGTGGAAATCGTCGTCGACCTTGCGGATGCGGCTGTAGATCATGGCCTGCTTGCCGTCCATGTGCTGGACGCCCTTCTTGAACGTGACCGTCTTGCCGCCCGAGTACCATGACGTGACCGTCTCCGGGACCTCCACGTCCACTCCGCCGATGGCGTCGATGAGCTTGGGGAAGGTGTTGAGGCTGATGACGATGATGTGGTTGATGGGGATGCCGGTGAAGCCCTCGACCGTCTTGACGGCGAGCGCCGGCCCGCCCCAGAAGTAGCCGGTATTGATCTTGCCCATGCCGTGGCCGGGGACCTTCACCCACATGTCGCGGGCTATGGAGAGCTGGCTGAAGGTCTTCGTCTCGGGGTTCGAGCGCATGAGCATGATCGAGTCTGAGCGGCCGGGATCGTTGGCACGTTTGTCGACCCCCAGCACCAGGATGGTCGTGGGGTTGCTGAAGATGCTGCCTTCGTCTGGCGTGAGAGCGGCGAGCGTCTCGTCGCTGATGCGCGCGTTGGCTCTGGCGACGGCTGCATCGAGGGAGCGGTAGCCCATGTAGAACCAGATGCCGAAGCCGGCGCACGCCGCGAGCAGGAGCAGGACGAGCACAAGGATGGTGCGCCGGACGATGATGCGCCTGCGGCTGGGGCGTCGGCGGGCTCCGGATGGCGAGAGGTTGCTCTGGTCGGTGCGCCGGCGGCGCGACGGGCCCTTGGAGGGCGGCCTGCCGACTCCGCCCGCCGCCGGCGTGCCCCTGAGCTACATATCGCGGGCGGGACGACGTGCCGAGGCGGGGTTGGAGCGGTAGGTCTTGTACGGGCGTCCGCTGGTTCCGGAAGCGGGCATGGCCCAAGTGTACACCGACGGACCAGGTCCGCGTGGTACGCTGGCGGCGGCCATGAGCAGGGAACGTGTCATCGCCGCCCTGGATATCGGCGGCACGAAGACGGCGGCAGCACGCGTATCGGCGTCCATGGAGCTGCTGGAGGTGCGGTCGGCGCCCACCGAGACGACAGACGAGCAGGCCTGCTACCAGGCTCTGTGCGATGCGTTGCAGTCCGTGCTGGCCGGCGGACCGGTGGACGCCGTAGGCGTGGGCACGGCCTCGATGGTCGACTTCGCCACCGGCCACATCGTGGAGTCCAATCATCTGCCGCTGCGCGACTTCCCCCTGCGCGACCGCCTGCAGGAGCGGTTCGATCTGCCGGCGGCGGTGGACAACGACGCCACCGTGGCTTGCATCGCCGAGCACCGCTTCGGCGCCGGCCGTGGCACTACCGAGATGCTGATGCTCACGATCGGTACCGGCATAGGTGGCGGGATCATCTGTCACGGACGGCCCTATCGTGGGGTGAGCGGGGCGGCCGGCGAGCTGGGGCACGTGGTGGTCGACCTTCACGGCCCGCATTGCCCAGGCAACTGCCCCAGCTACGGGTGCCTGGAGGCGCTCGTGTCGGGCCGCGTGCTGGACGAGCGCGTGAGGCGCATCTGCGCGCAGGGCGGCGAGCCGGCGTTCGCTACGGCGGTCGATGCCGGCGAAGAGCCCGACGGGTGTCTGGCGACCCGGCTGGCGCTGGCCGGCGACCCGACGGCTGTGGCCGTCTTCGAGGAGCTGGGGACCGTTCTGGGCGTGGGGCTGACCGGACTGGTGAACATCTTCAACCCCGAGCTGATCGTGGTGGGCGGCGGTGTGTCGGCCGCCGGCGACCTCCTGCTGGAGCCGGCACGCAGAGTAGTGGCCGAGCGCGCGCTACGGCCGCACTGCGACCAGGTCCGCATCGTGCCGGCGCACTTCCGCGAGCACGCCGGCGTCATAGGCGCCGCCGCCCTGGCCGTCAGCGAGCTCCTGGAGCCCGACTGAAGGCTCGACGTGGTCGCGATCTGCCCGCCCGGCGCTCTCATACCCGGTGCTCGCTGCGGCAGTGGCGGGCCGACGCTCCCGGCCTCCTCCGCTGCCGCTCCCTGCATTGCCGGCGTTGCGCGTAGGAGCGGTGGCCGCGTTGCCGCGTCGGGTGACGCGGCGGGTTCTTGACACCCGCGGAGTCGTGTGGCGTACTACACGCGCAATCCAGCGCGGCGACGCAGTCGGACCGCGCCGTCAAGCGAGGAGGATGAACACCGATGGCCTACAAGATCACTGACGAGTGCCTGGCGTGCGGTGCCTGCATGGACGAGTGCCCCAACGAGGCTATCTCCGAGGGCGACGACATCTTCGAGATCGATCCGGAGAAGTGCGACGAGTGCGGCACCTGCGTAGAGGCCTGCCCCAACGATGCCATCGTGCCGGGTGACTGACACATCCAACTGGTCTGAGGCGTTCTGAGGGGCGGGCCCGGCGGG
>CAZIGT010000284.1:0-4091 GCA_964538465.1 uncultured Thermoleophilia bacterium | reverse complement strand
GAACGCGCGCACGTCCAGCCGGCTTCAGCCGTCGTTGGGCCAGACCGAAACACTACTGCAGAGCCTGTCACCCTCGTCGCCACGTCGCGGAGGTGTAGTGATGGAGACCGTACGTGGGCGCACGGGGAAGTCGTCCAGAGACACGCAGCCACGAAGGGGGATGGGTGGTCAGACGTCGGCTGCCGTGCTCCTGGAGCTGAAGCGTCTCGGTGTCCGTCTCTCTGAACCCCGTGGCATGCAGGCGGTCGCGGTCGTGGCGACCGACGGTCGTCTGGTGGCCGGCAATCGGCCTCTCTTCGAGATGCTCGGGTGCGACGGCAACGACCTGCTGGGGACCCCATGGACCGACACAATGCCGACGTGGGAGATCGGGCAGGACATGAGCGCCCCCCTTCGCTTCGAGGCTTGTCTGTGCCCGCCGCTGTGTCGCAAGCGGAAGATGACGGTACCGGCGAATGTCTGTGTCTGTCCGGTGAAGGACGGTGATCGCGTGGTCGCCCACACCGTCCTGTTGACGCCGTCGACCCGTCGCGTCCTCTGACGGGAGGCACAGGGAACCTGCGCGAGCCTGCGCAGGCCTGTCGTTTCGGACCTTGCCGCTGCCCGGCGCGGCCACTAGTGTTCAGAGCATGCAGTCGTCATGCCTCTGGGGGTATCCATGAGCGGTCTCGTGCGCCGGCCGATCGAACCCATCGAACGCAGCGCGAAGCTGCGCTTCTGTACCGATGAGCATCTCGAGGGACTGCGCCACGCCACCATGCGCGTGCTCGAGGATGTAGGTGTGCGTTTCGACTCGCCGCTGGCACGCGACATCCTCCACGGGCACGGCGCCCAGGTCGACGCGCAGACGGGTGTGGTCCGTTTCCCCGCCGATCTGGTCGAGGCGGCCATGAGCAGGGCGCCGCGCAGCTTCGTGCTCGGCGCCCGCGACCCCTCGTGCGAGCTTGATCTGTCGCGCGAGGCCACGTTCTGCACCACGGACGGGTGCGGCACCGAGGTCATCGACTGGCACACCGGCGAGCGGCGTTCATCCACGAAGGCGGATGTGGCCGCCGTCACCCGCATGCAGGACTACCTGCCGGGCATCGGGTTCTGGTGGCCCACAGTGGCGGCCGGCGACTGCGGCAAGACCGCCCAGCTACACGAGATCGAGGCGGGCTGGAACAACACGGTCAAGCACATCCAGGGGATGGTGCAGGGCGGCCGTCAGGCCGAGCTGGCAGTGGCCATGGCGACGGCCGTGGCGGGCGGGCCGGAGCAGCTGCGCCGCCGGCCCGTGATGTCCGACCTGATCGGCACGGTATCGCCTCTGGTGCACGATCGGGATGCCATCGAGGCCGCGCTCGTCTTTGCCGGCGCCGGCATCCCGGTGGCTCTGGTCACCATGCCAACGCACGGCACCACGGCGCCGGCGACGCGCGCCGGGGCTCTGGCCGTGGGCTGCGCCGAGCTGGTGAGCGGCACGGTGTTGCTGGAGCTCGCCCACCCGGGCGCGCCGGTGCTGCACTCGATCATGGTGAGCTTCATCGACCCGCGTAGCGGCAACTTCATGAGCTTCCCGTTGGACGGCCGCGGACGTGGCTATGCCGTCGAGCTGCCCCATTCCTGGGGCGTGCCCGCCGAGTCGGCCGCCTGCGGCACCGACGCCCAGGCGCCGGGCATCTGGCAAGGCGGCGTGGAGGATGCCCTCGACTTGGGCTTGGCCGCTCTCGAGGGCGCAGAGCTCATGCCCACCATCGGCCTGCTGTCGACGTTCACCCTGTTCTCCGCGGAGGAGATGATCCTGGGCCACGACATCTACCAGCGTGCCCGGCACGCCGTGATGGACCTGATCATCGACGACGAACAGCTGGCACTCGACGTCATCGCGGACGTCGGCCCGGGTGGGCACTTCCTGGGCCACCGGCACACGCGGACCCATCTGCGTGGATCGACGACGTTCGCCATCACTCACGAGCCGGCGGCCGACGGTGGCTTTCGCGACCCGCTCGATGTGGCCCGCGAGCAGGCCCTGCGGATCCTGGACGACTACGAGCCGGAACCTCTTCCGGCCGGCGTGGCCGACGAACTGGCCACGATCGTCGCGGCCGCGGATGCCGAATCAAGGTCGGAGTGGTGAGGTAGACCGCCGGCTTGGCCAGTCCCCGCACCGGGGCGTGAGAAACGCGGAGCGGCGGGAATACAGCCTGTGCGGGAGGCCCGATCGGGGCGCGCCGTCCGCCGAAGGCCCGGACCCTGTTCGGGCGAGCCGGAGGAGAAGGGGGGCGGCCATGGGTGAGCTGCACGTCGTATTCGGAGCGCATGGACCGCTTGGAGCGGCGATCGTGCGCCGTCTCATCAGGGACGGGGTGCCGGTGCGCGCCGTGGTCAGGGATGTGGCGGTGGCCAGCCAGACCATGCCCCCCGGTGTGGACATCTGCCACGGGGATGCGCTCTACAGGCGCAGCGCGATTGACGCGGCGCGGGGCGCAACCGTCGTCTATCGCTGCATCCCTGTGCGCTACAGCCAGTGGGCGGATGTGTGGCTCACGGCCACGGAGAACATCATCGCCGCGGCTCGGTCAGTGGGCGCCCGGCTGGTCTCGCCGGGGAACGTGTACGTCTACGGTGAGCTGGAGGCAAAACCCATCAACGAAGACCATCCTCTCGCCGCCACGGGCAAGAAGGGCCATCTGAGGGTAGCCACACAGGGCGCCCTCTGCCGCGCCAACCGTCACGGGCACGTTCCCGTTGTGATCCCGCGTTTCCCCGATGTCTACGGTCCCTGCGTCACGAACCGGGTGTTCGGGCCCGTCTTCGAGCGGGCCATCCACGGTCACGCGGTCAAATGGTTCGGCGATCTCGACGTGCCTCACGACTTCCTCTTCATCGACGATGCCGCCGCAGCGGCGGTGCTGCTGGGCCGCACGCCGAGCGCGTTCGGGCATGTGTGGCACGTGCCGGGACCTGGGCCCATGACGGCACGGGAGTTCCTCGAGATGGTGTTCCGGGTCGCGGGCCGCCGGCCGCACATCCGCCGGCTCAGCGAATCGACTGTCCACATGAAGAGCCTGGTGGACCCCGAAACGCAGGAGTTCCTCGAGTTCCGCTACCTGTACGAGCGCCCCCAGATGCTCGATGGAAGCAGGTTCGCGGCGGCGTTCCCGGACTTCGAGTACACGCCACATGAAGTCGCCATCGAGCGCACGCTGCGCTGGTTCACCGGCGGAGAGGTGGCCGCACGGGCGGCGAACGAGGAGATGGCCGCCGACGACGTCCGCGCCGAGGCGTAGCCGGGGCAGTGCGGCTGTCGATCCGGGGCCCTGGAAGTGGCCCCGCGTGCAGGCAGTGGGGTACAGTTGGCCGGCATACGGGTGTCATGGCGGCGCCCGAACGCCGGCCTCATCGGGAGTCCAGGCCCTGGCGCCGCCCCTGCATGGGAGAGCACATGGGTGTGTTCGGAGCGCCGGACGTGGCCCGCCTCAAGGCGCGGGGCAACGTCGAAGGGCTGATCAAGGCGACCAAGTACAAGCGCGATCCAGAGGTGCAGCGGCAGGCCCGCGAAGCCCTCTGCGAGATGATTGACTTCTTCATCCGCGAGCTGCAGACGCGCAACCTGCGCAAGCTCATGGTCTTCCGCGAAGCTCTGGTCGCTTGCGGCGACCCGGCCATAGACGCCATGATCTTCGTCCACACCGACCGCCAGAGCCTGCATCGCCGGCAGGATGTCACGTTCGTGCTCGGCGAGGCTCGCGACCCGAGGGCGGTGCCTGTGCTCATCAACGCTCTCAGAGACACGGACCCTCTGCTACGCATGCTGGCTGCCGAAGCGCTCGGCAAGATCGGCGACCCGAGCACTGCTCGGCCGCTGCACCTGGCGGCGGTTAACGACGACAACGACAAGGTGCGCAAGGCCGCCTCCAAGGCGTACCGGGCGCTCCAGAGCAAGGGCGCTACTACCGGGGCCTCGGAGGGCGGCGCCAAGCGCGCCGAGACCGCCGAGCACGGAGGCGGCGGAGCCGACTGAGCGTGCCGGCCTCCGCGGACGCATGAGTGCGGCCCGCGACCCCGAGCACGGCGTCAACGCCTCCTACCACCGCGCCATGGTCCTG
>CAZIGT010000283.1:0-4108 GCA_964538465.1 uncultured Thermoleophilia bacterium | reverse complement strand
GTTTCGCGGCGGCCATCCTGGTGGGCGTCATCGGTCGCGGCGGGCCGCTCAGCCGCCGCGCGAGGGCTCGGCGGCCTGGTAGATCAGCGAGCGCGTGTGGGCTACGTGGGCGCGCATGGTCTCGGCGGCGCGCGCCCGGTCTTGCTCCCGCACCGCCGTGATCAGCAGCTTGTGGAACGAGTGCACGTCTTCGGCGCGGTGCTCGTGCAGCGCGAAGTCCACCGGCAGGAACAGCTCGCCGCGCACGGCGATCATCGCCTCCTCGAGGCGGCGGCTGTGGGCGGCGCGGGCCAGTGCATCATGGAACTCCACGTCCCAGTGGAACAGGGAGTTGGGCGTCTCGCGGAACAGGGCGTCGGCGTCTTCGATACGGCGCAGCTCCTTCTCGGTGCGCCGCTCCGCGGCCAGCCAGGCTATACGCGTCTCGACGTTGGTGCGGAACTCGAAGATGTCTTCCAGCTCGTCGCGGTTGTGGCGGATCCAGTCGTTCCAGATGCGCAGCAGTTCGTCGTCGGCATTCACGCGCGAGCCGCCGTGGGCGCCGCGGCTGGTCACCAGGTAGCCCGCGCCCTCTAGGGTCTTGAGGCCCAGCCGCAGCGTGACGCGGGAGATGCCGAGCCGAGCGGCGAGCTCGCGTTCCGGCGGCAGCCGGTCTCCCGGGCGCAGTTGACCGGAGTAGATCAGGGAGCGGATGTAGACCGCGGCCTTGTCGCTAGCCGTCTCCGGGATGAGTGCGATGCTCGGCGCGGACGAACGGGAGCCGGTGACGGTCGTGCCAGAGTCAGGCATGGCGAGGCTGGCGGTACGGTCCATGTGCGCAAGTGTATCTCTTGACCGGCCAGGGCCAAGGTCTATAGTCCAGACCATTCCGATCCGGTCGGGTCGCACGACCCGCGGGTCGCGGCCGGCGGGGAAGGAGCCGTGCTTGGGACAGCAGCCGTCGATGGGGCGGGGCCGCGAGATCATCGAGCGGGCCCTGGCGGCCGGAGTGAGCGCGCTCGACGAGCGCGAGGCCAAGGCGTTCCTGGCCCAGTACGACATTCCAACGCCGCTGGGGACCGTGGTGAGGACGGCCGAGGAGGCCGCGCGCGCGTTCCGCGCGCTCGGCCGGCCGGCCGTCCTCAAGGCCCTTGGCGAAGACATCCAGCACAAGAGTGACCGCGGCCTGGTGGCCGTCGACGTTCGCGACGAGGCGACGGTGCGCTCCGCGTTCCATCGCCTCGTCGACCTCAGCGCCGGCCGGGCTGCGGGCGTGCTCGTCGAGGAGATGGTGCCGCATGAGCGCGAGTTCCTGGTGGGCATGCGGCGCGACGAGCAGTTCGGCCCGGTGGTGGCGTTCGGGTTGGGCGGCATCTTCACTGAGGCGCTCCACGACGTGGCGTTCGCGCTGGCGCCGCTCGATGACGCCGACGCGCGGGAGCTGATCGCCGAGCTGGGTGCGCAGAGGTTACTCGGCGCGGTCCGCGGCCTTCCGCGTGTAGACCGCGCCGATCTCACGCGCATCATCCGCGCGGTGGCGCGGATGGCGGCCGACCATCCGGAGATCGCCGAGATCGACGTGAACCCGCTGCTCGTCTCCGGCACGTCGCTGGTGGCCGCGGACGCGCTCGTCGTCCTCAGCCGAGGGCGGCCGCGCAGCGGCTCGGGGGGAGCGAAGAATACCGCGAATGAGGCGGAAGATGGCGCGGGAGAAGCGGGGCAACATGAACACGCGCGCCAGGGAGCCGCCGAGCCGCGGCAGCGGCGCCTCGACGCCGTCTTCGCGCCGCGCGGTGTGGCGGTGGTCGGCGCCTCGCAGGATGCCGCCAAGTGGGGTGGGTCGCTGCTGAGCAACCTCATCGACGGCGGTTACCGGGGTGCCATCTATCCGGTCACGCCGCGCGGCGGCACGGTCTTCGGGCTGCCCTCTGTGGCCAGCGTGGACGAGCTGCCGGCCGGCGCTGTCGACCTGGCGGTCGTGGCGCTGGGCGCGGGGCAGGCGACCGCGGTCGTGGAGGCCTGCGGTCGCCGCGGCATACCGGCCGTGATGGTCATCGCCGCCGGCTTCAGCGAGGCCGGGCGCGACGGGGTCGCGCTCGAGCACGAGCTCGCTCAAGCGGCGAGCGGCAGAGACATGACTCTCATCGGTCCCAACTGCATGGGGATTCTGGCGAACAGCTCGCGGCTCAACGCGGTGGGATTCATCGCGTTGCGGCCGGAGGCGGGACCGATCAGCGTTGTCTCGCAGTCGGGCAACATCGGCACGCAGCTGCTGATGGCGGCCGAGCGGCGCGGCGTGGGGATAGAGAAGTTCATCAGTACTGGGAACCAGGCGCTCACGGATACCGGTGATGTACTGGCATGTCTAACGGACGACGAGCACACGCGCGTGGTCGTGATCTACGTGGAGGGGCTCGACGACGGGCGACGGTTCTACGAGGTCGCCCGCCGCACCACGGTGAAAAAGCCGGTCGTGGTGATGCACGGCGGCATGACGGCCGCCGGCCGCAGGGCCGCTTCGTCGCACACGGGGGCCATGGCGGGGTCGGCGGAGGTGTTCAGGGCGGCGGCCAGACAGGCAGGGCTCATCCTGGCCGCCGACCCGGACGAGAGCCTGGACATCGCCACCTGCCTCGCCTATCTGCCGCTGCTACGCGGCCGGCGGGTCGCGGTCGTCACGCTCGGCGGCGGCTGGGGCGTGCTGACCGCCGACGCGCTTGTGGCCGGTGGCATGAAGTTGGCGGAGTTGCCCACCCAGGCGGTGGCGGAGATCGATCGGCTACTGCCGTCATACTGGAGCCACGGCAACCCGATCGACTTGGTGGCGAGCGTGCGCGACGGCGTGCCGGAGCGCATCATCGAGCTGGTCGCGGGATGCGATGCCGTGGACGCAGTGATCGCTCTGGCGCTCGTGGGCAGCCCCGCCACCGGGCGTGCCGGACAGATCGCCGGGAGCAGGGCCGACGTGCGCATCGGGAGCGCCGGCCCTGCCGGGATCGAGGAAGTGGCTGCCCGCGCAGAACGGATCGGCTCCCCTCGCGCCGACCCCGCGGCCGGCGAGCTCAACGATGAGGAGCTCGCCCTCCTCCGGCACATCGCTGAAGTCATGAACGCGAGCGGCAAGCCGATCGTCACGGTGCCGCTCGTTCCCGTCAGGCGCTCTGTCTTTGCCGCCCCGGGCGCGCACAAGCCGGTTCTCCTGCCCACCCCCACGGCAGCCGTGCGCGCCCTTGCCGCCATGGCGAGCTACTCGCACCACCGCGAACGGCGCTGACCTCGCGTCTGTCTGGTCGCCGACCGGGCCGAGTGTGGACCTCCGGGGTCGGGTACCGACTCCGACCGCGTCAGCTTCCGCGAAGCCGATTCCCCTCAACGTCTTCGCGACGTCCCTCAACGGCATGGCCCCTCTCTGCGCGACACGACCGCAGTACCATGCCGGGCAAGAGGGTCAGTGGGCGCACGCCGGCAGGGTCCGGCGACCGTCCGGCAGATGACCGTTTGGGGGTCTTCCTGGGGGAGGTGATCGGCGTGAACGGAACGCCCGATCAGAAGGGCTCGACGGCGTGGCGCTGTCGTGGCTTGGTGACGATGGCGGCTACTGCCCTGTGCGCGCTCGCAGCGTTGTGCGCGCTCCCGGCATTCCCGTTCGCGGCCTTCGCCGCCACCACTGCGGTACCGACATGGTTCGACCCGCAGGCCACTGCCCGCGATCAGCAGTACCCGGACATGGAGGGCGACCTCTGTGTCTGGATGGATGGCAAACCCGACAAGTCTGACTACGACATCAAGGCGGCCCGCCTCAGCGCCGCTGGGGGCGTGGTGAGCTCAACGCTGATCGATGTCTGCGCGGACACCTCCGGAGCGAACCTGTGGCAAGGCCATCCGCGTGTCTCGAACAACTTCGTGGTGTGGGAGCAGTCACCGGTCAATTTCGGAGAGGATCACGACATCTACGGCGCGCTGGTTAGCGTCCCAGCACGTGGTGTACGAAGCGATTGAACAGGGCCGCCGTGGTCACCGGCGAGGAGCCGTAGGCGAGGAGCCGGCGACCACGGCGCGGCCGGTCGGTTGAGACAAGACGACCACCGGGGTCATCCTCTTCAAGTCCGTCCAAAGACATTGAAGGGAG
>CAZIGT010000282.1:2491-4142 GCA_964538465.1 uncultured Thermoleophilia bacterium | reverse complement strand
CCTCAGAAGCAGAGGAAGGACTCAAACAAGAGAGCCTCCACTGAACCCGGGGCGGCTCAGGTCTCGGGACATGTGTTTCGATGATCACGCCCGGAGGCAAAGCCACCCGCGCGTCCAGACCGCCATCCGCCGCCGTCTGGCTGCCCCCCATGTCACGGCAGCGGGCGACAACCCGTGATTTGCGAGTTCGGCCTCGCAGAGGCGCCCGACCAACTCCCGCAGATCAGTGTCGTTCAGCTGACTGATGTCGTCGGGGGTTATGTCGAGCATTGGGCCACCAATGAGCAGACGGATCGTGTCGGACCGATCCCGCTGCCAGCATCCCCTTGTTGCTTTTCCGAGATTTGGTGGTACATTTTTCATACAGTCTGAGCCCGGCTCGTGCCGGGGGTAGGACTGTTCCTCTTTCTGGGACCATTCATGGGTATCTCACGATGGCCGGCGGCCCTCCTGCCAACCGATTGACTTCTGCGAGGTGCAGCGGCGTCACTTGGTCCCAGAGTCCCGATGAATATGGCCCCTTCGGATCCACGTAGGTAGAACGATGCGCTGCAAACGCCATCCAGTCAGCGAGCTGGATGAAGTAGGACTCGTGCGATTGCCGGCTGTTCGGGTCCTCGACAATGTGGCTCATGGGTAGTCGCAGCACGTTCCCAAAATGACCGCTGATTTGGTGGTAGCGGCGACCCTTCCGCAGCAGCCTCTTGAGAAGGAAGTCGTGGCCGTCGTCTGGGAACACCATCACATGACCACTCTGGGCCTTGGCGTACCGCTCCAAGCGCTGAAAGGCGAAGGTCCATGCAGGAACGCGCGGATCGACCCAGCCCCGCTGCGCGGCAGGTGCCTTCTCGATGGCGATGGCTAAGACCTTCGCGGGGATGTTCGCAACGACGTGTTGCAGGCTGTCTGAGTACAACTGCATCCGGCCGTTCCGGTCCAGCTGCAGGCCCTTGAAGGCGCCCCCGCCCCGAAGAAACCCAGCTGATGCCTTGATTTCGGCACGAGTCGAGAGCCCGTGTGCGTCACGCAGATACCTGCGCCAATGCGTCAGGGAGTCAAGTGGGTCGAGCCATCGTGTGGCCTCAATCACGACACATGCCACCGCGAAGAAGTCAGTGGGGCTGTTCGACCCGGTTGTGCCAGCGTCGCCCGACTCATCCAAGTAGGCCAGGTACATGCCGCCCATGGAAATGGTCTACCTCACTCTTCTGGATGCGGTGCCGGCGAACGAGTGTCCAGTCTGCCCACGGTGAATGGGCAGCTGCGTTCGTCTGTGAAGAAGGGTACCACTCCCGTCGGACGGCGAAGAGGTTCTTCCTGCAGACACGAAGCGCGTGTCATGCGCCTGCTGCGCGCACGTTCCGTGTCGAGGTGCATCCGGGCGCAAGGGAGTCCGTGCTCTGGGGGTCGTTGATGGCGCCCGCCATGCGGGCGGCATAGCATTTGCGCCATGGAACCGGAGCTGAAGGTCTTTCCAGTGCGGCAGGTATGGCCCGAGCCGGAGCCGCTGGATGTGGCCGGCCGGGTGCGTGAGCTGCTGAGCGACCCGCAGGTCGAGGGGCGCGTCTCGGCTCTCGCGCAACCGGGTGAGGGCGACGCGGGCGACACAGCGCACATCGGCGGTGACGAGCACACCGCAGATGGCTGTGGC
>CAZIGT010000282.1:513-2481 GCA_964538465.1 uncultured Thermoleophilia bacterium | reverse complement strand
GAAGGCTGGCCGGCCGGAGAGGTTGCGGGCGGGGGGCGCAGCGAAGCCCGCCCGCGGGATGTGACTCGCCCGCGCAGCGAGCTGCTGGATCAGGCGCTGCCGCCGGGCGAGGGCGGGCCGCGGGTGGCGCTCACGGCGGGCAGCCGGGGGGTGCGCGACCTGGCCGTGGTGCTGCGCGCCGCGGCGGAGGAGCTGAAGCGGCTTGGCTGCCGGCCGTTCGTAGCACCCTGCATGGGCAGCCACGGCGGAGCCACTGCCTCGGGACAGCTGGTCCAGCTCGCCGAGCTCGGTGTCACCGAGGCGAGCGTGGGTGTTCCCCTCATCTCATCGATGGACGTGGTCGAAGTGGCCACCACCAGCCATGGCACGCCCGTGTACGTTGGCCGCGATCTCGTGGCGGCCGAAGGCGTCGTGGTCGTCAACCGCATCAAGCCGCACACCGATTTCCTGGGCGAGATAGGCAGTGGCATCACCAAGATGATGGTGATCGGCATGGGCAAGCACAAGGGCGCCGAGACGGCGCATCGGCTCGCCCTCCGGCACGGCTTCATTCCCGTGCTCCAGGAGTGGGCGGGGCTGGTCCTGGAGCGTCTTCCCGTGCTGTTCGCGCTGGGCATCGTCGAGGACCAGCGCGACCGCACCGTCGCGGTCGAGCTGCTGGACACCAGCAACGGCTACGCCGGCATGGTGCCGCGCGAGGCCGAGCTGCAGCGGCAGGCGGAACGGCTCCTGCCGCGCCTGCCGTTCGACTCCTTCGACGTCCTGATCGTCGACCGCATGGGCAAGGAGATCAGCGGCGCCGGCATGGACTGCAACGTCGTTGGCCGGCGCGCGTCGATCTACGAGGAGCCGCTGCCGCGGCCGCGCATCCTGCGCATCTTCGTGCGCGAGCTCACGCCGGCCTCGCACGGCAACGCCATAGGCATCGGCATGGCGGACTTCGTCACCCGGCGGCTGCTGGACAAGGTCGACCGCCGGGCCACCTGGGTCAACTGCATCACAGCGGTGTCGCCGGAGGACGCCCGCCTGCCGATCGCCTTCGACACAGACCGGGAAGCGGTGGCGGCGTGCCTCGACACCTGCGGTGTGCAGCACGCCGCCGAAGCCCGCCTGGTCTGGATCCGCGACACGGCGGACCTGGAGACGATCTGGGTCTCGGAGGCGCTGCGCGCGGAGGTCGAGGCGGCCGGCGAGGACGTCCTGCGGATCGCCGGCCCGGCCGCTCCGCTCGCGTTCGACCACCGCGGCCGCCTCGTCTCGCCCTTCGCCGCGGACTGACAACGCCGCCGAGGGCGGCTCTGCAGACAACTCCAGGATGGCCAAGAGGCGGCCGGAAACTGGCCCCGCTTGGCCCGGGCGACCCTTGCGCAGGCTTCGGCTGGCAGTCTACGATTGAGACCGGCCGACGCTTCTGCCGGCCCCAAGCCGGCGGTCGCATCGGTCTGGGGCCGGCCTCCGCGCCGGCTCACAGAAGGTCCAGAGGGGTACTGAGTGCCGTCGGAGTCCGAGCAGTCGCAAGCCAAAGAGCCGCTCCCCGCGTCTGCGGCTGCGCCGGCGACCGGCGCTGCTCCGTCCGCTGGCGGTGGCGGCGCGGGCGGCGCGTCAGGCGCCTCGGCCGCGGGAGCAGTCGGCGTCTCCGGCGCCGCGGGCTCGGCGCCCGCAGGTGCGCCGGCAGGTGCGCCCGCAGGTGCGGCCGCAGGCCCGCCGGCGCAGCCGGGCGCCGAGATGGGCGCCCCGGCCGAGACCAACATCGGCGCCGGCCTTTGGAAGGGCATCGGCATGTGGGCCTGGATCCTCTTCCGCATCCGCGGGCTGATCCTGGTGGCCTATCTGTTCGTCCACATCGCCATCGTCTCGCAGGCCCAGGTCAGCAGCGCCGGCATGCTGGACCGTTTCCTCGAGACGTTCGACCAGCCCATCATGGTCTTCCACGACTTCATGCTGGTCTGCGCCGTGCTCTACCACCGG
>CAZIGT010000282.1:0-503 GCA_964538465.1 uncultured Thermoleophilia bacterium | reverse complement strand
GCCTCGGCGGGCGCATGCGGCTCATGGATCTGGGCGTCGGCATCAAGCAGCACAAGATCGTGTTCTGGTCGGTCATGGTGGTCGTGGCCGGCCTCATGGCCTGGTTCGCGGTGGTCGCGGCCCCGTACATCTTCTGATGAGCGTGGTCACGGCCGAGCGGCAGGGACGAGACGGCAGAAAGCGTCATCGGTGAGGATGGTCCGCACAGACATAGAGCGCGTCGATCGCCAGAGGGGCGGCATGTGGCTCTGGCTGCTGCAGCGCGTCTCGGCCGTGGTGCTCCTGGTGGGGCTGTTCATCCATCTGATCGCCACGCACATCTTCGCCATCGGCGAGCTCTCGTACGACAACATCGGCGACCGGCTGCAGAGCGTCTTCTTCATCACGGTCGACATCCTCATCCTGGCGGCGGGCATCTTCCACGCGCTCAACGGCACGCGCATGGTGCTGCTGGACTACACGTTCAAGGACGTGCGCCGGCGGCGCATCCTGGACGGCTGCCT
>CAZIGT010000281.1:0-4142 GCA_964538465.1 uncultured Thermoleophilia bacterium | reverse complement strand
GCCGGCTGCTCGCGCGGGCCGCCGCGCGGCGCGGGGCGGCCACCCCGTACACCATCGTCTTCGTCGCCTTCGGCTGCGAGGAGGTCGACCTCAACGGCTCGCGCTGCTACTGGCAGCGGCTGAGCGCACGGCAGAGAAGCCGCGTCTCCCTCATGATCAACTTCGACAGCGTGGCCGGCGGCGATCAGTGGTGCGTCTACAGCGGCACCGGCGGCAAGGCCTGGCCACGCCGCGCCCTGCGACGCCTTGCGCGCAGCCTCGGCCTCGCCCTGCGCACCAATCCCGGCCTGGGCGCAGACCATCCCTACGGGACCACCGGCGACTGGAGCGACCACTTCGTCTTCAAGCGAGCCGGCGTTCCCTTCGCCTACTTCGAGACCACCAACTGGCTGGTCGGCGACCGCGGCGGCGACCTCAACACCGCTCGCCACGGCCGCATCTGGCACACGTACAAGGACACCGTGGGCTGGATCGAGGGACACTACCCAGGGCGCATGCAGAAGCAGTTGCAGGCTTCGGCCGTCGTGCTGTTGCGCTTCCTCACGCGGCCGATCAAGAACCTCTAAGCGGCGGCGAGCGCCGAGAAGGCCGCGTCGAGCACCTCTCAGCGGCGGCGAGCGCCGAGAAGGCCGCGTCGAGCAGAGCGCGGCCGGCGGGGCCGCAAGGTGACACGGCGGCCGCAGCGGCCCGGCAGCGCGGAGCGGGATCTCCCCGCCGCGGCGGCCCGGCGGTGTGGAGCGGGACTCCCCCGGCCGCGTGATGCTGGGCGGCGCCCGGCGGCGCGCAGCCGATAGAATGACGATTCGATGATCACCTACACCGACACCAGAGGCGCCGTAGACCGCCCGCGCACGTTCAGCGAGGTCATCCTCGAGGGCATCGCGCCGGACGGCGGCCTGTTCGTGCCCCAGAAGCTGCCGGCGCTCTCCCTGACGGACATCACGGGGCTGGCGGCGCTGCCCTACCACGAACGGGCGGCGCGGATCTACGAGGCCTTCGGCCTCGACATGAGTGCCGCCCGCATCTCCGCCATCGCCGCCGCCGCCTACGGACCCAACTTCGACGACCCGACGATCGCCCCCGTCCGTCAGGTGGGCGACCGTTTCGTGCTCGAGCTCTGGCACGGCCCCACGCTGGCCTTCAAGGACATGGCGCTGCAGTGCATGCCGCTGTTCTTCAGTGAGGCGCTTGAGATGGCTCACGCCTCCGGTCGCACGAAGCTGGACTACCTCATCCTGGTGGCCACCTCCGGCGACACCGGCGTTGCGGCCTTGAACGGCTACGCCGACCGGCCGCACACCAACATCGTCGTGTACTACCCGGATGCCGGCGTGAGCGCCGTGCAGGAGCGCCAGATGATCACCCAGCCGGGCGACAACCTGAGCGTCTTCCGCCTGGACGGAGACTTCGACGCCTGCCAGAACGCCGTCAAGGCGACGTTCGACGACCGTGAGTTCGCGGCCCTGCTGGCCGAGCAGCACGGCCTGGCGCTCAGTTCGGCGAACTCCATCAACTGGGGACGGCTGCTGCCGCAGGTCGTCTACTACGTGAGCGCCTACGCGGACATGGTCGCCAGCGGCCACCTCGCAGCCGGCGACATGCTCGACGTGTGCGTGCCCACCGGCAACTTCGGCAACATCCTGGCCAGCTACTACGCCAAGCGCTGCGGCGTGCCCATCGGCCGCCTGCTCTGCGCCAGCAACGCCAACAAGGTGCTCGCCGACTTCATCGCCACCGGCGACTACGACATCTCGTCTCGATCCCTCGTCAAGACGCCGTCGCCGTCCATGGACATCCTCATCTCGTCCAACCTTGAGCGGCTGCTCTACGACCTCTCAACACCGGCGGGCGAGCCCCCAGACCCCATCGCCGTGAGGCGGTGGATGGCGGAGCTGAAGGGCTGGCGCCGCTTCTCGGTGGATCCGGGAACGCGGTCGCGCCTGCGCGAGCTGCTCACGGGCGCCTGGGTCGACAACGACACCTGCCTGCGGACCATCGACGAGGTGTACACGACCCACGGGTACCTGTTCGACCCCCATACCGCGGTGGCCTGGAAGGTCGCCGGCGATCTTGCCGGCAGTGCGCCCATGCTCGTCGTGAGCACCGCCCACTGGAGCAAGTTCGCCGCCGACGTGCTGCGCGCGCTCACCGGCGTACCGGCCGACCAGCCGCTGCCCACCGTCGACCCGGCGACCGGTCGCGGCGACGATCTGGGCCTGCTCGATCGGCTCACCGGGCTGGCACCCGACATCAGCGTGCCGCCGCAGCTGCGCGCGGTGCGCGAGCGGCCGGTGCGCTTCCGCGAGTGCGTGAGCGGCGGCAAGGAGGCACTGGAGGAGAGCCTGCTGGCCTGGCTCTCCTCCCGCGCCTCCTGACCCGCTCCGAGCACCACGGCGTCCGACCCCGCACTCGGTCCAGAGCCGCGCGTGCGTACCGGCTCGTCCCTCACCCCCGTTCAGCCCGCTCCCGCACGGTTCGCACGTCCCCCGCCGGGGAATGACCTCTTCGGATCGTCGATCCGGGGAGGTGATCGACATGGTCGAGAAGCACTTCCAGTGTGAGGACTGCGGCGAGGAGTTCGACGAGCTCGACCTCGACATCGAGGAGGAGCCGCTCGTCTGTCCAAACTGCGGCGGGCTGGACATCCAGCTCGTGAGCGAGACCGAGGCCGCCTGCTAGCACGTTCCCGCGCGACGCGCTCCGGTTCGGGACTCCCGGGCGGCACCGAGTCGTCCGCCCGGTGCGATGCCTGCGCTTCGCGGCACCCCGGAACCGCGAAGGTACGGCGCCGTCGTTCTCGAAACCCCTCGTGACCACCGCGACCTCGAGGACCGCCCATGACCCCAGTCACCGCCACCCACCACTCGCGGCGCGGACGCCGCTGGCACCGCTACCGCGAGATCGTCGGCGTGCTCTGGGACGAGCGCGTCTTCCGGCTCATGCGGGCCGCCGGCATGGAATCCGAGGCGCCCGGCCCGCTGCCCACCGACGCCGAGGCGGCCGCCCTCGAGGCCGAGGCGCGCGAGAAGGTCGGCGAGCACCCCGACCGGCACGCTCCCTACGAGGTCCGCATACGGCGGGCGCTCGAGCGCCTGGGACCCGCATTCATCAAGATGGGGCAGATCCTTTCGACCCGCCGCGACCTCATCGATCCGGCCCTGGCCGCCGAGCTGGCCAAGCTGCAGGACCAGGTCCCCACCGTGCCGTGGGACGAGATGGCGCCGACCATCCACGAGGAGCTCGGCGCCTCGCCGTCTGAGCTGTTCGCGGAATTCGACACCGAGCCTCTGGCAGCCGCCTCGATCGGCCAGGTCTACCGGGCCAAGCTGCACGACGGCCGCACCGTGGTGGTCAAGATCCAGCGTCCCGGCGTGCGCGACGTCATGGAGACGGACCTCGACATCCTCGTCACCCAGGCGCATTCCATAGCCCAGCACACCGACTGGGGCCGCTCCCAGAACGTGGCCGGGATAGCCGACGAGATCGTGCGCGTGCTGCGCGGCGAGCTCGACTATCTGCAGGAGGCGCGCAACATGGCGCGCTTCAAGGAAGCCTTCGCCGACAGCGACGACGTGTTCTTCCCCGCCCCCATCTGGGACCTCACGACCTCGCACGTCCTGACTATGGAGATGGTCGGCGGCATCCCCGGCTCTCGTCTCGACGACCTGCGTGAGGCGGGCGTCGACACGTCGCGCATGGTCCGCAACGGGGTCGATTGCTACTTCCGGCAGATCTTCGACATGGGCACCTACCACGCCGCCCCCCATGCCGGGCATCTCTTCTCGCTGCCCGCCGGCCGCGTGGGGTTCTGCACCGTCTGTTCGATCACGATCAACGGCGTGCTCTTGAAGCACGGCATTCCGACGATCAGCCGTTTCGGCGGACTGGTCGAGCTGCGCCAGGGCCGGCCGTTGCGATTCGTCGAAATGATCGACTACGACGGCACGACGGTCGATCCGCTCGAGGTGTTCATTCGCGGCGGCATGACCAACTACACCGGCGCGGTGCGAGAGGGCAACGGGTTGATCGGGGCCGGCTTCCGCGAAATGCCCGAGGGCGCGCGCGACCTGATCGTCGAACTCGGCCAACGGCTCGACGCCATCGGCTTGGGAGCGCTGATGGAAATCGGCCTGCCGGGCCAG
>CAZIGT010000280.1:0-4149 GCA_964538465.1 uncultured Thermoleophilia bacterium | reverse complement strand
AGCGGATCGCTGCGCGGCCGACCGTGCGGACATGCTACCGGAGAGCTGGGAGATGAAGGTTGCGGCGGCTGCGCACGCGGCGGGTGTGTCCGGCTGGCGGCTCACGAGGTCGATGAGCGCGCTGCCCACGATGACGCCCTCGGCCATGCCGGCGACGGCAGCGGCCTGTTCCGGCGTGGAGACGCCGAAGCCCACGACGCGCGGCGCGGGCGTGGGCTGGCGCAGTCGCGCGAGCAGGTCCGGCAGCGCCGCGCTGAACTGGCTGCGGGCTCCGGTCACCCCGGCCACCGAGACGCAGTAGACGAACGAGGTGACCGCGGCGGCGATGAGGTCGAGGCGGCGGTCCGTGGTGGTCGGCGCCGCCAGCGGCACCAGGCTGACGCCGCGGGCGGCCAGAGTCGCGGCGAGGTCGGCGGCCTCGTCGACCGGCAGGTCGGGCACCACGAGGCCCTCCACGCCGCTCGCCGCCGCCCGCTCCGCGAACCGCTCCGGCCCGTACGCCAGCACCGTGTTCAGGTACGCGAGCAGCACGAACGGCACGCGGCCGCTGAAACGCTCGGCCAGGCCGAGCACGTCGTCGGTGGTCACGCCGGCCTGCAGCGCCGCGAACGACGAGCGCTGCACTACCGGACCGTCGGCGACCGGGTCGCTGAACGGCACGCCGAGCTCCACCATGTCGGCGCCGGCGTCGATGAGCGCTTCGATCAGCTCGGCGCAGGCGGTCAGCGAAGGGTGGCCGCCCGTGAGGTAGGGCATGAGGGCGGCGCGCTTGCCGCCGGCCGGCGCCGCCGGCGCGCGCCGCAGGCGCGGGGCGAGGTAGGGGGTGGCGATTGCTGCGGCGTCCTGGGAGCGGTCGCTGGTGCTCATGGGGACGACTTTGCGGCCGAGGGCGCGGTCGGTGGCGCTTTCGGGCCTGTCTTCGCGGCCGGGGCGGTCGGTGGCGCTCACTGCTCCACCCCCAGGGCGTCGGCGGCCACCGTCACGTCCTTGTCGCCGCGGCCGGAGAGGCAGACCACGACCAGGTCGCCGGGGGAGAAGCGGACGGGGGCGGCGGTCGCGACGGGCGCGGCGGCGCGAAGTACGTACGCCGCCGCGTGCGCGCTCTCGAGCGCGGGCAGGATGCCCTCCAGCCGCGCCAGCGCCTGGAAGGCGGCCACGGCCTCTGCGTCGGTGGCCGAGTCGTAGGCCACGCGGCCGCTGTCCTTCCAGAACGAATGCTCCGGTCCCACGCCCGGGTAATCGAGGCCGGCCGAGATCGAGTGCGCCTCGCGGATCTGGCCCCACTCGTCCTGCAGCACGTAAGAGTGGGAACCGTGCAGCACGCCCGGCGTGCCGAGGGCGAGCGGGGCGCCGTGGCGGCCGGTGGCCAGGCCTTCGCCGGCCGCCTCCACGCCCGTGAGCCGTACGTCGTCGTCGAGGAACGCGGCGAAGATGCCGGCCGCGTTCGAGCCGCCGCCCACGCACGCCACGACCTCGTCCGGCAGGCGGCCGTGCTTCTCCAGCACCTGCCGGCGAGCTTCCTGCCCTATCACCGCCTGGAAGTCGCGGACCATGGCCGGGTACGGCGCCGGACCGGCCACGGAGCCGATGACGTAGTGCGTCTCGGCCACACTGCCGACCCAGTCGCGCATCGCCTCGTTCATGGCGTCCTTGAGCGTGCGGGCGCCGCTGTCCACAGGGACCACCGTGGCGCCCAGCAGCCGCATGCGCACCACGTTGAGGTGCTGCCGGACGACATCCTCTGCACCCATGTAGACCACGCACTCGCGATCGAGCAGCGCACAGGCGGTGGCGGTGGCCACGCCGTGCTGTCCGGCCCCCGTCTCGGCAATCACGCGACGCTTGCCCATGCGACAGGCCAGCAGCACCTGACCCAGCACGTTGTTGATCTTGTGAGCGCCGGTGTGGCAGAGGTCCTCGCGCTTGAGCAGCACGGTGGCGCCCACCTGTTCGGAGAGTCGTTGGGCGTGGTAGAGGGGGGTCGGTCGTCCGGCGTAGTCGGCCAGGAGGCGCGCCAGGTCGGCCTGGAAGGCCGGGTCGTGGCGAGCCTCCTCGTACGCCGCAGTCAGTTCGTCCAGAGCCGGGATCAGCGTCTCGGGCACGTAGCGGCCGCCGTAGGGGCCGAAGCGTGTCTCGACGGTCACGTCAGGTCTCGCTTTCGTCGTCGGGAGTGGGGAGCGGGTCGGCCGGCGCGGGCGGGCGCCTGCCCGATGACGATGGATCGGGCTCCGCGGGCGCACTCCCCGGTCGCGCGCCCGGCGTGTCGACAGAACCGGCAGGGCCGGGCTCCGCGGGCACGCTCGCAAGGCCCGCGCCTGGGCCGGTGGAAGCGCCACCCGACCATCGGTGAGGCGGCCGCCAGGGCGCGGAGCCGGGCCTGTCGGCCGCGTGCACGGCGCCGATGAAGGCTTCGATGGCGGCCGGGTCCTTGACGCCCGGCGCCGACTCCACGCCGCTCGAGACGTCGACGGCGCGCGGCCGCACGGCGCGGATGGCCGCGCCCACGTTCATCGCCGCCAGCCCGCCGGCCAGCACGATGCCGATCCCTTCGGGCAGGCCGCGCACTTCTGCTGCCACGTGTGACCAGTCGAGCCTCTGCCCAGTCCCGCCGTACGCGTCGGGCAGGCGGGCGTCGAACAGGACCAGATCGGCGTCGAAGGCGTCGGGCGTGTCGCGGGCGGCTATCACGTGGGCCACGTGTTCGGCGCGGTCGGCGAAGGTGCCAGCAACGGACACTGCGTCGTGGCTCGCCGCTTCGAAGCAGCGTCTGAGCGCTGCGTGCACTTCGGCCACGGTGCAGCCGTCGGCTCCGGCTGAAAGCTGCACGCAGCGCAGGCCGGCGGCCAGGACGGCGTCGGCGATCGTTTCCGCGGGCTCGGTGGTGAAGACGCCCACCGTGAGCGCGGTACCCGCCTCGGCGGCCAACTCGCGGGCCTGGAGCGTGCTCACGCGACGCGGGCTGTCCGTGAGCACGAAGCCGCAGGCCCACGCGCCGGCCTCGACGGCCGCCCGCACGTCCTCGGGCCGGGTGAGCCCGCAGATCTTGACGAGGGTCACGGCGAGGCCTCCCGCGCTGTGGCGTCGGTGCCGGCATCAGTGCCGGGATTCAAGCCAGTCGCGGCACCGATGCCGGTCACGGCGCCGGAGTTGTCGCCCGCACCGCGCAGCGCGGCGATCGCGGCCGGCAGGCCGTCGCTCGCGGTGCGCACCAGCGCTTCGCCGACGAGCACGGCGGCGGCGCCGGCGGTGCGCATGCGCCGCGCCGCGGCTTCTCCGTCGATGCCGCTCTCGGCCACCAGCAACGTCCCGGCGGGCACCAGAGGCGCCAGGACCTCCGTGGTGGCCAGATCGACCTCGAGCGTGGTGAGGTCGCGGTTGTTCACGCCGATGAGCGCTGGGTGAGAGACGGCCGCTCGCGTCATGTCGTCGCGGTCGTGCACCTCGAGCAACGCGTCGAGGCCGCAGGCCGCGCACTCGTCCGCGAGTCGTGCCAACTCGCGGTCGTCGAGCGCGGCCGCTATCAGCAGCACGCCGGCGGCGCCGGCGCGGGCCGCTTCACGGATCTGCTGCACGTGCACCACGAAGTCCTTGCGCAGCACCGGTATGTCGACGGCCTTGGCCACGGCGCGCAGGTCGTCGAGCGAGCCGCCGAACCAGCGCGGCTCGGTGAGCACCGAGATGGCGTCGGCGCCGGCGGCTTCATAGGCACGGGCCTGTGTGGCCGCGTCCATGCCGGGTGCCATGGAGCCACGGGACGGGGACGAGCGCTTGACCTCGGCGATCACGGCCAGGCCCGGCGCCCTGGGGTAGCGCAGGGCCGCGAGCAGGCGGCCGGCGGCGGCCGGCGTCGCCGGCCGCTTCAACGGCCGCCTGGCGAGCGACCTCTCGGCGCGCAGGCGGGACTCTTCGACCATCTCGGCGAGGAAGGCGACGCCGCCGTCGCGCCACGTGGGCACGCCGTCGCCGCGGCGATTCGGCGGGAGTCCGGTGGTTCCGATGCTCATGCCAGTGCTCCGTACCCGCGTGTCAGGGTACTCATGCCGGCGCCCCATGTTCGTAGGCGATGGCGGCCAGGTCGAGCGTGGTGGCGCGCAGGGCGTGCAGCTTGGCGCGGGCGGCGCCGCCGGCGATGGCCGCCCGCGCCATCTC
>CAZIGT010000279.1:0-4150 GCA_964538465.1 uncultured Thermoleophilia bacterium | reverse complement strand
GTACACGGCGACCCGCGCGACTTCCTGGACACCCTGCGGATAGACCTGTTCGAGGACGAGGTGTTCGTGTTCACGCCCAAGGGAGACGTGAAGAGCCTGCCGCGCAGCGCCACACCGATCGACCTGGCCTATGCCATCCACACAGACGTGGGCAGCCATTGTGTGGGCGCCAAGGTGAACGGCCGTATCGTGCCGCTGCACCATCGCCTGCATTCCGGCGACATCGTCGAGATCATCACGTCCAAGAGCAGCCGCGGGCCGTCGCGCGACTGGCTGGGCGTGGTCGTCAGCACGCGCGCCCGGCAGAAGATCCGCCAGTTCTTCCGCCGCGAGGAGCGGGAGGACGCCGAGGCGTCCGGGCGCGAGCTCTTGGCGGACACGCTGCGTCGCGAAGGCATGCCGGCGCAGAAGCTGCTCGCCGGCAAGACGTTGCAGAAGGTCGTCCGCGAGATGGGCTACCAGCACGCGAACGACCTCTATGCGGCCGTCGGCGGCGGCCATATCCCGGCCAAGTCGGTCCTGGACCGGCTGGTGCGCGAGGCCGGTCCCATGGAAGAGCCGCTGCTCGAGGTCGAGGAGCAGGACATCGAACACCTCACGGCCGAGCCGAGCGGGCCGTCGAGCGACTTCGGCATCGCCGTCGAGGGCATGACCGACATCGTCGTGCGCATGGCGAAGTGCTGCAAGCCGATCCCCGGCGACGAGATCGTGGGCTACATATCGCTCGGCAAGGGCGTCACCATCCACCGGGCGGACTGCAAGAACGCTCGCGCCCTGCGCAAGGACCCGGAGCGGTTCACGAGCGTCACGTGGGCGGGCTTGGGCGGCAAGCCCTTCCGGGTCGAGATCCAGGTGGAGGCGCTGCACCGTCCACGGCTGCTGGAGGATGTGGCGCGCCCCATGTCGGACTCGGGCGCGCGCATCATGAGCGGCAATATGCAGACGCTCTCGGACGGCGTCGCCCGCGACCGCTTTACCATAGAGGTCGGCGATGTGCGTCAGCTCGACACGGTGCTGGCCAACCTGCGCATGCTGAACAGCGTCTACGACGCCTACCGGGTCGTCGTCTGACGGCCGAGTCTGATAGCGTAGCCGTGGCCGTCAGACCGACGGCAGTCGCTGATCCACGCACATGTCGGCAGATCTCAAAACGTACTCGTTCACGCTCGGCCCGCTGGGCGCCAACTGCTTCCTGGTGGCGCGCGACGGCGGTTGCCTGATCATCGACCCCGGCGGCGACCCGGAGGTCGTCGAGTGGTTCCTCGAACGCCAGCATCTGGAACCGCACGCCATCCTCATCACCCACGGGCACTTCGACCACTTCGCCGCCGCCGAGCCGCTGGCTCTGCGCTACGACGTGCCGGTGTACGTGAGCGCCGCAGACGCGCCTCAGGTGGCGCGGCCGGAGCTCGGGCCGCTGGCCGGCTTCCCGGTAGAAGCGGTCACTCGGGAGATGGTGCTGCTCGGCGGTGTGCAAGAGATAGAGCTGCCGATCCCCGCGCAGGCCATCCCCACGCCCGGGCACTCTGTCGGCTCGTACACGTTCGCCGTGGACGGGGAGCTCTACGTGGGCGACCTCCTGTTCTACGGCAGCATCGGCCGCACGGACCTCGGCGGCGGTGACTACGAGCAGCTGCTGCAGTCGGTCGCGGAGCTGGCTCGCCGCTTCCCGCCGGATACCACTGTCCACTGCGGCCACGGCCCGGACACGGTGCTGGGCCGCGAGCTGAAGATCAACCCCTTCCTGGCTCCGTTGCGCAACGATCCGGAGTGGCGGGTGTGAGCGGGCCGCGCGCACCCAAAGGCACCTACGACCTGCTGCCGGAAGAGGCCGGTCGCCGCGAGCGCATCGTCGCCACGGCGGCCGAGGTCTTCGCGGCCCACGGCTACGGTCGCCTCATCACTCCCGAGTTCGAGGAGACGGGTCTCTTCGAGCGCGGCGTCGGCGAGGCTACGGACATCGTCCGCAAGGAGATGTACACGTTCGCGGACAAGGGCGAGCGCCGGTTCACGCTACGTCCCGAGGGCACCGCGCCGGTGTGCCGCGCGTATGTGGAGCATGGCCTGCACAAGTGGCCGCAGCCGGTGAAGCTCTGGTACTACGCGCCGATGTTCCGCTACGAGAAGCCGCAGAGCGGCCGCTATCGCCAGCACTACCAGATAGGGGCGGAGGCCGTCGGCTCTGCAGAGCCGACCGCCGACGCCGAGGTCATCGTCATGCTGCACACGGTGTTCGAGGAGCTCGGCATCGCGGACCTGGACCTCGCGGTCAACAGCATGGGAGATCCGGCTTGCCGGCCGGCCTACGTGGCGCGGCTACGCGAGTATCTGCGCGCCAGGGAGGACGAGCTCTGCGGCGACTGCCGCGAGAGGCTCGAGCTCAATCCGCTGCGCGCATTCGACTGCAAGGTGGAGAGCTGCCGCGCCGTGCTCGACGAGGCACCGCACATCGTCGATCACCTGTGTGACGGCTGCCGGCGGCATTTCGATCGCGTGCTGGATCTCCTGGCGCGGCTCGGCATGACGCCGCGGATCGACTTCCGGCTGGTGCGCGGCCTCGACTACTACACGCGCACCACGTTCGAGTTCGGCTGCGACCGTCTCGGCGCGCAGAGCGGCGTGGGCGGCGGTGGTCGCTACGACGGCCTGGTCGAGCAGATCGGCGGGCAGCCCACGCCGGGCGTGGGCTTCGGCGCCGGCCTGGAGCGCATCACGCTCGCCAGGGGCGAGCAGGACGACGGGGAGGCGGGCCTCGACGCGTACGTGGTGTGCTTCGACGATGCCCGCCGCGACGACGCCTTCCTGCTCGCCGAACGCCTGCGTCGCGAGCTTCTTCTGGCCGTGGACCTCGACCTCGCCGGCCGCAGCCCCAAAGGACAGCTCAAGCACGCCGCCAGGTCGCGCGCCGCCGCCGCGGTCATGGTCGGCCTCGCCGAGCTGCAGCCCGGCCGGGTGCGCGTGCGCCTCCTGGAGGGCGGGGAAGAGGTCGACCTCGACGAAGGCAGCCTGGCGGGCTGGCTCTCGGAACGCATCGAAAGGGGCTTGTGATGAAGCTGCGCAGCCATCACGCCGGCGAGCTGCGTCTAGAGAACGTCGGCCAGAAGGTCCGGCTGTGCGGCTGGGTCGCCCGGCGGCGCGACCACGGCGGGGTCATCTTCGTCGACCTCCGTGATCGCAGCGGGATCGTCCAGCTAGTCTTCAACCCGCAGGTACAGGCGGATGCTCACGGTATCGCCGAACAGCTGCGTCCCGAGTACGTGGTGGCCGTGGCGGGCGAGGTCCTCGCCCGCAGCCCGGAGACTGTGAACCCGAACATGCTCACCGGCCAGATCGAGGTCATGGTGAAGCAGGTCGACGTGCTCAACGGCGCTCACACGCCGCCCTTCGAAGTGGAGGCGGGCGAGGGACCGGCGGTCGACGAGACCCTCCGCCTCAAGTACCGCTACCTCGATCTGCGCCGCGCGCCGATGATGGCCAATCTCAAGCTTCGGCACAGCGTGGTGCAAGCCGCGCGCACGTTCCTCAACGACAACGGCTTCCTGGAGATCGAGACGCCTTGTCTCACCAAGTCCTCGCCGGAGGGGGCACGCGACTTCCTCGTGCCGGCGCGCCTGCAGCCGCACCGCTTCTACGCGCTGCCGCAGTCGCCGCAGATGTTCAAGCAGATCCTCATGCTCGCCGGCGCCGACCGCTACTACCAGATGGCGCGCTGCTACCGCGACGAAGACTTGCGGGCGGACAGGCAGCCCGAGCACACGCAGATAGACCTCGAGGTGTCGTTCATGACGGCCGCCGAGATACGGGAGCTCCTGGAAGGGCTCATGGCGGCCATCTTCAACGCAGTGGACGAAGGTCCGCTGGCTCTGCCACTTCCGGTGCTCACGTACGACGAGGCGATGCTGCGCTACGGCTCAGACAAGCCGGACCTGCGGTTCGGCCTTGAGATCGCCGAGCTGAGCGACGTGTTCGCCGGGTCGGGTTTCCGGGTGTTCCGCAGCGCCGTGGAGGCCGGCGGGTGCGTGCGGGCCATCTGCGCGCGCGGCGGCGCCGCGTTCTCGCGCGCGCAGATCGACAACCTCACCGAGCTCGCCAAGGCGCACGGCGCCAAGGGCATGGCGTATGTGTACGTCGAGGAGGGCCGCGCTCTGCG
>CAZIGT010000278.1:0-4153 GCA_964538465.1 uncultured Thermoleophilia bacterium | reverse complement strand
GGCCGCTCAGAAGTCCCCCACCACGGTCCAGGCGTTCGGCGTGGCGGCGTCGAACCGCAGGAGGCCCAGGATCGCGAAGGCATCGTTCTGCCGCACCCACGACGGGTTGTCCAGCATGAACTGCTCGGCGTCGAAGTCCTCGCCGCAGGGGTGACCCCAGCGGGCCCACATCTGCATGCCGTTCAGCGCCATGTCGGATGTGGTCACCTTGCCGTCGTAGGCGCCCATCGGCATGACCCACGTGGGATCGGCCACCTCGTCCTCACAGTGGCCGCAGAGGGTCCGGGCGCCGGCGCCCTCCTTCTGTGTATACGTGTCGTAGTGGTCGGCGAGCATCGTCTTGCCGACCTCCGCCGTCACCTTCCCATACCACTGGGTCTTGAGCTGCCCCCAGCGGACGTAGCGGGCGTAGCCGAAGTGCTTGAGGTTGTGCTTCGGCTCGTGCGTGGCCTCCTTGCGGAAGTTGGGGCCGTACGGGAAGTTCGAGGAGCCGATGAAGCCGTTCGTTGTGCGTTCCAGGTCGTACGCCTTGCAGCCGAGCTGGAGCGAGGCGATCTCGCCGGTCTTGGCGTCTCCCACCAGCCACTGGTTGGCGTAGCCGCCGTTGTTCTTGCGCAGCATGATCGCCAGGAAGTCGTCGATGCTGTCCCCATACTGGACCGCTCGACGGATCCGCACGAAGACAGGGATGCCCTTGGGATTCACCACTTCGTCGCCGTCGATGGTCGTCTCGCACACCATCAGGCCGGCGTCGTTCACGTACCAGTCCTCACCACTCCAGATGGAGCCGCCCGATCCCTGATAGCGGAAGGCGTGGCCCTTGGCCGGATGGACGTCGAAGATGATCGAGTACATGAAGTCGCCGTCGTAGTTGGACCACGTGTTGTGGCCCATCACGATCTTGCCGTCCGCCGTGGCGTCGCCGGTGGCGATGAACGCGCTGCAGCGACCCGAGCTCGACTTGGCGTAGGCCTTCTCCCACACGTACTGGTCGGCCCATTGGTTGGCGGCCACAAGATCCCAGATGTCGACCTTGGAGCCCTTCGCCCGCATGCCGGCCACGTTGCCACGCAGCTCGGCCTTGTACTCGGCCGGGATCTTGGCCCACACGTACTTCTTGGCGATGCCGCGCGACATGCGGCGCCACGACGACCCCTTGGGGCCGAGGTAGCTGCGGACCCAGTAGTCAGCGTACGTGGCCGTCAGATACCCGCGCTGGTAGCCGATCTGGTAGGGCGTGCCGGCGAGTCGGACGAGCATCCAGCCGTTCTGCTCGGTGATGCTCGAGCCCTGGAGAAGCTCCTCGTTGGGGGCGGCTGCCGCGGACTGAGTGCTGGCGGTCGTCGCCGCGGTCTGGGCGGCTGCCGCGGCCGCCACAGCTGCCGTGGCCGGCTGCCCGGGGGCAGCGGCGGCGGGCTGGACCCGGACGGCCGAGACCGACACGGCCATGGCAAGGAGAGCCAGCCCAGCTAGGACCATGAGCTTCCGTTGCGCGGACATGTGCAGCACCTCCATGGGGCTTCCTCATCGTGCGGCCGCGGGGCTGCGGCGGCTCGATCCCTCGAAGGTAATACTACGACTGCGGTCGCCCCGAAGCACGGCCGGGACGGGGTGATGCAGCGCGTGAGCGGCGCGGATAGGCGATCGTGGCGCGGAGTACCGGCCGGCTGGAGTGCTCCGGTCGCAGGTGGTGGAGCGCGTCACCCGGAGCGAGTCACTCGTCTGAGGAGGCGCTCCAGTCGTAGGCGTCGCCGAGCGCCCGGAGGCGCGCCCTGACGTCTGGGCCACAGAGCGCGCCGTGCAGGGCGTCGAAGTACTGGTCGCGCGGCGGCACGCCGAGGGCTGCTGCCGCCGCCACGTTCTCCTCCAGGCTCGTGCCCATGAGCACAGGGTCGTCGCTGGAGACAGAGCAGCGCACGCCGGCCGCCTTGAGCGCCGCGAGCGGGTGCTCCGCGATGCTCGGGACGACGCCGGTTCGCACGTTGCCCACCGGCGTCGTGTCCAGCACCAGCCCGCGAGCGGCCAGCTCGCGGAGCAGGCCCGGGTCTTCGACGGCGCGCACGCCATGACGGATACGGTCCGCACCCAGCGCATCCAGCGCGCCGCGGACCGATTCCGGGCCGGCGGCCTCGCCGGCGTGCGGCACGCTGGCCAGGCCCCCGTCGCGGGCCAGCGCGAAGGCCGGCGCGAACGGCTCGGGCGGGTACGTGTGCTCCGACCCGCCCAGTCCCACGCCCACGATGCCGCACTCGCGGTAGCGGAGCGCGGCGCGCACGACC
Organism: uncultured Thermoleophilia bacterium; assembly: GCA_964538465.1. GTDB lineage: Bacteria > Actinomycetota > Thermoleophilia > UBA2241 > UBA2241 > UBA6103. The sequence goes on along the minus strand of CAZIGT010000278.1, from coordinate 1,874 downwards.
TGCTCGGCCTCGTCGAGCGGGAAGTCGCGGGTGATGTCCGGCGTGAGCCGTACCTCGACGCCGCAGGCCTCGCGCGCCTCGGCGGCGCCGTCGCAGTAGCCCGCGAAGACCTCGTCCCAGCTCACGCCGCGCCGCACCCGCTCGGCCGGCGAGAAGATGCCCTCGATGTACACGCAGCCGACGGCGGCCACGCGCCGCGCGTAGTCGACCACGACCTGGCGGAAGTCCTCGGCGCGGCGCAGGATGTTGGTGGTCGCTATCCAGACGTCTACGAAGTGCGGGAACGTCTCGAAGCGGCAGAACTCGCGCAACCCTTCGACCGTGTCCGCCGGCAGAGACTCGCCGTTGCGCCGGGCCAACGCCAGCATGGTCTCCGGCTCGAGCGTGGCCTCGAGATGCACGTGCAGCTCGATCTTGGGGCAGATCATCTGCCCCGCATCTTCTGTATCTCGCGGGAGATCTCGTCCTCGGTGATGTCCTTGCGGCCGTACACGGTCCACGCGTGCGCGCCCAGACCGATCCCCCACCCGCAGATCGGGAAGATGACCCACGGAAACCACGAGCCGCTCACCAGCCCGATCACCAGCCAGATCACGATCAGCAGTGTGTTGACCAGCGAGTAGATGATGAGATGCGTGTGGAAATCGCGCTTCTCGCGCAGGCGCTTCACCGCCAGCTCGCGCAGCCCGTCCTCGTCCTGCGGCACTATCCGCACGTCTCCGTCTTCACCCATGACGCTCTCCCACGCCCCAACCTCTGCGGGCCGCCGCATTATCGCGCTTGCGAGCCGCCGCGTCTTCACCCATGGTGTGCCCTCCCGAAGCTCGGTCGGTGAACGCCTTGCGGAAACGTGCGCCGGCGTCGCCCACAATGGGCCGGCCGTGCGCGAAGCAGGCGGTCTGGAAGTCGAGGGCCGCCAGCCGAGTGAGACTTCGGCGGCCCTCCTCCACGTCCTCGTAGAAGGCCGCCGGACCCAACCGTCTGTAGTCGCTGGCGGCGTCGCCGGCGAACAGCACGCCGCCGTGCGCGAGCCACAGATAGCACACGTGGCCCTGCGTGTGGCCGGGCGCGGCCACGACGCGGATGCCGAGCGGCGGGACCTCGTCGCCGTCGGCGACCGTGTGGCCGGTCTCCACAGGCGGCACCTGCTCGCTCATGCGGTTGAGCGATCCGGAGTTGCCCCCGTCCAGCCAGCCGGGCTCCGGGCGCCAGTCGCGGTGCGGCGATCCGGCGGCTGCGATCTCGGCCTCCAGCGCGTGCATACAGACCTCGGCGCCGGTGGCCGCCACCAGCCCCGGCACGCCGCCCACATGATCGGGGTGCGCGTGCGTGACGAGGATCTGGTCCACGCTCTGCGGCCGTCTGCCGATGGCCTCCACGGCACCGAGCAGCTTGCCCTCCGACCCCTTGATGCCGGCGTCGACGAACGTGACGCCCCCGTCGTCGCGGGCGATCAGGAACACGTTCACGATGCCGAGCGACACGCGGTACAGCCCCGGAGCTATGCCCTTGACGCTCATGTCCGCCCCTCTCCTCCGCGTGAGGTGCGACCCGTTCAACCCGAGGGCCACGCCTTCACCCCACACGTGACGGCCCTGCCCTGGCCACACAGATCACGGTCCTGCCCTGGCCACACAGATCACGGTCCCGCCCTGGCCACACAGCTCACGGCCCCGCCCCGCCTTTGAAGCGACCGGCAGGTCCTGCGGCATCCGGAGTGCACGTGGTCGGGGTGTGGATGGAACAGACGCGATGGATGGAGGGATGGTGGGCGACGTTGGAATTGAACCAACGAGCTCCAGCTTGTCGAGCTGGCGCTCTCCCAACTGAGCTAGTCGCCCACGCGGGTGCAGGAGTATACCAGAGCGGGGCGC
>CAZIGT010000277.1:0-4156 GCA_964538465.1 uncultured Thermoleophilia bacterium | reverse complement strand
GCCGGGGCGCCGGCCTCTGTGGCGGCTGTGGCGGGTATGGCGCCGGCCTCTGTGGCGGCCGGTGCTGCCGCGCGGCCCGCCGGGGCGCGTTCCGTTGCCGGGGCGGCCGGCGCTGCGGCCGCCGCCCGGCCGTCGCGGCTCAGCACCGAGCGCGCCGCCATGATGCCGGCGGCGCTGGCTTGCACCAGGCCGCGGGTGACACCGGCGCCGTCGCCCACGGCGTACAGGCCGGCGACCTCGGTCTGCAGGCCGGCATCCAGGTGCGGCCGCGCCGAGTAGAACTTGACCTCGGCGCCGTACAGCAGCGTGTCTCGGCCCTTGATGCCCGGCACGAGCGAGTCCATGGCCTCGAGCATCTCGAGGATGTCCTTGAGGTAGCGGTACGGCAGCACGAAGCTGAGGTCGCCCGGCGTGGCGCCCACGAGCGTGGGATGCACGGTGCCGCGCTCGATCCGTTCCTTCGTCGAGCGCTTGCCCGCCTGCAGGTCGCCGAGCCGCTGCACGAGGGTATCCTCGCCGAGAAGATTGGCCAGACGGGCGATCGACTTACCGTAGGCGATGGGATCGTCGAACGGCTCCGTGAACTGGGTGCTCACCAGCAGCGCGAAGTTGGTGTTCTCGGTGCGCTTCGCCGCGTAGCTGTGGCCGTTGACGGTGAGTACGTCGCCGTAGTTCTCCAGGCTCACCTGACCGTACGGGTTCATGCAGAAAGTGCGTACCTGATCGTCAAAGGTGCGCGAGTAGTACACGAGCTTGCTCTCGTAGAGCGCGCTCGTGAGCGGCTCCATGACCACGGCTGGAGCCTCCACGCGCACGCCGATGTCCACGGCATTGGTGTGCACCTTGAGGCCCAGGCGGCGGCATTCGTCGACCAGCCAGCCGGCGCCCTGCCGGCCGGGCGCCACGATCACGGCGTCGGCGAGGACCTCGGTGCCGTCTGACAGGGCGACGCCCCTGACGCGTCGTGCCGAGGGACCGGAAGAAGCCGCCGATCCCGCCGCCCGGTCGCCGGCGCCGTCGTCGGTGAGGATGCTCACGGCCTCGGCGCCGGTGTGCACGGTGACGCGGGCCTCCAGATCCTCACGCATGCGCGTGAGGATGTCGTAGGCCCGCTCCGTACCCATGTGGCGCACCGGCGACGTCACCAGCGTGAGACCGTGGAGCATGGCCTCGCGGCGGATCTGCTCGATCTTGCGCGCGTTGCCGCCGTGAACCTTCTCCGGGGCGCCGTAGTCTCTCCAGATGGAATCGACGTAGGCGATCAGCGTGGAGAGCTCGGCCTCGGTGATGAAGTCGGTGAGCCAGCCGCCCACGGCCGGCGACAGGGTGAGCTTGCCGTCCGAGAAGGCGCCGGCGCCGCCCCAGCCGCAGGTGATGTCGCACGGCCGGCAGTTGTTGCAGACACCGGAGGTACGGGCCGGACAGGTGCGCCGCGATATGTCCGGCCCCTTCTCCAGCACCAGCACGCGGAGGGCGTCGCTGCGCACGAGCTCGAGTGCGGCGAAGATGCCGGCGGGGCCGGCCCCGACGATGATCGCGTCGAAAGACGAACGAGACGTATCCATACCTGCATGCGGCGGGGGGACGGGAACAGAAGGTGGTTCCCAAGCCGGAGATGATAGTCCGGTGGGGTAGGGAACACAAACACCGCCCGTTCCCGGCGCTCTGCCGGTGTCGACAAGGAGGAGAAGATGAGGGTGAAGTCGATCCCGGGACGCGCGCTGGCAGCGGCGTTCACGGGCGCGGTGCTCCTTGCGGCCGCGCTGGCGGCGGACGGCTGCGGCGGGCCGCGGACCATCGAGGTGGGAGAAGACGCCGACGGCACCACCGTGACCGCTGCGGCTGGTGACACCATCGTGATCTCGCTGGCGGAGAACCCCACGACCGGCTACTCGTGGAACATGAAGCTCGGCAAGGGGCTCAAGCTGGTGAAGACGAGCTACGAACCGGACGACACGAGTGGCGAGCTGGTCGGCGCCGGCGGCGTCCGCACGTGGCGTATCGAGGCCACGACCGCCGGCGAGCACACCGTCTCCGGCGTGTACGAGCGGCCGTGGGAGACCGGCGAGCCCGCCGCGCAAACGTTCACACTCACCGTCAACGCGCAATAGGCGGGCGACGCAGAGGCCCGGTTCCTGCCGTTCGTCGCCGGTCGCCCGCCGGTCAGGAAGGCACGACGCGTTTGTGTCGCGTCGCCCGTGGGAAGTGTCAGCGCGATCCCCGTTGTCGAACCGTGAGGGAGGCTGCGTGACGCAAGCCGAATGGGTCGCCGTGGCCACGAGCGACAAGCTGTTGCGGTCTGGCGTGCTGGCCGTGCATCCCAAGGGCGTCGCGGTCCTGCTGGTTTCGCGTGATGACGGCATCTGTGCGATCGCCAACCGCTGCGCCCACATGGGGTGCCCGCTGACGGCCGGCCGTCTCGACGGCGACGTCATCACGTGCCCCTGCCATGACTGGCGCTTCAACGTGCGCACCGGGGAGTTCCTGGACGCGCCCGAGATCTCCCTGCCCACCTACAACGTCAGGCTCGACGGCGATGACGTGCTGGTCGAGATCCCAAAGGAGTGACCATGGCCGAGATCGACGTCATGCTCTACGCGCTCAGCACCTGCCCGTTCTGCCGGAAGACCAAAGAGTTCCTCAACGGGCAGGGAGTGAAGTACCGCTTCCTCGACGTGGACACGGCGGCCGAGCCGGATCGCGAGCGCGCCAAGGCCGAGGTCATGAAGCTGGCCGGGTCGCTGCAGTTCCCGGTCGTGGTCATCAACGGCCAGGTCGTGCAGGGGTACGACGTCGACCAGATCTCCTACCTGCTGTCGATGGCCGGCTGGGAGAGGCGCTGATCGCCGTGCCGCCCATCGAGGTGATGATGTACACGCTGAGCACCTGCCCGTGGTGCCGGAAGAACAAGCAATTCTTCGCCGACCGAGGCGTGCCGTACGAGTGCATCGACGTGGACAAGGGGAAGCGTTCGGTGCGTCTGCAGGCTCGCGACAGGGTCACGGCGCTCACGGGGATCCAACAGTACCCGGTGGTGATCATCAACGGCGAGATCGTCCAGGGCTACAACCCGGAGAGGTATGCGCAACTGCTGGCGCAGGCCGGCTGGACGGCTGAGGGGTGATCGATCGTATGAACATGGAGGGACGCAAGCAGGCGTTCAGGTACTTCTTCGCCAGGGTGGTCGACCCGCTGGGCTACAAGTTCTCCCCGGACGAGGAGATCGTCGACTTCCTGCTCGAGCAGGAGGTGGCCATCGAGCGCGAGACCGGCATGCCGTACTGCCCGTGTCAGGGCAGAACCGAAGACCGGGCCGCGGACGTGAGCATCGTGTGCCCCTGTATCCCGTTCCACCGGGCCCACTACGATTTCATGAAGCGCTGCTGGTGCGGGCTCTTCGTGCACAAGGACGTCACCGATCCGGACAGCCTGCCGCAGATCGCCGAGCAGCGTTTCCTGGAGATGCAGGCGGCCGAGGGGCCGGCGGCTGCGGATGGAGGCGAACGCTGATGTGGATCGAGGCTTGTAGAGAGGGCGACGTCGCGCCGGGTGGCGTGAAGGAGGTCCGCGCCGGCGATGTCGAGGTCGCCGTCTGCCGTGTGGTCGGGTCGGACGACCTGGTGGGCGCCTACTATGCTGTCGGTCGCCGCTGCGGCCACAAGAACGCCGCCCTCGAACGGGGGGCGCTGGACGGCCCGTACCTCACCTGCCCGCTGCACTACGTGCAGTTCGACGTGCGTACCGGGCGGGCCGTCAATCACCCAGACGGATTCGAGATCCACGACCTGCCTACGTACCCGGTGCGCGTGCGCGACGGGCTCGTCGAGGTCGGGATACCGGACGCTTGAGCCGGGCTCGGCAGAGCCCGCGGAAGGGAGGACGAAGTGGCATTTGAGCTGCCGCCGCTACCGTACGCCGAGGACGCTCTTGAGCCCGCCTACTCGGCGCGGACCATCAGCTTCCACTACGGCAAGCACCACAAGACGTACGTCGACACCCTCAACAAGCTCACCGAAGGTACCGAGCTGGCCGGCAGGCCCCTTGAGGACGTGATCAGGGCCGTGGCCGGCGATGCCTCGAAGGTGCCGGTCTTCAACAACGCCGCCCAGGTGTGGAACCACACCTTCTTCTGGAACTGCATGAAGCCGAACGGCGG
>CAZIGT010000276.1:0-4168 GCA_964538465.1 uncultured Thermoleophilia bacterium | reverse complement strand
CCCCCCGGCGGCCGCCCCGCCCCCCGCCACTCCGACCGCCCCCATGGCGAGCACCACTGCGCCGGCCAGCGCAGCCAGACGCGCAGCCCGGCACACCCGTGCACTCGGGCTCCGCGGTCGGTGACGCTCCGCCGGTGGTCCCTCCCGCCGCATGGTGGCTCCTCCTGCCAGCATGCGAGCTACAGTACCGCACGGGCACGCTTCCGGACAGCGCGACGTCGCCCCTCGACGGCGTGCGGGTACGGTGCGCGCGGCCGGCCTGCAGCGATGTCGGCGGCCGCCCCGCAGAGCGATGGACGCCGCGTATAGACTCCATCGCGATGACCACGACCCTGATCCTCATCTTCATCACGGCCATCGTCGCCGGCGCCTTCGGCGGCATGCTCGGCATCGGCGGCGGGATCATCCTGGTCCCGGTGATCACCCTGTTCCTGGACATCCCCATGAAGACGGCCATCGGCGCCAGCATCGTGAGTGTCATCGGCACGGCTTCGGCCGCGCAGATCGTCTACGTGCGACGCCGCCTCACCAACACGCGGCTCGGGGTGTCGCTGGAGCTGGTCATGTGCGTGGGCGCCGTGGTGGGGGCGATAGTGGCGACGTCGATAGACGCCAGCGTGCTCCAGGTGCTGTTCGGCCTCATGCTGCTGTGGGCCGCGTGGAGCATGGGCCGCGGCCGCGGCGACGCGGACGGCGGCTCGCCCGGCGGCGTGCTTCGCAGCGCCTATCTCGACGAGAGCTCCGGGCGGACGGTCGCCTACGGCGTACACCGCTTCCGTCTCGGGGCGGGACTCACGTTCATCGGTGGCAACCTCGCCGGCCTTCTGGGCGTGGGAGGCGGCGCGATCACCGTGCCCATCACCACGCTGGTCATGCGTGTGCCTCTCAAGGCGGCCATCGCCACGAGCAACTTCGCGATAGGCGCGACTGCGGCGGCCAGCGCGGCGATCTACTTCGGCAGGGGCTACATGGACCCCCACGTGGCCGCTCCGGCCGCATTGGGCATCCTGATCGGCGCGCAGATCGGTCCGCGCATCGGCGCCCGCCTATCGTCGCGCGCGCTGCGTTTCGTCTTCATCCTGGTGCTGCTGACGTTCGCGGTGCAGATGGTGTGGAAGGCGGTGACGTGAACGGGAAGGGGCAGCGGGAGGCGGAACGAGGGACGATGATGCGCCAGGCGGACGACGCGCCGGTGCCGCGGGAGGCGGACTCCGTCGATCGCGCGGTCCGCGTGGTGCTCGCGGTGGGGCTCGCGATCAGCAGCCTCCTGCTGGTGGCGGGGTTCGTGGTGTGGACGGCAAGCGGCGGCGACCTGCCCGCGTCGGTGCACGGGCCCGTGGCCGCCGCCCGCGACCTGGTGCATCTCAAGCCGATCGGCTTCTTCTCCCTGGGCCTGCTGGTGCTCATCCTCACGCCGTTCGCGCGCGTCGTCGGCACGCTGGTCGCCTTCCTGCGCCTGCGGGACTGGGGCTTCGTGGCGGTGGGTGTGGGGGTCTTCGCCACAATGATCACGGCGGTCGTCCTGGCCGTGGTGTAGCCCGGGGAACAGCGGACGGCGCACTCCGCTGCACGCCAGACGAGGTGCAGCCGGACGGCGCACCGGCGACCGGCCCGCGTCTCACGCCGCCGGCCGCGAGCGATTCAGATGATGCGCACCTCGGCCTGGAGCGTCCGGGCGGCTGCCGCCACCGAGGCACGAAGGAGCGCGAGCGAGCCGAAGCGCACAAGATGGCCGGGGCAGCCGCAATCCGACGCGCCGAAGCCGGGCGGTCGCGGCGCAGCGCCCGAGGTGGATGCGAGCGGCGCAGCGCCCGCCGCGGATGCCAGCGCCGCGGCGAGCGCGCATTCGGCGCCGGGACCGGAGGCATCGACGAGCCAAGCCCGCGTGGCGGGACGGCGGGCGAACAGGTGGTCAGCGTGCCAGCGCAGCGGCTTCGCGGCGCGCATGTGACGCGCGACGCGCGCGGAGCGGCCGCGTCGCGCACTGCCCACGTACGCGTACCACCCGCGCTCGAACCTGACTATCCCCAGCGCGCCCACTGCGATGCTCTCCGCGCGCGGTAGCCAGACGGCCACCACGTAGAGACGCGCCGGCGAAGATTCAGTCCATCTTCGGACGGCACCGGTCGCAGCCGCATGCTGCACCGCGGCCGGCGGCACTGGCCGCAGACGCATGTTCCGCCGCGGCTGGCAGCGCGGGCAGAAGTGCGTGCCGCGGCCGCCGACGGTGATACGCCGTATCGGCGTGCCGCAGACGCGGCAGGGCTCGCCGGTGCGCTGGTAGACGTTGAGGATCTCCTGGAAGTGGCCGCGCTCGCCGGCGGGGTCCACGAAGCTCTCCACGCTGGACCCCTCGTGCTCGATGCCCAGCTCCAGGGTCTCGCGGATGGCCGCGTGGAGGCGCTGTGCCTCACGCGGCCCCACGGAGCCGGCCGGCCGCAGCGGGTGCAGACCGGCACGGAAGAGCGCCTCGTCGGCGTAGATGTTGCCAATCCCGGCCAGGCGGCGCTGGTCGAGCAGGAACGCCTTGAGCGGCGCGCGGCGACCGGCCACCTCCGCCCGCAGGACGTCGACGGTGAAGCCGTCGTCGAGCGGCTCGCAGCCCAGGTCACAGAAGAACCGGGCGGCCTCGGCGGCCGGCACGGCCCACAGGCCGCCGAAGCGCCGCACGTCGAAGAAGAAGAGGCTCGACCCGTCGTCGAAGTGCAGAGTGAAGCGCGGACCGTGGCCGGGGTCCCCAGGATCCGGCTCGAACAGCAGCCGCCCCGTCATGCGCAGGTGGATGATGGCGAGCATCTCGGGCGCTTCAGGGAACGGATATGCGGCTGAGACGGGGGGGAGCTGGTGGGCAGTGGACGGCGGATGCCCGGGCGAGACAGTCGCGAGCCGGTCGGCGGCGGGCGACGGGTCCGCGGTCTGCGCGATACGGGCGCAGGGCGGGGCGGTCGGCGGAGCCGCGGCCCGGCCGAGCTCCAGGATCAGCCACTTGCCACGGCGGGCGGTGCCCAGGACCGGTCGGCCGACGAGCGCGGCTGCCAGCTCGGGCGCGCCGAGTGGGCTCACCTTCGGGTCGGCCACCTCGACGCCGGTGACGGTGCGGCCGACCACCCGCGGATGCAGCCGGCGGCGGACGATCTCGACTTCGGGCAGCTCAGGCACGCGGGCCGGCTCCTTGTGCCGGCAGTTCAGTCACACGGCTGCCCCTGCGACCACTCATCGCGCTGGCCGTGCGGCTGCCCGCCGGCTGGCCCGCCTCGCGACCCGTCGCGCTGCCCGCCCGCCTCTTCCTCGCCGTGCAGACGGTCGACGGCCCAGGCGCGCAGGAACGCACGCGCCTGGCGGACATCCCTCACTTCTCCCGCATCGACCTCGTCCTGCAGGGCACGAAGCGCCTCGCCCACCGCCGGCCCTTCCGGTAGCCCCAGCAGAGCCATGACCTCGCTGCCGCTCAGCGGCAGCGGCAGCGTCTCCTTCGGTATCTCCAGCCACACCTGACGCGCCAGACGGTAGTGCCTGGCCAGCGAGACGGCCGGGGTCTTCTCGCCACGGGTGGCGAGACGGTCGGCCAGCGACAGCACCACGGACTCGAAGACGTACGGCTCAACGGCACGCCGGTAGCGCACGAGCGCCCGGCTGGTGAGTGGCGATTCCCGCACCAGGAAGCCCAGACGAAGGTGATTGAGGATCAGCACGCCCAGATAGCGGCTGAAGCGTCGGCTCATGCCGAGCCGCCGGGTGATCGCGTCTGCCATGGCCACCCCGACCTCGTCGTGGTGCCAGAAGATGATCCGGTCCTCTTCGTCGACCTTGCGCACGACGGGCTTGCCGATATCGTGCAGCAGCGTCGCCCAGGCAAGCGGGGCGAGCCGGGCGGCGCCGTTGAGGCCGCACTCCCCCGGCGAAGTCAGGAAGCGCTCGCCGCCGAACTGTTTCACGAGCGCCGGCAGCCGCTCCAGCGCCTCGAGGGTGTGCTCGAACACATCGAGATGGTGGTACGGGTTCTGGATGCAGCCCTTGAGCGAACCCAACTCCGGGAGCACCGCCTCCAGGCCGCCAGCACGGTCGAGCAGGCGGACGGCGCGGGCGGCGGCGGGAAGACCCAGCAGGGCGGTGAGCTCGTGCGCCACGCGCTCGCCGCTCACCGCACCCAGGCAGGGTGCCGCCGCCC
>CAZIGT010000275.1:0-4182 GCA_964538465.1 uncultured Thermoleophilia bacterium | reverse complement strand
CTCTATCTCTACGACGAAGACGAGCACGTCTTCCGCACGGCCGCGACCGTCGGATGCCTAGCCTAACAGCCGCGCTGGGACGGCGAAAGCGACAACCACGGCGACGGTCTCGGCGGACCGGTACCGCACCGTACGACAGCCGCGCGGCGGTCAGGCTGCGCGCTCCCCGAGGTGGACGGCCGGCCGGCCGGCGGCCTGGAGAGCGCGCGCAAGGCGCTGATCGGCCGTGACAAGCGGGGCGTCGAGCTCCATCCCCAGGACCGCGTAGCTGGCGTCGTACGCCGAGATGCACCATGCGAGCGCGGCGTCGAGGACGCCGCAGGCGAGACGCCCTATCGAACGATGCTCGATCTGCTGGGAGAGCAGCAAAGAGACCCGGCGCACCGCGTCGTCGGCCGTCATCATGCCGCCCACGACACGCTTGCGAAGAACGTGCGCGCACTCGACGAGAAAGAGGTCTGGGGCCACGCAGACGCAGCGCCCGGTGGCGGCCAACTCGAAGAGGCGGCTCGCACTGGGCGAGAGCGGCTCCCTCAGCACAAGCGCCAGGCCCACGGACGCATCTGCCACGCAGATCTCGGGTACGTCGGTCAACGCTCTTGTCTCGCCTCGCGGATCAGGTCGGAGGCGGTGGGATCGCCCGGTCTCCAGGTGTCTTGTGCCCGGATGTCGGCGAGCTCCCGCAGCGCCATGAGCGCGCGATCGCGTCGAGCAGCAGCCTCGATGGCCTCCTCGATGATCACAACAGCCTCGGCGCTGAGCGAACGACGCGACTCGGCGGCCCTTCGCCGCAGCTCCGCCACGACGCGTTCCGGAACATCGCGCAGGTACAGCGTGGGCATGACCGCTCCTCCCACCGCAGGATCCACCTCCCGTCATGATAGCACTCTGCTTGCATATTGCCACAAGGGCATCGACGTCAGGATACCGGGAGCATCGGGGCACGCCAAGGATGACGATGGGCGGAGGCGGTGGACGATGGACCGCGGTGGTCGACGTTCGAGCGCGGCGTTGGATGACACTCACCACGGCAGGGAGATGCCGGCGAGCGGGCGGACCGTCCAACCCCACGCCGGCAGGTGCACTACACCGTGCGCGCGTACTGCTTGCGTCCCACCTCGTAGAGGTCGCCGCCGCGGCAATCGCCGACCACTATCGCCGGGAAGTCGACGACCTCGAGCCGCGCCACCGCTTCGGCACCGAGCTCAGGCCACGCGATGACCTCGTTGGCCACGATGCGCTGCGCCAGCAGGGCGCCGGCGCCGCCGGTGGCCGCGAAGTACACGGCCGTGTTGTCGACCATCGCCTTCTTGACGGCCTCGGTGCGCAGTCCCTTGCCGATCATGCCCTTGAGCCCGTGCTCCATGAGCAGCGGCGCGTAGGCATCCATGCGCCCGGAGGTGGTGGGGCCGGCCGAGCCGATGACCTTGCCGGGCTTGGCCGGCGACGGCCCCATGTAGTAGACGACCGCTCCCTGCAGATCGAACGGGAGCGGCTCACCCTTCTCGATCAGCGCGACGAGGCGCTTGTGGGCCGCGTCGCGCGCCTGGTAGACGACGCCGCTGATGAGCACCTCGTCGCCTATGCGCAGGCCCTGCACGTCCGCATCGGAGAGCGGCGTGGTGATCTTCTTGACTGCCATGGCCCCTCCCCTCTAGAGCACCGTGATCTTGTGACGCTGCGCATGGCACTGCACGTTGACCGCCACGGGCATGCTGGCGATGTGTGACGGCATCTCCTCGATGAATACGGCCAGCGCGGTGGTCGTACCGCCCAGTCCCTGCGGCCCTATGCCGAGCGCGTTGATGCGGGCCAGCAGCTCGTCCTCCAGTTCTGCCAGACGGGGGTCCGGGTGCCGGGAGCCGATGACCCGCGCCAGCGCCTTCTTGGCGAGCACCGTGACCATGTCGATGGTGCCGCCGATGCCCACGCCGATGACCACCGGCGGACAGGGGTTCGCTCCCGCCTTGCTGACGGTCTCGACGACGGCGTCGATGAGACCCTGCACGCCCTGCGCCGGCTTGAGCATGGTGAGGCTGCTCATGTTCTCGGCGCCGCCGCCCTTGGGCATCAGCAAGATGTGCACAGCGTCGCCCGGCACCACGCGAGTGTGGATGACGGCCGGGGTGTTGTCTTTAGTGTTGCGACGGGCGTGCGCCGGCTCTTCGACGATCGACTTGCGCAAGTAACCGTCGCCGTAACCGCGGCGCACGCCTTCGTTGACGGCCGCCTCGAAGTCGCCGCCTACGAAGTGGACGTCCTGGCCGATGTCGATGAACAGAACGGCGACGCCGCAGTCCTGGCAGATCGGCACGCGGTCCTCTTCGGCGATGTCGGCGTTGTCCAGAAGCTGCTGCAGGACCGCCTTGCCGACCGGCGACTCTTCGCTCTCCTTCGCCAGCTCCAGAGCGGCGTACACGTCCTGCGGCAGGTCGTAGTTGGCTTCCAGGCAGAGTTCTGCGATCGCCGCCGTGACCTCGGCGACGTCGATCTCACGCACGGCGCTCATGTCACTTGCCCTTCTTGCTCTTCTTCTTGTCCTTCTTCTTATCCTTGGCCTTGTCGCGGGCCTGCTTGGCCTGCTTGGCGGCTTCCTTGGCGGCGGCCTTGGCGGTCTTGGCCGCCTCCTTGCCCTTCTTGCCGACCTCTTCGGCGGCCTTTGCAGCCGCCGCGCGAGCCTCCTCGGCGGCCTTGAGCGCCGCGGCCTTCGCCTCTTCGGCCGCCTTGGCGGCCTGGGCGCGACTGCCGGCGCTCGTCTTGCGCGCCTCAACCTTGGCGTCGGCGACGATCTTGCGGGCCTCGGCTTTGGCCTCGGCGACCAGCTTCCTGGCCTCGGTGCGCGCCTCGGCGGTCACCTCGCGCGCCTTGGCCCGCGCTTCCGCCGTAGCCTCACGCGCCTTGACGCGCGCCTCGGCGGCGGCCTGCTGCGCGCCGGCCTTGGCCGCGGTGCTCACACCGCGGCCCACGGCGCGAACCGCCCGCCGCGTGGGCACCGGCGCCTTGCTGCCCCTGGGCATCTCGATGTAGCCGAGCGCCTCGGCATCCTGCACCAGCCCGCGGGCCCGCGCGATGATCTCGGTGGCCTCGGCCTTCTCCTGCTCGAAGGTGATGTCCGTGCGCAGCGCCACGCCCTGCTCGACGGCCTTCATGGCCACAGCGGCGGCCTCGCGTGGGAAGACCTCCCAGTCGTCCATGGTCGGCATGATGTAGTCCGGCCGCAGGCCCTGCTCCTCCGCCAGCTTGGCCAGCTCTTCGGCGGCGGCGATGCACATCTCGTCGGTGATCGTCTTGGCGCGCACGTCCAGCGTGCCGCGGAAGATGCCCGGGAAACCCAGGCTGTTGTTGACCTGGTTGGGGAAGTCCGAACGGCCGGTGGCCACCACGGCGGCCCCCGCCTCGAGCGCGTCCCACGGCCACATCTCAGGAACAGGGTTGGAGCACAGGAAGACCACGGCGTCTGAGCTCATCCCCCCGATCCACTCAGGCATGATGGTGTCGGGACCCTGCTTGGAGAGCGCGATGCACACGTCGGCGCCCTTGAGCGCCTCGGCGATGCCCCCCGTGCGCTGCTCCTCGTTGGTGATCTGACAGTACTTCCACTTGTCGGCCCACTCGACCTTGACCGCCTTGATGTCGTCGCGCCCCTTGTGGAGGATGCCCTTGCTGTCCGCGACGCGCGCCAGCTCCGGCCGCGCGCCGTAGGCGAAGATGAGGCGGCTGATGGCCACGTTGGCGGCGCCGCAGCCGATGAAGGCGATACTCACCTCGTCGATCTTCTTGCCGACGACCTTGAGCGCATTGATCAGACCGGCCAGGGTGACGCACGCGGTGCCCTGCTGGTCGTCGTGCCAGACGGGGATCTCGCACTCGGCGCGCAGCGTGTCGAGGATGCGGAAGCACTTGGGCTGCGCGATGTCCTCGAGGTTCACCCCGCCGAGCCCTGGCTGCACCAGCTTGACGAACTCTATGAACTTGTCCGGGTCCTTGGTGTCTACCATGAGCGGGAAGCCGTCCACTCCACCGAGATACTTGTAGAGCAGGCTCTTGCCTTCCATGACGGGCATGCCGGCCTTGGGGCCTATGTCTCCCATGCCCAGCACCCGCGTACCGTCGGATATGACCGCCACGGTGTTCCACTTGTTGGTGTGCTCGTAGACCTTCTCGGGATCGTCCTTGATCTCC
>CAZIGT010000274.1:0-4184 GCA_964538465.1 uncultured Thermoleophilia bacterium | reverse complement strand
TCTTGTGGGTCTGGCCGGGGTAGTAGAGGAGGCGCTCGGTCGTGGTGGGCTTGCCGGCGTCGAGGGGCGCCATGATGCCGATGTTGCGTGTGTTCTCCAGGCTGTTGTGGCGCATCTCCCTCTGCCCCTGCCTCGCTGCGCCGCCTCCATGCGTGCGACGCTTCGTCGTCTCACAAGAACGGACCCCCGGCGCGGCACCACTACCGCGGCGGGGGTCCGTTGGGTCGCCTCTTACCAGCGGTAATGAGCGAAGGCCTTGTTGGCCTGCGCCATGCGGAATATGTCGTCCTTCTTCTTGAACGCACCGCCCTGACCCTGCAACGAGTCGAGGATCTCCGCGGCAAGGCGGTCGACCATGGTCTTCTCGCGCCTCTCCCGGGAGTATGTGACGAGCCACCGGATGGCCAGCGTGCGGGCACGACGGCCCGGCACTTCGACCGGTACCTGGTATGTGGCGCCGCCGACGCGACGGCTGCGCACTTCAAGGTGCGGCGTGAGAGCCTGGATGCTCTCCTGCAGGACCTCGACGGGATCGCGGCCGGTCTTCACCCGGACGGTCTCAAGGGCACCGTGCACGATGCTCTCAGCGGTACCCTTCTTGCCGTCAAGGAGGATCTTGTTCACCACCTGCGTGACAAGCTTGCTGTTGTAGACAGGGTCCGGCAGCACTTCGCGCCGCGTGACGATGCCTCTGCGCGGCATGGCTTACCTCCCACCCTTGGGCGACTTGGCGCCGTACTTGGAGCGCGCCTTGCGCCGGTCGGCGACGCCAGAGGCGTCGAGGGCAGCGCGGATGACCTTATAGCGCACGCCCGGCAAATCCTTCACACGGCCACCTCTGACGAGCACCACCGAGTGCTCCTGCAGGTTGTGGCCTACGCCGGGAATGTACGAGGTGACTTCCATGCCGTTGACCAAGCGGACACGGGCAACCTTGCGAAGAGCCGAGTTCGGCTTCTTCGGGGTGGTCGTGTACACGCGCGTGCACACGCCGCGCTTCTGCGGCGAACCCTTGAGCGCCGGAGTCTTGGTGCGCTTGAGGGCTCTCTCGCGACCCTTCCGCACAAGCTGGTTGATGGTTGCCATCGATCCTCTCTGGGGGCTGCTCTTCAGACAGCGGTCGTGTAGGCTAACAGGGCAGTAATGCGCCCCGCAACACGAAGGCGCGGCCGTCCGCGCCGCTCACGGCGCGGGCGGCGGCCTCCGTTCTCGCTCGTCAGTCCTCCTGCTCCTCGGCCGCGGCCGTTACATCGGCCTCGCCGGAAGCACCCTCTTCGCCGGGACCATCGCCCGAATCGGCCTCGGGCTCGCCGCCCACGAGGTCGTCCTCCTCTGACCATGGCTCCTCGCTGGCCTCGAGATCGCCTTCCTCAGCCTCGGCTTCGGCCGAGGGGCGTCCGATGCTGCGCAGATCGTCGAGGCTCAGCTCATCTTCGCCGGCGCCGTACTGCTCCTCCGTCGTGCCGAAGAAGCCCAGGTCGGCGTGCAGGCGCTCGAGAGTGTCGTAGGCCTGCTGCTCGGCCTCAGCGCGGCCGGCGGGATAGATCTCGATGCCGCGGTACCGTCGCAGCCCGGTGCCGGCCGGCACCAGCTTGCCGATGATCACGTTCTCCTTGAGGCCCTGCAGGCGGTCGACCTTGCCCTCGATGGCGGCGTCGGTGAGCACCTTGGTGGTCTCCTGGAAGGAGGCTGCCGAGAGGAAGCTCTCCGTGGCCAGCGACGCCTTCGTGATGCCCAGGATGAGAGGCTCGGCCACGGCCGTCTCGGCCGGTTCCGTAGCGGCCGGCTCACCGCCCATGGCCACCACGGCCGCGTTCGCCTCTTCCACGACCTCCGGGTCCACGACGTCGTCCACGGCGAGCTCCGTGTCGCCGGGGGCTGTGATACGCACGAGCGCCGCCACCCGCTCGTTTTCGACACCGAACGCATACTTGTCGACGAGCTGACCGGGCAGCAGGTTGGTGTCGCCCTGGGTGACGACTCTCAGCTTCTTCATCATCTGGCGGACGATGATCTCGATGTGCTTGTCGTTGATCTCCACGCCCTGCGACTTGTAGACCTCCTGCACCTCTTCCACCAGGTAGCGCTCGGTGCCGGTGGCGCCGCGGAACTCCAACAGCTCCGCCGGGTACAGAGAACCGTGCGTGAGTGTGGCGCCCTTCTCGATCCAGTCTCCTTCGCGAGCCGCGACAAGCACCTCGTCGAGGAACGGCGCGTGCCGCGAGTCGTACTCGCGCGGCGCGCTCTCGTCGTCGGGGAAGATGCGCACGCGCTTCAGCCCGTGCGGGTCTGTCTCATCGAGCTCCAGGCGCCCCGAGACCTCGGCGATGCGGCCGACGCCCTTGGGCTTGCGCGCTTCGAAGAGCTCGACGACGCGCGGCAGGCCGTGCGTGATGTCGGCTCCGGCCACGCCGCCGGTATGGAACGTACGCATGGTGAGCTGCGTGCCGGGCTCGCCGATCGACTGCGCCGCCACGTGACCGACGGCGTCGCCGATCTGGGCCAGGCCGTTCGTGGCCGGCATCAGGCCGTAGCAGGTCTGGCAGATGCCGAACTCGGCGCCGCACTTGAGTACGCTGCGCACCGGGACCATCGGTTCGGTCTGTGCGCCACGCTCCAGCACCTCGAGGATGCCGGCGCGGACCTCGCGGTCGATGAACGTGCCACGGTCGTAGACCACCTCGCCGGTTTCGTCGTCCACGATGGGCGCGCCCAGATAGCGGCCGATCAGGTTCTCGTTCGGCTCATGCTGCCATACCGCGATGCTCTCGACCTTCCGGCCGTGGCCCGGGCGCTTCACCTTGACCTTGGCGTTCGGCATGTGCGAGTAGACCTCCTTGAGGAGGCCCACTTCCGCGGACCCGATGTGCGTACCGCTCGCGATGACGGCACGCTGAGTCCCGCCGTCTGCGGCGCCGCTCTGCCCGTGCCGGGGACGGAAGACGTCCTGGGCCAGCACGCAATCGAACAGCTCCTGGTTCTCGTTGCGGCTGCGCGACCACGGCGACATGGGCAGGTACCCATCTGTACCGCAGTCCTCTTCACGCACGATCACATCCTGCGAGACGTCGACGAGACGGCGCGTGAGATAGCCCGAGTCCGCTGTGCGCAGCGCGGTGTCAGCCAGGCCCTTGCGGGCACCGTGCGTGGAGGTGAAGAACTCGAGCACGGAGAGGCCTTCGATGAAGCTCGACTTCACCGGCTGCTCCATGATCTCGCCCTTCGGATTGGCCATCTGGCCGCGCCAGCCGGCGAGCTGACGGATCTGCTTGATGTCGCCGCGGGCGCCCGACGTCGCCATCATGTAGATGGGGTTGAGAGCGTTGAAGTTGGCGCGCGTGGCCGCCGTGATCTGCACGTCTGCCTCGCGCCAGATCTCTTCGATCTTGCGCCGTCGCTCCTCCTCCGTGAGGAACCCGCGTTGGTACTCGTCGACCACCCCGGCCACGAGAGCCTCGTGCTTCTCCAGGATCTCGGCCTTCTTCTTCTCGGGGATGACGACGTCGTTCTTGGACACCGTGACCGCAGCCCGGGTGGCGTACTTGAAGCCCACCTCCTTGAACACGTCGAGGATGCGGGCCACCTTGGTTGCGCCGTACCGGTCGACCAGCTCCGTGATGAGACTCGTGAGCGCCTTCTTGGGCAGGTTGCGGTTCAGGAAGCCGAAGTCCGTGTCGTAGTCGTCGCCGAGCACCTCGCGCAGGCCACTGGCCACCCTGTAGTTGAACAGGGCACGGCCCACGGTGGTGACCACCCGCTCGCCTGACGGCAGGCGGAGCAGGATGAGACGCCGCGTGAAGTCGGCGATGCCCGCCGAACGCGTTGGCGGCACCTGACGCTGGTCGAGGATGCGCTGCTCGTACGCGCGCAACACCTCTTCGTAGTCGAAGAACGCCTCGAGCGGCTCGTCGATATCCTGCGGCTGCACACCGCTGAGGTCGTCTCGCTCGCTGTACGTGAGGTAGTAGATGCCGATGACCATGTCCTGGCTGGGCACGGCGATCGGCCTACCGTTCGCCGGCGAGAGGATGTTGTTGGCGGACAGCATCAGGATGCGCGCCTCTGCCTGAGCCTCCCAGCTCAGCGGAAGATGGACAGCCATCTGGTCGCCGTCGAAGTCCGCGTTGAACGCCGCGCACACGAGCGGATGGATCTGGATCGCCTTGCCCTCGACCAAGATCGGC
>CAZIGT010000273.1:0-4187 GCA_964538465.1 uncultured Thermoleophilia bacterium | reverse complement strand
GCCTTGGCCAGGTTGCCGATCTCCGAGGAGATGATCTCTTGGAGCCACGCGGGAGCATTGTCGGCAACTGCATCGCTCCCGGTAGTCGATTCCTCGAATGTGACTGCTGCGGCTATTCCTCCACCAACCAGCATCAACGTCGCCACCGTCAGGCCGACGAACCACCGACGGCGGTGATCATGTCTCTCCGTCTTCATGGCTTGTCACCTTTCATCACGAGGACTGCTGACGCATCACTGGTTGGTGTTGCGGTGATTGTGCAGACTCTGCGTGGCGGAGTCCCAGCCGCCGTATGATCCGTATCCCCCAGAATCGGGATCCACTCTGCGATACCCCTGATTGGGGCCCACGACCCACGATGAGCCGTAGTTGCTGCTCTCCAGGATGTATGTGTCGTTGACTGGATTTGAGGAAGTCCCGAGCCTGCCGCTCGACGCATTCGTCTTCATGCCGCAGTCCACCCAGCGGATGTACGCGCCTATCGTGTCCGTCGCCGTAGCATCGCCCTTTTCGTCCGCGGCCAGTGTGTCTCCTATGCACACCTGGTACGTGTTGGACGAGACCTTCCGTATCTTGAACGTCCGGTTCTCTCCGTCGGAGATCGACACGGCCGTCACTCTGTGCTCTATGTAGTCGCCGTCCGTTTGCTGGTTCGCCCAGTACGGCGTCAAAATGTTGTAGGAATCCGGATACTCGGGCCTCCAACCTCTGCTGTAGCCGAGCTCCACCCAGGTTGTGCCGGCGTAGTTTGATGCCCACAGGGTCTGATCAATGAACCCACCGGGCACTGGCGCCTCAACGTAGAGAATGTCTGCGTCGCTTATGGCGCCCGAGCGGACCTCCATCGTAGCTTTGACAAGGTTCCAGGTGGCCGAGGATAGGCCGATCCTACCTATCGAGTAGGCATGGGGTGACAGGCCATCTGCCGCAGCACTGGAGACGGCGACGCCAGCGACGGATGCGAGCGTTCCTAGAGACAGTGCGAGGAAGAGTGACAGTCGGTGCATTATAGCCCCTCTTATGATTAGCCTCCGACGTACGACCGCGAACACACGAACAACGTACTACTATTATATAGTCGGGCTGCACGGCTGCCAAGCTTGACCTGGAGTTGCCCTGTTCCTGTAGACACCTTCTCGCTAGCTTTCCTTACTCTGCGGTAGCCGGTTCAAGGTGTGCCTTCTCGGACTCGTAGGGGCTTCTTCGTCCCAGCGCCGAGTGTCGCCTGCGTGGATTGTTGAACGCCTCGATGTAGGCGAAGATCGCGCTTCTTGCTTCGTCCTCGATCTTGAACCTTCGGCGGTTGATCAGTTCGGTCTTGATGGAGGCCATGAAGCTCTCCGAGGCAGCGTCGTAGGAATCGCCACGGGAATCGACCGAGGTCTCGATGCCGGCATCGGCGAGCCGTTCCCTGTACCGGTCAGACCCCGCGAGAAAGCCGGTGGGGACATACTGACTGTCCGAGTGGTGGGCGAGACCCTCGCCGGCGCCACAGCGCCGCCAGAGGGCCATGTCCAGGGCGTCGAGGGCGAGGTCCGTCCTGAGGTGGTCGGCGATCTGCCAACCGACGATGAAGCGCGAGTAGACGTCGATGACGAAGGCGACGTAGACGAACCCGGTCCAGGTACGGACGTAGGTGAGGTCGGCCACCCAGAGGCGGTTGGGGGCGCTGGCGGCAAAGTCGCGCCGTACCAGATCGGGGGCCGCCTGCGCCTCGGCCGGCAACGCGGCCGCACGCCGTTTGCGCCGGCGGCGCGAGACGCCCTCAAGACCGGCCTCGCGCAGCAGCCGCCACCCGCTTACGGCTCACGTGGATGCCGTGCATCTCGGCCAGCTCGGCGTGGATGCACGGCGCACCGTAGATGCCGTCGGTCTCGGCATGGAGGCGGCGGATGAGCTCCGCCAGCTCGGCGTCGCAACGGGCATGCGCCGAGGGCTGGCGTGAGGCCCAGGCGTAGAAGCCCGGGCGCGACACACCAAGGACGCGGGCCAGGCGGAAGACGGGGTGGTGTGCCTTCTCCGCGGCGATCAGACGGAAGCTCATCTCGACTGGTCGCTCTCCCGAGCGAAGAAAGCCGCCGCCTTGCGCAGGATCTCCTTCTCCTCGCGCAGGAGGCGGTTCTCGCGACGCAGGCGGCGCAGCTCCTGGAGCTCGTCGCTGGTCAGGCCCTCGGCCTGACCGGCATCGATGCGCGCCTGGCCGACCCAGTTGCGCAGCGTCTGGGATGAGATGCCGATCTCGCGGGCGATCTCGGAAACCGAGCGATGGCCGTCGGTACCCACCAGACGTATGGCCTCTTGGCGGAACTCAGGCGGGTAGGGTGGTCGTGTACGACCCATGCAGACTGCCTTCCTGGGGCACGAAGACCCATTCTTCGGGTGTCTACGAAAGCGGGTCGACTCCAAGCAGTCAGACGAGATATGCGTGGAGCTTCTCGCCAGCGTCGATGAGGTACCCTTCTCATAGTCACGAGGCGCTTCTGGAGGTAGGCGAGCTTGTCTGGTACGGACACTGATAGTCAGCTCAGCGCGGCCCGACGACGCATCGCCGCCGTCTACGATCCCGGTCTGTTGGAGGACGCCGGGCACAGGCTCGCGGAGCTGCTGGCCGCGAACCTCACGCGCGCTGAAAGGTCTGAGGGTGCCGTGCTGCCCTGGACCGAGCCGTCCGAGGCGATCGGCGAGGCCCGGGCGTTCCTGAGAAGCGACGCGAGCGGCCAGGTCGGCGGGAGCGACCAGACCCGCGCCGAGCAAGAGCCCACCGACGCCAGATTCGCCGCCCTCGTCGAGGCTATGCTCGAGCGCGGGCTCAACCTCCACGACCCGCGCTACATCGGCCATCAGGTGGCGGCTCCCGTGCCGCTGGCCGGCCTGTTCGACGCCGTCGGCTCTGTGACCAACCAGTGCATGGCCATCTACGAGATGGGCCCGTGGGCGACGGTGGTGGAGCTGGCCATGGTCCAGGAGCTGGGTGAGGCCATCGGCTGGGCTTCTGGCTCGTTCGCCGGGAGCGTCACGCACGGAGGTTCCCTCGCCAACCTGACCGCTCTGCTCACAGCGCGCAACGTCGCCCTTGACGAGGTGTGGGACCACGGGCTCGCCGCCCAGAGGCGTCGGCCGGTCCTGGTCGCTCACGCCGACGCACACTACAGCGTCGCCCGCGCGGCCGGCATCCTCGGCCTGGGCAGCCGGGAGACGGTACGCGTGGGGCTGGACGCCCGCGGCCGCATGGACCCTCGTCTGCTGGACGACCAGCTCACCCGCCTCGACTCCGAGGGCACCCCGGTGGTCGCCGTGGTGGCCTGCGCCTGCGCGACGCCCACCGGCGCCTTCGACCCGCTTGAAGACGTCGCCGAGGTCTGCCGGCGGCACGGCGTGTGGCTCCACGTCGACGCCGCCCACGGCGGCGCGGCGCTCCTGAGCGACCGGCATCGGCATCTGCTGGCGGGCATCGATCAAGCGGACAGCGTTGTGTGGGACGCCCACAAGATGCTCTTCGTCCCCGCCCTGTGCGCCTTCGTTCTCTACCGCGAGCGCAGCCGCATCTTCGATGCCTTCAAGCAGGATGCGCCGTACCTGTTCGACCCCGCGGCACCCGGCCTGGCCGACTACGACAGCGGCGTAAGGACGGTCGAGTGCACCAAGCGGTCCGCCGCCTTTGGGCTCTGGGGCGTGTGGTCGTTGTTCGGGCGGCAGCTCTTCGCGGACATGGTCGACGTGACGTATGCCCTGGGGCGCAGCCTGTACGAGAAGCTCACGGCGGCCGACGACTTCGTCCCGCTCCACGAGCCGCAGTGCAACATCGTGGTCTTCAGGCACGTTCCCGCCGAGCTGCGCGACGCGCCGCTGGAGCGCGTCGGCGACTTTCAGCTCGAGCTGCGCCGCCGCATCATCGAGTCGGGAGACTTCTACATCGTCCCGGCCAAGCCGGAGGGGATCGGCGCGTTGCGTGTCTCGATCATGAATCCGCTCACCACCGTCAAGCACCTCGACGGCCTGCTAGAGGCCTTACGCAGGCACGGGCGGGCGATCAGCGAGTCCCGACGGCCGATCGCCTAGCTTCCCCCCAGCGTCACAAGATGGCATGACAAGGACGCTCCACCGACACTGTCGTCGCAGCCATCGTCGACAGGAGGGGAGCGCCTGGGTCGACTGCTAAAACACCCGGATGAACCTGCCGATACAGT
>CAZIGT010000272.1:0-4217 GCA_964538465.1 uncultured Thermoleophilia bacterium | reverse complement strand
CGTCGCTCGGCGGTGCTGCCGGCGACGCGCGATCCAATGCCCTTCGAGAGGCCGGCCATGTACTCGAAGGCCACGGAGCCTGGCTCGTCGGCCGCCAGGGCACGAGGGCTTGGCGCGGCCCGGGCCGGCGAGACGGCGGGTGTCAGCGTGGCGGTGGCCGGTGCCGCCACGACGGCGAGCGCGACGGCGGGCGAAGCGATGGTCAGCGCGGCGGCGAGTGCGACGGCGATCGCTACCGCGGCCGCGAAGCGGCACGCTCGCTTCACCTCTCGCTTCCCCGCGCCTGCTTCATGCCGTGCTGTTCGGTGCGGTGATCACCCAGCGGCCCCCGGTGCCCGCACCGCGGCAAGCACGAGCGCGGCCAGATCCGCCTCGACCTCCTCGCGCGGGCGTTCCGGCCGGAAGACCAGCCAGTCGAGCGCGGCGGTGGCCACCATCCCGAACAGCGCCGACGCCGTGGCCTCCACGTTGAGGTCGCGGCGGAACTCGCCGCCGGCCACGCCTTGCGCGAGCACGTCGGCGATGACGCCCGCGTACTCCTCCCGCAGCACGGTGAGCGCGTCCCGCCAGTCGCGGTCGACGCGCCACATCTCGCTCATCACCAGCTTGCTGAACGCCTCGTACTGGCGGATGTACGCAAGCTCGGCGTGCACCAGGCAGCGCAGCGCCTCGGTCGGCGTCTGGGCGCCACTGATCTCGAGGCGGAACGAGTCGGCGAGCGTGCGCAGACCATCTTCCAGCAGCGCGCGCATGAGCGCCGCCTTCCCGGAGTAGTGGTAGTAGACGGTGCCCTTGGCCACGCCGGCGCGCTCGACGATGTCGTCCACGGTGGTGCCGGCGTAGCCGCGTTCGCCCAGCAGCTCGATCGCCGCCCGGCGCAGCCGCTCCATCGTGTCGCCGCGTGTGCGCGTCATGCCCGAATCATAGCGACCCTACCGGATGCAGGCGTCCCATGCTCCAGACGCGTTGCCTGTGCACGGTCGCCAGCGTAGCGCAGAAGGCCACCAGGGCGAACGCAACGAGTGCCAGGGTGTTCCAGCCGACTACGGCGATGTCGCTGCCCGAGATCGTCTGCCGCAACCCCGCCACCACGTAGGTCATGGGAAGGAAGGGGTTGATGACCTGGAAGAAGCGCGGCACGGTCTCCAGAGGGAAGGTGCCGGCGGCGGAGGTGAGCTGCAGCATGAGCAGCACGACCCCGATGAACTTCCCGGCCGTTCCTAGCGCCGCGCTGAGGAACTGCAGGATGGCGGCGAACGTCAGGGCGGTCAGCAGGCAGAAGAGATACGTCGCCCAGGGCAGCACGGGGCTCAACCCCAGGGCCACCTGGAGGATCACGAGCATGACGATGGCCTGCACGAACGTGACGGCCACACCGGCCCAGAGCCCGGAGAGGGCTACCCACGGGTCGCGGAGAGTGGACGCGAGCGCGCGCGGGGCGATCGGGCGCACCAGGAAGTACGTCATGAGGGCGCCGACCCACAGAGCCAGAGGGATGAAGTAGGGGGCGAAGCCGGTGCCGTAGTCCGGCACCGGGTCCACGCGGGTGGTACTGAGCTTCACCGGGTCGCTCATCATGGCAGCACGCCGTTCTCGGCCGGTCGTTGTGAGCCTGGGCACCTGGAGCACTCCGGCGGCCAATGCCTGGTGCAGTGTCTCGCTGCCCCTGGATGCGGTCGAGATGCCCTTGCTGAGCTTGTCGCCGCCCACCGAGAGCTTCTCGAGGCCGGACGTGAGCGTCGCGGCGGCGTTAGACGCCCGGCCAGCGCCGGAGCTGACCTGAGCCGTGGCGTCGGCCAATGTGGCGGCGCCGGATGCCAGCGTGCTGGCGCCGCTGCTCGCCGAGCCGACGCCGCCGGAAAGCGTGGCGGCGCCGCTGCTCAACGTGTCGGCGCCGGATGCCAGCCTGGCGGCGCCGCTGCTCGCGGAACTCACGCCGGCCACGTAGGTGCTGAGGCCGCTGCTGAGGCTGGCGGCCCCGCTGCTGACCTGCTCCGCACCGCTCGCCAGCGTCTGAGCGGAGCTCACGGACGACTGCAGGCCGGTCGACAGCGTGGCCGTCCCACTCGCCACCTGGGTGGCGGCGCCGAGCGCCGTGCGGAAGCTCGAATCGCTCATCGCTTCCGGATGGGCGTTGGCGTACGCCTGGAGCGCCGACACCGTGGCGCTCGCCCCGCCGGCTATGGTGGCTGCCGAGGTGGCGGCTATGCCGATCTGCGTGGCGGCCGTGCTGACGCCGGTGGACACCTGCGCCGCTCCAGATGCGAGCGTGGCCGCGCCGCTGGTGAGCGTGCTCCCGCTGGCATCCAGCGTCGCCAGACCGCTGGCGAGCGTGTGCGGGCGGGTCGTACGCTTGCTGCGGCCCGGCGCGCGCCGGGCGGCGCCGCCGGCGGCGCTGCTCAGACCCTTGGCGAGCGTCGAGGCGCCGCCGGCCAAGGTGCCGGCGCCGGAGCTGACCTTGCCGGCTCCGCCGGCCAGCTCGCCGAGACCGCGGGTGAGCTGGCGTGAGCCGGAGCTGGCCTTGCGCAAGTTCTTGCTCAGCTTGTCGGCGCCGCTGCTGCCGCTGCTCAAGCCTCTGGCCAGGGCGCCGGACCCCGCGTCGGCCTTGGCCAGCCCCGAGCGCATCTTGTTGATACTCAGGAAGATCTCGTTCAGGTAGCGGTTCGAGACGGCGTTCTCGAGCACTGTGCGCAGTTGTCTGACTGCGGACGATCCGATCTGCGTGGCCAGAAGATTGCTGGCCTCGTCCGTCTCAAGACGGAGCGTCGCCGGCCGTGCGTTGTCGCTATTGGCGTTCGCCAGTCTCCTGCTGTAGTCGCGAGGGATCGTCAGGACCATGTAGCAGTCCTGGTCGTGAAGGGCCTGCCGGGCCTGGGCTGCCGTCATGAACCGCCAGTCGAGGGCCCTGTTGGCACGAAGCTTGCGCACCAGTTCATGGCCGGCATCGACCGTGGTGCCGTCGACAGTGACGGCCCGATCCTGGTTGACGACTGCCACCGGCACTTCGTCGAGGCTCGCGTAGGGGTTCCAGAACGCCCAGAGATAGAGCACGCCGTAGAGAAGCGGCACCATGCAGAGCACCAGGAGTCCCGCCCGCAGGAGACGTGCCGAGAACAGCCTCCTCAGCTCCATCCAGGCCATCTCAAGCGACCGCATCGCAGCTCCCTTCAGCGACAGCCACGTCGAGAGAGGCGGGTGCGTCGGCGGCGCGCTCGGGGGCGAGCGTCACCACCACGTCCGCGGCGCTTGTGAGCGCCGGGTCCAGCGCGCCGCCCAGCACGGTGACGCCTCGTTCGGTCAGGCGGCGGAGCTGCTCGAGCACGCGGGCCTGCTCGTGGGGGTCGAGATCCGCGTCCACGCGGTCCACCGCGACGATCGGAGGGTCGGTGAGGAGCGCCAGCGCGACGCCGAAGAGGAGCCGGTCGGGGGCCGAGAGGTCGCTGATCCTCTGGTGCGGGTCGAGCTCATGCCCCAGGGGATCGAGCAGCGGCTCGACCTTCGCCCGCCGCCAGCGCCGGCCGTGCAGGGCGAGCTCGGCCATCACCTGATCGCGCACCGTGAGCGTGTCGTCCATCTCGTTGACCTGATGGAACTCGCCCAGGCCCACGAGTCGTCGGGCGGCAGAGCGCCGCCGTGTCGCGTCTATGCCGCCCACGTGGAGCGTGCCGCCGGTGGGCCGCATGCGCCCCGCCATCGAGAGAAGAAGGCTCGTCTTGCCGGAGCCCTCGGGTCCCAGAACGAGCGCGAGGCTGCCGGCCGGGATGTCGATGTCCACGTCCTTGTACACCCAACCCCGCGGGCCACGTAGCCCGAGGCCCGCAGCCCAGATGCTCCCGCGCGGCCCAAGGTCCGCGGCCGGGACGTTCCCGCGCGGCCCGTCGGAATCAGTCGCCATCACTGCCTCCTGATTGAACTGACCAGTCAGTCTAACAGCAGATCCACGCACGAGCAACCGGCCCTGAGTGGGAGCGTGACGGCAGCCCGGTCGGGCGTTGTCGCGTCGATGACGCTCAGGGGGCGATGGTGCGCCGACGATGCCGACAGGTCGATGGATGGTCGCGCGCGCGGCGGATGCGACCTTGGGTCGGCGGCAGCCGGCGGCGGGCCGGGGCCGGGGAGTGTACACTTGCTCTTCCAGCGCGTTGTGGGGGCGCCCCCGGCGGGCGCCCGCCCGCACAGCCGCCCCCCCGGCCCCCCCCCCCCCAGCCCCCCGGCCC
>CAZIGT010000271.1:0-4254 GCA_964538465.1 uncultured Thermoleophilia bacterium | reverse complement strand
CTTCTCCTTTCCACACTGGGAGACACGGCGGTTTCCCGCTGTACCCTGCCGGCGCAAGCTCCGTAGACCCGGAGGTCCGTAGGACTCAAGCGCTCGGAGAAGCACGTTCAGTGTACGTGACGAGGTGGGGAGCGGCATGGTCCGGAGAGGGCACGGCGGCCTCGCGAAGCCGGGCCGCCCGGCGCGGCGGCCCTGGGGCGCCTGGCGGCCCGGCGCACCCCGGCTCACGCTGCCGGGCCGGCCTCCCGGTCGATGGCGAAGCAGTGCACGGCTGCCGCGGCAAACCGCAGGCAGACATGGTCGCCGCACCGCAGGTCGAGGGCGTCGAGCTGACGCCGAGTGAGCAGGGCGGTGAAGGCGGGCGGCACGGCTGCGCGCACCAGCGCCGTGCCGCCCTGGTCCAGCACTTCGTCGACCACGCCGCGAAGCTCGTTGCGCTGCTGTGTGTGCCTCTCCCGCGCGCCCTCCGCCTGTGCGACCGGCAAGCGGGCGGAGGCGGACGGCCCGGCAGCGGTTGAGGGTCTCACAGCGGGCGGCCCGGCGTGCGCCGGCAGCACCTCGATGTCTTCCGGTCGCACCATGACGCCCACCGGCCCGCTGAGGCGCGAGTGGCTGAGGAGGCGGACACCGCCGTCAAGATCGACGGCCACGGGGGCGGCCGCCTGCTCCGGCGGGATCGCGGAGGTGGCCGTCTCGGCTGGCGGGACGGCGGGCGCATCCGGCGATCCGGGCGGCGACGCGAAAGCCGTAGCCCCGGCGGGCGCGGGCACCACCGTGCCCCGGTACAGGTTGCGCCCGCCCGTGAAGCGCGCCACGAAGGCATCGGCTGGATGCCGGAAGACCTCGGCCGGTGTGCCGACCTGGTGCAGGCGACCGTCGCCCAGGACCGCGCAGCGGTCCGCCAAAACGGTCGCCTCGGGGAAGTCGTGCGTCACGTGCAGCACCGTCGTCGGGAACCGCTCGTGGATGCGGCGCAGCATGGCCTGCAGGCCTTCCCGCGTCTCCTGATCGAGGTTGGCCAGCGGCTCGTCCAGCAACAAGAGGCGGGGTTCCGTGAGCAGTGCCCGGGCCAGCGCCACGCGCTGCTGCTCGCCGCCCGAGAGCCCGTCCGGGGCCCGAGTCAGCAGGTGGCCGGCGCCGACGAGCTCCGCGGTCGCTCTCACGCGTGGATCGGCCGCGCGCCGCCGGGTGCGGCGAGCACCGGTGATCCACTCCGGTACCGTGTGCGGGCCGAGGCCGAACGCGATGTTGCCGGCGACATCCAGGTTCGGGAACAGCAGGCTGTCCTGGAAGACGAGGCCGACGCCGCGCCGCTCCGGCGGCACCGGCGCGGCGTCGCCGCCGTCCAGACACACGCTGCCGCCTGCGAGCGAACGCAATCCGGCTACCGCCTCCAGCAGCACCGTCTTGCCGCAGCCGCTGGGGCCGAGGAGCGCGAAATACTCACCGTTCTCCAGCCGGAGGTCGAGCGGGCCGGTCTCGAAGGTCCCGGCCCGCGCCTGCACCCCCGCAAGCTCGACCGCCATGCCGCTCGCCGCTCTTGTACTCGACGGCCTCTCGGCCGTCTCGGCCCAGGCCGACCCCCGCGCCAGCGCCTCTCCGATGCCGGGCCGCTCATCCGGGCTCGCCGGGAGGTGAGCACCGTCCACGGCGGCCGGCCCCGCCGCCATGGCCGCCTCCGCCCAGTCCGCCGGCCCGGAGGACGGCCGCCCGGCCGCGCCGGCCAACGACCGGCGCCGGCGCGGCGCCAGCACCGTCCGCAGCACGATGAACACCACCAGCGCCACCAGCACGATGATCACCGCCACCGGCTTGGCCGCATCGAGGCCGAAGCCCTCGAACCGCTCGTACACGAGCACCGGCACGATCTTCGGGTGGTAGGCCAGGATGACCACCGCCCCGAACTCACTGATGCCGCGCGCCCACATCATCACGACGCCGGCCACCACGCCGCGCCGGGCCACGGGCAGCGTGGTGCGCAGGAACGCCACCCCCGGCGAAGCCCCGAGCGTGCGCGCCACCTGCTCGTACCGTGGATCGACCAGGGCGAACGCCTCGCGCGCCGTGTCCAGCAGGAACGGCAGGCTCACGAACATCATCGCCACGACGATACCGGGCACGCTGTCGGTGAACGTGATCCCGAGGGGGGCCAGCAGACGGCCGAGAAGGCCGTCCTGACCGTAGACCATGAGGAGGGCCACGCCGGCCGCCGTGTGAGGGAAGACGATCGGCACGTCGATGAGTCCCTCGATGAAGCTCTTGCCGCGGAACTCCTTGCGGGCCAGCACGTAGGCGAGTGGAACACCGAAGACGAACGCGATGGCGGTCGCGATGAGCGCCGCGTACAGGGTGAGCCAGAGGGACCAGCGGACCGTGCCCTCGCCGAGCGCCTCGGCCACGGAGCCCGGGCTTGTGCCCAGGATGAGGGCCATCACCGGCACGAGCACCAGTGCGACGAGGATAGCCCCCAGCACAGAGAAGAGGACCGTCAGCGCAGTCGGCCTCCGTCTGGCCGCCGGACTGCTCATCGCGGCCTCACCCGCCTCTCACTCGCCGCCGGCCGTTGGGGACGAGCTCGCCGATGGTGCCGGAGACCCCTTCGCCGCGGTGGCAGGCGCACCCGAAGCCGCAGCGGGATTCGTGAGGCTGCGCAGCGCCGCCGGCAGCCTGCCGGGGCGGTCGACCTCCGCCGGCTCGATCAGCGGCTGATAGGCGCGCGTCAGGATGCGGCGACCGGCGGGGCCGAGCATGAACGCGGTGAACTGCTCGGCAAGCTCCGCGTTCGGTGCATTGGTCGGGATGGTGAGCCCGTAGCCGATGACCTCACCCCTGAACTCGGGCTTGACCGTCTGGAAGCGCCGCATGTCTATGCGGACCTCCACGCTAGCGTACAGGTCCGCATACTGCGGGTCACCGAGGTCGATCTGGGAGGGCAGCTCCAGGTACTTCAGTCCGTGCTGGCGGGCCACGCTCTCGTACTCCAGCGCGTAGTCCACGTCTCCGGTGGCCAGCAGCGGCAGGAGCTGCACGCTCGATCCGCGCAGCACCACGCCGCCTTCAGGCGACGTCGACAGCAGCTCCGGTACGCGGATCACGTCGAGGTCGCCGCGGCGCTCGGACACGATCGGCGTCTCGAAGCCGTTCATGACCACATCCTCGAGAATGATCGGGTCGTCGTAGTACCGCTCCGCGAGCTGCAGCACCATGAGCGAGCGGTAGCCGGCCGCGTCGAACCGCGGGTCGGCCATGCCCAAGCGCACGCCCGGCCTCAGGATGATCTCGTGCCAGTTGTCCCGCGTGAGCTCGGCCGCCCCTTCGCTCTTCTCAGAGTAGGCGAGGACGATCCGGTTGGTGGCGAAGCGGATCGTCCAGTCGGCGTAGGGGCGTCCCGTCCCGGAGTCCTTGACCGCGTACATCATCGGCGGCACCAGCGAATAGTCGGCGGACACGAGACCGTCGAACGAGCGGTGGATCTCGGTGACTTGACGGATGCACTGCACGCTGCCGTGGCTCTCTGTCAGCACGCGCACGTTCGGCTGCCGGCTCTGGAACTCGGCCGCCAGCTCGTCGAAGGGCACGATCACGCTACCCGCGTAGATCAGCCGCAGCGTCTGACGTTCCTGGGACCCACAGCCGGCCCCGAGGACCGCCGAGAGCACGCCCCCGCACATGGCGACCGCAACGAGCAGGGCGGCCCCGACAGCACGCATCGCGGTCACCGCGCCGTCAGTCCGAGGGCAGCACGACCACCTTGATCACGTGGCCGACCATCTGGCTGGCGGTGAGCCCGGGACCCACGAGCCGCATGGGGAAGTACTCCTCCGGCAGCTCCTCGCCGCCCATCTTGGCGGCGAGCAGGATGTCCTCGTTCTTGTAGACCTCTTCAGCCGTGAGCGTCGTGGTCGTGCCGTCTTCGGTCCGAACCTCGACCGTCTCGCCGGCCTTCGCGAGGCCCTTGTTGAACGCGCCCTCGTCGTGCATCTGCTTGTCGTCGACCATGCCGACGGCCCGCCACAGCGGGATGCCCTGCCACAGCGTGCCGTCCGGGTCCGACCACACCTGGCCGTGGCAGCCGGGCGACGAGCACGACGTGTAGGAGACCCGGGTGATCTGCGAGTCGACGGCCCCCTTCAGCTTGACCGTCCAGTCCGCCGTGGCCGCCTTGACCTCGCCCTGGTCCACCCCCTGGCCCGTCCAGTGGCCGTCGCCGCGCTGCGCGGGCTGCGACGGGGCCACCGCCAGCCGCCGCGGCCC
>CAZIGT010000270.1:0-4294 GCA_964538465.1 uncultured Thermoleophilia bacterium | reverse complement strand
CCTCACAGCGACCGGTTCATTCGACCGCGTGCCGGTGCCTAGCGGGACCGGCGGGTGCTGATCGTCAGCTGCCGACCTTCTGCTTGTCCCGCTCCTGCATCTCCCTGGTGTACTTGGTGAGCGGATCGCCGCCCATGCACGTCCAGATCGGCGTGAAGACCTCGTCGGCCTTGGCCGCGTACTGGTCCATGTGGTCGTGCAGCTCGGTGAGCATGACGTCGGCGCCGGCGTGCGTGGGCCGGGCGCCGGTGGCAGCCATGATCTCGCGGGACACGTTCGGATTGTCGATCCACATGCAGGGCATGAGGAGGTTGTGGTTGAACGGCTGACGCTTGCGGATCTCCTCGAAGTACTTGGAGGTGAGCGCCTCCTCGAGCGTGCTGGTCTTGATGTTGTTGGTGTCGCAGTGTGTGAAGATGCACGGCTCCACCCAGCCCTCGCTGTTGATGTGGAGATACCACTTGGCGGCGATGCAGCCGCCGACAAGGGGTGCGTCGCCCCAGAAGTCGAGCGAGAAGAGTGGCTTCTGGGCGCGGATGCGCAGCACGCCCTCGCGGAACTCGTTGCGCTGCTCGGGGTTGAGCATGAGCGTGAGGTCGGGCTCGCGGCCCAGCGGCATGTACAGGAAGTTCCAGCTGATGATGGCGCCCTTGCTGACCAGCAGGTCGATGAAGTCCTCGCTGATGAGGAACTTGTAGTTGCGCGTGGTGACCGTGGAGGACGCGCCGAAGCCGACGCCGGCGGCCTTGAGCTTGTCCATGGACTCCATGAGCAGGTCGTAGACCCCGTCGCCACGGCGAGCATCGGTGACGTCCTTGCCGCCCTCGATGCTGAGCATGGGTGCCACGTTGCCGATCTTCGACAGCCTGTCGATGGTGGCGTCGTCGAGCAGCGTGCCGTTGGTGTACACCATGAAGTATGAGTCGCTGTTCTCCTCGCAGATGTCGAGGAGGTCGGGGTACACGAAGGGCTCGCCGCCGAGGATGGTGAAGAGGTAGATGCCGATAGCGTTGGCCTGGTCGATGATGTCCTGCAGCATCTCGCGGGTCATGCCGGCGTCCGGCGAGTACTCCGCCGCATAGCAGCCTTCACAGGTGAGGTTGCAGCGCATGGTGGGGCTGATGAGCAGCACGAGGGGTGTGTGTGCGCCGGTGCGCTCGGTGAACTCCAGGCGCGTGGATGCAGGCTGCAGCAGAGCGTGGAGGATGAGGCTCTGGATGGCCTTCTCGCGGCAGGCCGGGCTCAGATCGCGGGCGACATGACGCGCGATCTGCAGCACAGGTGTCTCTCTCTTGATCTGGTCGATGACCCAGTTCACTTCGCGCTTACGGTGGGCCGGCGTCATCTTCTCGGCCATCTGCGCCGCCAGCAGGATGCTCTTCTTGTTGTCGCTGGTGGCCAGCTTGAGCATCTGGTCGATGGCACGCCGTTGGACGGCGGTGTATAGGGCTCCCTTTCGGCTCATCCGCGACCCTCCTCCTCG
Organism: uncultured Thermoleophilia bacterium; assembly: GCA_964538465.1. Taxonomy (GTDB): domain Bacteria; phylum Actinomycetota; class Thermoleophilia; order UBA2241; family UBA2241; genus UBA6103. Next base: position 2,811 of record CAZIGT010000270.1, on the reverse strand, counting down.
CCTGCGCGGCGGACGTTTGTCGCGCGAGCTCCCCACGCGACACGCTGAAGCAGGAGGAGGAATCTTGGGGCGGGGAGGAGAGAATGCGAAAGATGGTCTGCCCCGCTCCGGCGGTCCTTCTCCTGTGTGACACCTATTCTATGTCAACTCGGCGGAGATGGCTCGACTACTTCCGTAGCACCCTCGGCTGCACTCACGGCCCGCTCGTCCGCGTCTGCCGCGCTGCTGTATGTGCCGAGGTCGCCGGTGATGTAGCGCTGGATGTTGGGCGCGATCATTTGCACGACCTGGTCCGTAGTGGCGGACGCCAGAGGTTCCACGCGGAGTATGTAGCGCACCATGGCCAAGCCCACGAACTGCGAGGCGACTAGCGTGGCGCGCATGTCCGCGTGCGGCAGGCTCACGGCGTCGGTTACCGGCCGCAGTATCTGGCGTGTGATCACCTCGCGCATGACGGTCGCCGCGTGCTCGTTGGAGGCCGCGCAGCGTATGAGCGCCATGAGCCCCGGTCGTAGAGTCCTGTCGTCCCAGACGCCGAGGAAGGTTCGCACGGCGCGCTCGCCGGCGCCGGCCGGGTCGTTGGCGCTCATGGTCGGCAGGGGAGGGGGCAGGTCGCTGGGCAGCGTGAGCGCCGCCGCGAAGAGGTCGTCCTTGCTGCCGTAGTAGTGGAGCACAAGGGCCGGGTCCACGCGCGCGGCAGTGGCGATGGCGCGGATGGTCGTGCGCTCGAAGCCGCGGTCGGCGAACAGATGGCGCGCCTCCAGGAGTATGCGGTCGCGGGTCGGCGGCGCGCCCGGGCGACGCCCGCTGCGGCCGGGACGAGATCCGTCCGGAGGGAAGATGTCGCCGCCCGAGCCCATCATCCGTCCCCGTCAGTAGTCGCGCCGGTCGTCGCGAGTGACTGCTGCGCCAGCGTCACGAACACCTCTTCGAGCGAGGCTGGGCGTTCGTCGAGCGCCGCCTCGACGCCATCTCGCGTGAGCACGGCGCCCACGTCGTCGGTCGTGGCGCCGGGGACCCGCAGGCGGCGGCCCATGAGCGCTACGGGCAGGCCGGCCGCCGTGAGAGCGGCGAAGGCGGCCGGCCAGTCGTCGGCCGCCACCTCCACGGCGCTGCGGCCCCGCAGCAGCTCCTCGGAGGTTCCGGCGGCCACGACGTGGCCTTCCGCCATGATGACGAGGCGGTCACACTGGGCCGCCTCGTCCATGTAGTGCGTCGTGATGAGGGCGCCGGCACCGCTCTCGACCGCGCTGTGCACCGTATCCCAGAGGCGGGCACGGGCGAGGGGGTCGACGCCCGAGGTCGGCTCGTCGAGGACGAGCAGCTCCGGCTCGTGAGCGAGAGCGGCCACGAACGCGAGCCGTCGCCGCAGGCCCAGCGGCAGGTCGCGTATGAGCGTACTCTCGGCGGACACGAGATCGGCATCGCTGAGCGTCGCCTGGTTACCGAACGCGCCGGCAGCGAACAGGAGGTTCTCGGTGACTGTGAGGTCTTCCCACAGGCCGAGGCCCTGGGGCACGTAGCCGATGCGCCGGCGCGTCTCACGCGAAGGCGGCACGCCGAAGAGGAGCATGGCGCCGTCTGTGGGCGGAAGAAGGCCGAGCGCCATCCGGATGAGCGTGGTCTTGCCGGCGCCGTTGGCGCCGAGCAGGCCGACGACCTCGCCCGGGTGCACGTCGAGGTCGGCGTGATCCACCGCACAGAAGCTGCCGAAGCGGCGCACCAGGCCGCGACCCTGGATGAGAGGGGCGGATGGAGCGCGTAGCGTGGCCGTGTGTGGGGCGGCCGCTCGGGACGTGTGCGCGTCGGCGGGAGTCCGCGCGTCCTGCAGGTCGCTGCCGTCTGTCTCGCTCAGGGTGGCGACGATGACGGCGTCCGCCAGCTCCGGGACGGCGGGGAGCGCGGCGGGCAGGCCGGGCGGCGGCCCACTCGGCGAGTACGCTCGCCAGCGCTCACCGCTTCGCCAGGCTGAAGCCGTGCCTGGCGAGCCGACGCCGAAGGGGGCCGTCCACATGGCTCCGCGCACCGTGTCGAGGACCTCGTCGGGCGTTCCGGTGAGCAACTGCCGCCCGCGGTGGAGCACGCAGACTCGCGCAGCGCGCTCCGCCTCATCGATGTAGGCGGTCGCCAGCACCAGGGCGGCGCCCTCTGCCGCGGCGGCAGCGAACAGCCGCCAGAGCTCGGCCCGGCTCACCGGGTCGATGCCGGTCGTCGGCTCGTCCATCACGAGCAGCTCCGGCTCGTGAAGCAGCGCAAGGAGCACGGCCAGCTTCTGCCGCATGCCGCCGGACAGCCGGCCGGCCAGTCGCTGCTCGAAACCGGCGAGGCCCGTGCGCTTCAGGAGGGTGTCGCGGCGAGCGACCAGGGCGGCCTCGGGCATGTCATACGCGCGCGCGGCGAACGCGATGCTCTCGGCGACGGTGAGGTCACGGTAGACGGCGCTCCCGGAAGACACGAAGCCGAGGCACTCGCGCGGCGGGCTGTGCACAACGCCCTCGTCCGGCCGTGCCAGACGGGCGATGGTGCGCAGGAGCGTGGTCTTGCCGCTGCCGTCGCCGCCGACGACGGCGGTCACGCTGCCGCGTGGCACCTCGAGGGACACGTGGTCCAGCGCGGTGCGGCGTCCGAAGCGCACCGTGAGGTCGCGGGTGCCGAAGACGCGCGGCGACGCTGGTGCCGCGCCGGCCGGCGGCCGAGCGGCTGTAGGGACCGCGACGCTCATGCCGTTCCCTCGGCCGGAGGAGCCGCGGGTGGGGTCGAGGCGGCCTCCTCGGCAGGCGCGGACGGCGGCGCTGCGTGGCCGCGCCGCCG
>CAZIGT010000269.1:0-4366 GCA_964538465.1 uncultured Thermoleophilia bacterium | reverse complement strand
ATCTCGCAGCCGTAGTCCGGGCATGCGGCGCAGTTGGCCAGACCCCTCTTCTGCACACACGAGCGCACGTCGCAGTCGGCGCAGTGGGCGCACTTGCGCGCTCCGGCGGTCATGCAGCCGTCGCACCAGACCATCTCCGCGGTGATGGGCGCCTGGTACTGCTTCGCCCACGCCGCGGCGACCCGTTCTATGGCCGCTGCGTCGTCGGCCTGGGTCGCGATGTACGCGTCGCACTCGCTGCACGTGAGACCACAGGCGGCGATCAACTTCTCCGGCATGGCCCTCTCCTTCGTGTCGGCGTGGTGTGGGTGGGGGTCCCCACAGGTGGCAGGTCTTTGCAACGAGGATTCTACGACCCTCCGGGGACGGATGCTGCCGATCAGGCGCCTGGCTGGGGAGTGCTCGCCGGTGTCCTGCGGCGCGAGGGTCAGCCGGATGGTTCCGGGGCGGCTGCTCGCTTCTCGCGGCTCGGGTGTCGATCGGGCGGCTCCGGGGCTGGCGGCTCGCGCTCCAGGGCGCGTGACTCAGTCGGGCGGCGCGGGCGAGGCCGTGAAGCCGGCCGCCTCGATGCCGGCGCGCAGGTCGACCATGACCGGGTCGAGGAGCGCCGTGAGGGCGGCGGCGTCCGTACCGCGGGCGGCCGCCGTGATGCGGTTGACGTGCTCGGAGCCGATGCGCTGAGCGCGAGACTTGATGTAGACGTGCGGGTGCGTCTGCTCGACATCGGCCAGAACGTGGGCTATCGCCGATTCGTCCTGGGTGTCCACGACCAGCACCCGTTCCTCGAAGCAGGCGTCGCCGAAGATGGCGGCCAGCACGTCGGTCAGCGACTCGTCGACGATCGCCCGGAGCTCGGCCGGTACGCCGGGGAGGCTGACGATGGTGACGGCGGGTTCGGGGGCGGAAGCGGTGGGCGCGGGTTTGTCGGAGGTGGGCGCGAGAGCTGCGGATGCGCTCGCGGCCGAGGCGCCCGCAGTCTGGCCGGCCGCGGCCGGGGCGCTCGCGGTGCATTCCACGTCGCGAGGGCCGGCGGTGATGATGCGGCCCTCGCCGTCCAGCCTGATCAGCACGCCGGGAGCGCCGCCGACGGAGTTGACCAGCGGCGCCGCGCCCTTCGGCAGCCGCGCCATCTTGCGGCGCGCCTCGTTCATGCCGGCGAACGGCACGTTGTTGCGCGCCGCGAACTCCGCGTAGCGCTCGCGCACCATGCCCTCGGCCTCGGCGTGCAACTCCAGCGGCACGCCAAGCGCGGCCGCCACGCCGGCTAGCGTGAGATCGTCTGTGGTCGGCCCAAGCCCGCCCACGGTGAAGATGAGCGCGGGGCGGCGGGCTATGGCGGCGCGCAGCTCCTGCGCGATGACGTCGACTTCGTCGCGCAGCATGACAGTGCGTCGCACGTGTCCCCCGAGTCCGGTGATGCGCACGCAGAGCCAGTTCGTGTTGGTGTCGAGCACGTCGCCGAGCAGCACCTCATTGCCGGCCGAGACGATCTCCACGGCTGGTCCCAGCGCTTCCTCGCTCCTCTGCGGCGGTGTGACCGGCTGGTAGGCGTCTCGACTCACGGGAGCTCCTTTCGGCGGCGCGTGTCAGCGTCTCTTCGTTCGGCCGGGCAGAAGCGCGGCCGGCGGCAGCCGCAGGCGGCTCCGGCGCACGTCAGTAGCCGCGGCCGGCTCAACCGGCCGGCCCTGACCACAGGCGGCGGCCGTAGGCAGCCCCGGCCGCCGGCCGCAAGTAGAATAATCCCTCAGCATGAAGCCGATAGCCATCATCCTGCAGGACCCCTCCGATCCCCCGACCACCATCGGGCGCCATCTGACAGCCATCGGCAGGCCCTGGGAGCTCATCGACGCGGCCGCCGGCCGATCGGTGCCTCCCACTCTCCAGGGCTACTCCGCGCTGATCGCCCTGGGCGGCGACATGAACGTGCATCAGGCGGCCGAGTACCCCTTCCTCCACGACGAGCGCCGGCTGCTCGAGCACTGTCTCGAGGTGGGTGCACCTGTGCTCGGCATCTGTCTGGGCGCCCAGCTTCTGGCCGACGCGGCGGGCGGGAGCGTCTACCGGCGTACCACCCCCGAGATCGGCTGGGTCGAGGTGCAGACGTGTCTCGACGACCCGCTGCTGGCCGGCATCGACTCTCCGTTCGTCACCATGCAGTGGCACGACTACTCGTTCACCCTGCCGCCGGGGGCCGTGCGGGTGGCGGCACGTGCCGACGGGGAGCAGGTGTACCGCCTCGGCGAGCGGGCGTGGGGGGTGCAGTTCCATCCCGAGGTCGACGCGGAGCTGGTGGAGGACTGGTTGCGCCATGACGAAGCCCGTCTGGAAGGCCTGCGGGCGGGTTGGCCGCGCGAGATCCGGCTAGCCACGCGGGAACGGGCCGATGCCTATGTCGCGTTCTGTGGCAGACTGATGGACAACTTCCTCGAGGCCTGCGGGCTGGAGAGGGAGTAGGGATCCCGCCGCCCGCTTCACCTGAGCGGCCATCCTGCCGAAGAAGGGGCCGTGGGCGACATGACCGACAGCATCTCCACGCCGGCTCCGGCTTCACCCGGGTCCGCCGGCCGGGACGGCGCCGTGGCTGGCGCCGAGCCGTCCGAGTCTGGCCCTGCCGAACGCCGCCCCCTGTTCCAGGTGGAGCGGGAAAGGCGCTGGCGGGTGTGGCTGCTCTTCGGCCTGCTCGTGGTGGTCGCGCTCATCCCGCTGGTCATCCTCGGGCTTGTCGTCGGACTGGTGCTGCTGCTCGTAGGCCCGGCGTTCTCGGTGTTCACCACCGGCCTGCACTGGTACCACGTGGTGCCCACGATCGCCGTGGCTGTGATCGGCGCGGCAGTCTACTGGCACGCCTCTCATCGCGACGCCCGGCGGCGGCTCTTGGCGGCCATGGGCGGGCGCTCGCTCGACCCGCACGACCGCTACCACCAGAGGCTGGCCAACATCGTCGAGGAGATGCGCCTGGCGAGTGGCAGCCCCAAGGTGGACGCCGTGGTGATCCCCAGCTACGGCTACACGGCGTTCGCCTTCAGCGACCTGCGCGGCGGCAGCGTGGTGGGGGTCAGCGAAGGGGTCGTCTCCGAGCTCTCCCGGCAGCAGCTCCAGGCGGTGGTGGCGCACGAGTTCGCGCACGTCCTGAGCGGGTCGCACGTCACGGTGACGCTGGCGTGCCTCCTGTTCGGCATGTGGGAGAGCGTCGGGAGCACGCTGGATTCACTGGCCGTCGGCCTGCGGGGTGAGGAGGGCGTCGCGGCCGAAGGCGGCGCGGCGCCCGGGGGCGCGCTCGTCTGGCTGGCGGAAGCTGCCGGCGGCATAGTGAACGGCGCTCTCTCGCGCCAGCGCGAGTTCGCGGCCGACCTGGCGGCGGCACGGTACACGCGCGACCCGGTGAGCCTGGCGCTGGCGCTGGACACCATCGCCTCGCACCCTGTGGGTCGCGGCTACGTGCCGCCCGGCCTGGCCGCCCTGTGCATAGTCGGCGAGAGCGCCGGCCCACGCACGCAGCTGGAACGGTGGCAGGCGAGCCACCCGCCGGTGGAAGAGAGGATCGACGCACTGCTCGCCCTGGCGAACGTGAGCCGCCGCGAGTACAAGGAGCAGGCCGACGCGCTCCGCGAGTCGGCCGCGAAGCGTGAGCATATTCGCCCGGCTGCCGGCGTGCGGGTCGCGCCTGCGCTTCAGTCGGCGCAGAAGGCCGCGGCTGCATCGGCGTCGAGCTCGTCCGCGGTGGCTCCGGTCTCGTCCCCCACGGCCGCGAGTGTGGCCGCTGCGACCGCCGCGGCCGCAGACCTACCACGGGCTGCAGCGGCCGATCCGTCGCGGAGGGCTGAAGTGGAGGTGCCGGCTCCGGCCCGCCGGCGCGCGGCGCTCCGACCGTGCCCGTCGTGCGGCGGCGCCCTCGAACTCCGCGACTACGAGGGCGTGCGCGCCGCCGTCTGCCCCGGTTGCGGCGGGTGCTTCATGACACAGGACGACGTGGCCCGCGTGATCGCCCGCCATGAGGTCGCCTTCACGGTGCGGCAGCAGGAGCTGGCCGCGCAGGTCACGGCCGCCGGGGACCAGCTGCGCAAGGCCGCGGTGCAGGCGCGCTTCGCGCCCAAGGAAAACCTGCGGCCGTGCCCGCGCTGCGGCCGCACGATGATGCGCCGCCACTACAGCTACGACGTGGCGGTCGAAGTGGACTGCTGCTTCGCCTGCGAGGCGTTCTGGTTCGACCGCGACGAGCTCGAAGTGGTGCAGATCGTCGCGGAACAGCGGCTGGGCTGAGGCCGGCGCTCCCGCCGGCCGTCATACGGTCAGACGGGCGGGGCGGCCCGATGGGCCGCCCCGCGGATCACATCCCTTCTGCGGTGTCCCTGTCTCAGTGGACCGT
>CAZIGT010000268.1:3493-4410 GCA_964538465.1 uncultured Thermoleophilia bacterium | reverse complement strand
ACTTCGCCGCATGACCGAAGAACTGGAGTGGCGCCATCAGGCTCCACGACTGCTCGAGGCTTACGAATGCTTGGCGCGGCTCGAGCCTCGCGTGCGGGTATGATGGTCGCCACGTGAGCCACGACCGACCCAGGATGGCATCGTGCCTGTAGCAGTCGAAAGCGCCACAGTCACCCTTCGCGACTACGCGCGGACAGTCTGGATGCGCAAGTGGATCGTTCTCGCTTTGGCGATCATCGGCGCTGCTACCGGATTCGTGTCCGCATCCTTGAGGACCGACCTGTACACAGCGACCGCGATCCTGATGTATGTGCAACCCACAGACATCTCCGATCCCACCAGCAGTAGTTCCTCCGTCAACCTCGACGCCATCGACGTGCAGATCCAGAGTGTGGTCAACACCATTGACACCCCGGCCGTGGCTGCCAGCGCCGAGAAGACACTCAGCTCGGAAGACGCGGCTCTGGAATACACGGTCACCGCGAAGGCGATACTCCCCACAGACACCACGGGCGGCAACACGGTCGCCGAACTGGTCGGCGTGAGTGCCGAGACCGTCGACGCGACCGCTGCCGCACACATAGCCAACGCCTACGCCAAGACGATCATCCAGCTACGCAAGGCAACACAGGTTGCTCGCTACAAGGCAGCCGAGAAAGTCGTGGAAGACCAACTCAAGCTGTTCACCACACCAGCGTCCAAGCTCACCACAGACTACGCGGTGCTTGCGCAGCAACTGCGTAATCTCCAGATAGCTGCTGCGACCGCCACCGGCGACTTCGAAATCGTCACCCCTGCAACGACGCCGACCTCTCCTTCGTCGCCCCATCCCGTCCGCGACGGCGCCCTCGGACTCCTCATAGGCCTCGTCCTCGGCGTCGCTCATCCGGTCGGCTCCTCGTCAGGGCCTCACATGG
>CAZIGT010000268.1:1675-3483 GCA_964538465.1 uncultured Thermoleophilia bacterium | reverse complement strand
CCTCGGCGTCGCTCTCGCGGTCGTCATCGCTCAGTTCGACAATCGCGTGCCATCACACCGAGAGGTCACAGCGCAACTCGGTCTCCCCATACTCGGGCGCATCCCGGCAATCGCTCAGAAGACCCTCCAGGAGTCCCCGCTCTTTGCCGCCACCACCCCCAATGCACCTGCGAGCGAGGCTCTCCGCATGCTCAGGGCGAACCTGGAGTGGGCGAGCATCGATGATCCTCTTCGGTCGATCCTTGTGACCAGTTGCACCAAGGGAGAGGGCAAGACGTTCACCACCTGCAATCTCGGCGTCACCCTCGCCCGTGCCGGGAAGCGCGTGATCGTCGTCGATGCTGACCTCCGCGACCCCCGCGTCCACCGCGTGTTCAACGTCCCCAACAGCGTCGGGGTCACTTCGGTGATCCTAGGCCAGACGGCCCTTCAGAAGGCCGTCCAGGTCTTCGAGTTGGATCGCGGTCTGGCAAAGCGCCCGGCGCTCAAGCCGGCCCTGGCTCGGAACGACGCCAACGACCGCGGCCAGCATGAGGGAAGCCTCTTGCTGCTCACATCCGGACCGCTACCGCCCGACCCCGGCGAGGTCATCGCGTCGCGGAAGTTCTCGACATGGCTTCGCGATCTGGGATCGCTGCCGGCAGACTACATCCTCGTGGACGCTCCGCCGGTCCTCAGCGTCGGCGATGCAGGAGCCATGGCTCCATCGGTCGATGCGCTCCTCGTGGTGGTCAGTCTCCAGGAAGCACGACGACCGCTTCTGAATGACGGCAAGGAGTCCCTTGACCAGGTTCCCTGCCGGAAGATAGGCATCGTCACCGTGGGCGAACAGATGGAGAGCGGCGAGTACTACCGCTACGCCAGGCAGCAGTAGAGCACTCGTCGCCGGTGGCTCACTCGCCGCTCCTTCACTTGACCGTCAACCCGCCCCACCCTGCTTTGGCTTGGGCATTGCCCGCCGCGTCTGTGGCGGAGATACGGACCTTGTACGTCCCCTTCTTCAGCCTGCAGCGGAAGGTGAACCTGAGTGACTTGTTCACGGTCGCTCCCGCCACAGTCGCCTTCTTCACCGTCTTGCCTTCTCGACTGATGATGCTGATCACGACGTCCGCGCTCCCGCCGTTTGGCGCTGTGTCGGCAACCCTGTAAGCCAGCTTCGCCACAGCTCCACGGCGAACGAGCGCCCGTGCTGTCATTTTGCTGGCAGGTCTGCGCGTGTCTATCCCGACCGACGTCGCGTGCGCTGGTTCGACGTTGCCGGCCGCGTCTTCGGCCCAGTAGGTCACTACGTGCAGTCCGTCGTTGCTGTGGTCGCTCGGAGCATCAACAGTCACGGACATCGAGTTTCCGTACGCTGGCACTTGCGCGCTACCGTCAACAGCAGCCATGATCCTCAACACTCGGACAGAGTCGGTCGCCGAAAGGTTGAGACACGCTACGGTGTTCTGCCAGATGGAATCACGCGCGGCCAAGGATGTCGCCGGCGCGTGACTGTCGAGGGTGATGCTGTCCTGGACGTCGAGCCGGTTGCCGGCGGCGTCGCGGTACTGCGCATAGACGGTCTTGAGGCCGTCACCGGAGCTCAACGTCCAGCTCTTGGCGACGTCGTAGGCCTCCCAGGAGGGCCAGTCGCCGTCGGTGTTGCTGAAGCGCATCTCGGTGGCGCCGCTCACGTCGCTGGTCAGCTCGACGGCGGCGCTGGTCGTCCAGTTGGCGCCGGCCTCGATCACCAGGCTGCCGCTGGGAGCGGTGGTGTCGAGGGTGATGCTGTCCTGGACGTCGAGCCGGTTGCCGGCGGCGTCGCGGTA
>CAZIGT010000268.1:0-1575 GCA_964538465.1 uncultured Thermoleophilia bacterium | reverse complement strand
GAAGCGCATCTCGGTGGCGCCGCTCACGTCGCTGGTCAGCTCGACGGCGGCGCTGTTGACAGCTTCCGCACCACCCTGGATCGCAAAAGTGCCACCAGGCGCGACCGTATCCAGAGTGATCGTGCTGGATGACGAAAGGACATTGCCGACAGAGTCCAAGTACTCCGCCTCGATCGTCTTGAGGCCGTCACCGGGGGTCAACGTCCAGCTCTTGCTGGCCGCGTATGTCTCGTACGCCGGCCAGGTGCCGCCAGCGTTGCGGAAGCGCATCTGCACGGCACCGGTGACGTTGTTGCTCAGTGTCACGGTCGTTGCCGTAGTGTACTCGGCTCCGCCGTTGACACTGAAGTCGCCCGTGGGCAGCGCGTGCCCATACACCTGCATCTCGGCCAGGCCCACGCTTACGGTGCTGCCACTCACGTCGTTAACGACGAGCTTCACGCTGTCGACGACGCGAGGAGTGAAGTCTACGGAGACAGCCGCACCGGTGTTCTCCAGTGTGCCCACAGGCACGCTACTTCCGTCGCTGAACACAAGCGTGCCGCTCAGTATCCGGTCGTACTCGTTGGGACGATCGTAGAGGACGACCTGGTCGATGAGATACGGCCGCAGCCACGCAAGCTTGATCCAGGCTCCAGCACCCTCCGACGCGGTCGCCCACTCCCTCGCCGCGTTTCCAGGGTATCCGTTGATCACCTGGTCCACGGCCTTCGTTGCCAGCTGGCTGTCGCCAGAGTTCTGGGAGGAGGCCAGGACAGCAGCCAGCGGGGCGACGTTAGCGCGGGTGAGTGGCGCCGTGACCAGCGCGGCCGGCCAGAATACCTCGTCCCTGTGAGCGAAGGCCCGGATGAAGTCGGCGCTTCCGCTCTGCGACGCATGCGCGTCGATGGCCTTCACCTTCGGGTTCGCATCGAGATCACTGGACTGCATCGCTTCCGGCACGGCCAGGCTCTCTCGCTGGTTCCATGCGAGATCGGTCTGGGTGGACAAGCCGGGCGGCTCTGTGAAATCCGCCGTTGGATCGACCGCGGCCGGCCAGTTGTCGCTGGGCCAGTGGACGATCGTCATATGCAGAGCCCCGGTGTATGTGGCATGGCTGGCCATCTCAGCCTGCAGAGCGGATTCCACCAGCCAGAACGTCGCCTGATGGTCCTCGTGCGAGTCGTAGGGGGAGGTCGTGTAGATGTCGTCTGGACGGTACGTTGCGATGATGTCACGCATGTCCTGCAGCATGTTCGCGCGGTTGTAGGCTGCGTGGGAGCCGAAGCGGTACATGTGATAGTCGCTTCCGACCAGACCGCGCAGACCGTACGTGGCGCTCACGCCTTGAGATGAAGTGAAGGTGTCGGACGCATCCGGATAGTCGACGAACGTATCCAGCGCCCCGCTGTCGGGGTAGCCGAGGAAGATGAGGTCATCTTCCGTGGGACGGTGTCCGGCGGTGCCGATGTACGTAGTCTGAGCAGTGACGGCCTCCCCCTGTCGTATGTAGCCGTACGACGGACCGTCAAAGTCCCCATTCGTCACGTAGACAACCTTGACAGGATCCCCTGCCGCGAGCGCGCTAGTCTCCAC
>CAZIGT010000267.1:0-4424 GCA_964538465.1 uncultured Thermoleophilia bacterium | reverse complement strand
ACCTCCGGTGTCCGCACCAAGCCGCCCGCGATTCGCGGCACACCCACGCGTGCGAACGACTCCGCCACCTCCAGCGCCGCCACGCCCGGCACCAGCTCCACCATGTCCGGCCGCGCTTGCTCGATCACGTGCAGCCCGCGCTCCACCGCCCGCCCATCCTGCAAGAACAGCAACAAGATCGACGCCAGTCCCAGCCGCCGCGCCGACGCCACCATGTGCCCGCGCACCGTGATAATGCCGTCGATGCCGCCCAGGTCCGCAAGATAGCGCAGCCCGGCCTCGTCGCTCGTCAGCCCCGCGAGCAAGTCAATGTGCAGCATGATCGGCAGCCGCGCCGTCGCCCCACTCCGCAGCCGCGCCAGCATCTGCGGCAATTCCGCCAACTCGCCGCCCTGCAGAAACAGCAAACTCGCGTGCGCCAGCAGCGCCTCTTCGCCCGGCTCGATGTGCCAGAACACGGGAATAATGGGCTGCGCCAGCCACGCGCGACAATCCGGACCTTTCGTCGCCTTACGCATGCATTCTGTCCTTGACTTGCCGACGACCGTAACAGTAAGGTGAACTCTGACAATATACCGCACTACGGTAAACCGTCCGCCGGGCCAGAGAACCAGAGAAAGGCCCCTGCGACTGTCGCAGGGGCCTTTTTTGCGCGCTCGTGCCGCCGCGGTGATCCTGGAACTGGAGTATCTCGTGCCAACGCCTGCCCCGGACCTGGCCCGCATTCGCCACGTCGCCCTCGATCTCGACGGCACCGTGTACCTCGGCGGCCGCCTGTTCGAATTCTCCCGTCGTTTCCTCGCGCAGCTCGACGCGCTCCGCATCGGCTACACGTTCCTCACCAACAACTCCTCGCGCAGCGCCACGGAGTATCTGCACCACCTGCAGCACCTCGGCCTGCCGGCCACGTCCGACCAGGTCTACACCTCCGCCCTCGCGACGATCGACTATCTGCACCGCACGCACCCGCAACTCCGCCGCCTGTTTGTCCTCGGCACACCCAGCCTGCGCGATGAGTTCGCCCTCGCCGGTTTCGCCATCGTCGGCCATCAAACAGAGCCCGACGCCGTCGTCGTCGGCTTCGACACCGGCCTCGACTTCACCCGCCTCTGCCAAACCGCGTGGTGGCTCACGCGCGGCAAGCCCTTCTTCGCCACACACCCCGATCGCACGTGCCCCACCGACCAGCCCACCACGCTGGTCGACTGCGGCTCCATCTGCGCCTGCCTCGAGCACGCCACCGGCCGCCGCCCCGACGCCGTCCTCGGCAAGCCCGATCCCAACATGCTCACCGGCATCCTCGCCCGCCACGGCCTCACGCCCGACCAGCTCGTGATGGCCGGCGACCGCCTTTACACGGACATGGAGATGGCCCGCCGCGCCGGCGCCGTCGGCGCCCTCGTGCTCACCGGCGAAACCAGCAAGACCGACGTGGCAAGTTGCCCGACATTGCCCGACCTCGTCCTGCCCAGCCTCGCGCAGCTCGGCGAACTGCTCGAAGCCGCGCAGCCCGGGAGTCGCCACGCATGACCGCTCAGACTCCTCCCACGCGCTCGCAGACGCTGGCAGCCCTCACCGCCACGCCGCTCGACGTCCTCGTAGTCGGCGGCGGCATCGTCGGCGCCGGTATTGCGCGCGACGCCGCCCTGCGTGGCCTGCGCGCTGGCCTCGTCGAACAACACGACTTCGCCTTCGGCACCAGCAGCCGCTCTAGCCGTCTGCTTCATGGCGGCTTGCGCTACCTCGCGCAAGGTCGCATCGGCCTCGTGCACGAAGCCAGTGTCGAGAAGCGCATTCTCCACCGCATCGCACCGCACCTGGCCGCCCCACTCGCCTTCGTCTTCCCGACATACCGCTGCCTGCCGTGGGGACCGTGGGCCCTCTGGAGGCTCCGCATCGGCGTGAAGCTCTACGACCTGCTCTGCGGCGGCCGCAACCTCGGACGCTCCTGCGGCCTGAGCCGCGACGGCCTCACCGGCGCGGTGCGCTACTACGCCGGGCGCACGTACGACGCCCGCCTGGTGCTCGACACACTGCGCTCCGCCGGCGCCGGCGGCGCCATGGTCCTCAACTACTGCGCGCTCGAGTCCGCCGAACGCGCGTCCGGTCGCTGGACCTGCCACCTGATCGACCACGAGACCGCGGCGACTCACACCGTCATCGCCCGCACCGTCGTCAACGCCACCGGCCCCTGGGCCGCGAGATTGCCCCATAGCGGCGTGCATCTGCGGCTCACCAAGGGCGTGCACCTCGTCGTTGATCACGCGCGCCTACCCGTCCCCGACGCCGTGGTGCTAACGGCCGGCAGCCGCATCCTCTTCGCCATTCCCTGGGGCCGCTGCACCATCCTCGGCACGACCGACACCGACTACACCGGCCCGCTCGACGACATTCGCACCGACCCGGCCGACGTTCGGTACATCCTCGATATCGTCAACGGTGCGTTTCCCGCCACCGCCCTCGCCGAGCGCGACCTCATCAGCACCTGGGCCGGCGTTCGCCCGCTCATTGCCGATCCCGGCGGCGGTCCCTCCGACATCTCCCGTGCCCACGAGATTCGCTCGCCCGAGCCCGGCTGGTGCGACCTCGCTGGCGGCAAACGGCCGACCTATCCCCTTATGGCCGAGCACACGGACGCCCGCCACAAGTCGGAGTTGGGGCGTCCACGCACGCGCTCGGCCACCGCCACCACGCCGCTACTCGCCGCCGCCGACACCGCCTACAGCAGCCTCGTGCCGCCACCCGTCACGCGCGCCGCCGTCGAGCACTACTGCTCCCAAGAGTGGGCAATTCATCTCGACGACGTCCTGCTCCGCCGGGCCGGTTGGCATTACGATCACGCCGAGCCCGGCTCGCTAGCGGCCGAGGTCGTCACGTGGATGGGCGCCGCGCTGCACTGGGACGCCGCGCGGCAAACCGAGGAGCTACAGCGCTATCACCTTCGTACCGCTTCGACCGCCGTTGCGCCGGCGGCACGCTGCACAACACCGGACGCGCCGAGTATCGCCGGTGCGGCCGCCTCGTAGGCCTCTAGCAAGGACTCGTCCATGATTTTCGCTCCCGTTCGCCGGTTCTTCGCCGCGGCCCCGCACGTTGCCCGCCTACCGGACGCCGAAGTCCGCCGCCAATATCCGCGCTTCCGCCTGCAGATCATGGAAGCCACCTTCATCGGCTACGCCACCTTCTACCTCGTCCGCAACAACCTCTCCGTTGTGGCCAAGGACATCGAGCACACGCTGCATTACGACAAATCCATGGTCGGCAGCATCCTCGCGATCACGGCCATCAGCTACGGCCTGGGCAAGTTCCTGATGGGGGCCCTTTCTGATCGCAGTAACCCCCGCGTGTTCATGGCCACCGGATTGCTGCTCACCGCTCTGTGCAACTTCGCCTTCGGCGCCGTCGCCGACTTCCGCCTTCACATGGCTCTTTGGGCGCTGAACGGCTTCTTTCAGGGCATGGGCTGGCCGCCCTGCGGGCGAGCCATGGGCCACTGGTTCCGCCAGAATGAGCGCGGCCTGACGTTCAGCATCTGGAACACGTCACACAACATCGGCGGTGGCATCGCGGGTTACGTGGCCGGCTGGACCGCCCTGCACTTCGGCGGCTGGCAGTACGCCTTCTATGTTCCCGGCCTGCTCGCCGCCGGCGGCGCGGTGTATCTGCTCTGGCGCCTGCGCGACACGCCGCAATCCGTCGGTCTGCCGCCCATCGAGGAGTACCAGTCCAACCGCGAGCCAGCGCAGGCGGTGCGCGGGGCGCCCGCGCCGCCGCCCCCGCCGCCTACCACTGAACGTGAGCTGACGTATCGCGAGCTGTTCGTCGACCATGTGTTGTGCAGCAAGTACATCTGGCTGCTCGCGCTGGCCAACTTCTTCGCCTACATCACGCGCTACAGCATGCTCGACTGGGGCCCAACCTATCTCCGCGAGATGAAGGGCGCCACGATCACGGGCGGCGGCATCGCCGTCCTAGTCACCGAGTTCGGCGGCATCCCCTCCACCATCGCCCTCGGCTGGCTCTCCGATTACCTCGGCGGCCGGCGCGGCATGGTGGCCGTGCTCTCCCTCGTCCCCATTCTGGCCGCCTTCACCGTCATCCTGCTGACCCCCGCCGGCCACCTCTGGCTCGACATGACGATGCTCTTGGTCGTCGGCTTCTTCGTCTATCCTGTCATCAACCTCATTGTCATCATGGCCCTCGACCTCACCTCGAAGAAGGCCATCGGCACGGCCGCCGGCTTCATCGGTCTGTTCGGCTATCTCGGCCGCACCGCCCAGGCCAAGGGATTCGGCTGGGCCTTGGACCACTACAAGGCGGTCTACAGCCAGCAGGTCGCCTGGGATATCGTGCTCTACGCGATTCTCGCCTGCACGCTGGTCGCCATCATTCTGTTGGCCTTCACCTGGCGTCTCAAGCCCCCA
>CAZIGT010000266.1:0-4430 GCA_964538465.1 uncultured Thermoleophilia bacterium | reverse complement strand
CCCGCGCCCCCCGCCCCGCGGGGGGGGGCGGGGGCCGCCCGGGGGGGGGGCCGGGCCGCGGACGACTCCGGGTTACCAGTTGATGGTCTTGAACTGCGGTAGATGAGGCTCGTTCTTCTTGAGCATCGCCTTGACCATGCCGCGGATCTCGTCGAGCGAGAGGCACGCGGCGGTCAGCGGATCGTAGCAGATCGCCTGATAGACGAGTTCGGGGTTGCCGGTGAGGGCAGCCTCGACAGCCATCTCCTCAACTTGCGCGCTCAGGCACGTGATCGGCGCGCAAGTCGGGGGCAGGTGGCCGACGTGCACCGGGTTGAGGCTGTGCTTCGCCGCGAAGACGGGCACCTCGACGCAGCAGTTCTCGGGCAGGTTCGTGATGAGCTTGCGGTTGGGCACATTGCCGTTGAAGCCGAAGATCTCCCCGCCCATCCAGGCGTTGATGATGGAGGCGGCGTACTCGTGCCCGCGCTTGAGGTTGAGGGGCTTGGGGTTCGCGAGCCAGCGCTGGATCTCTTTCTTCCAGCCCTTCTCCATCTTCTGGTACTCGTGGAGGATGTAGGCGTACTCGCCAGGGTTCCAGCCCGTGCCATCGATGCAGTACTTGTCGATGAGATCCTGGCGCTTGCGGAACCACCAGTTGTACTCGGAGTTGTGGCCGCTCGACTCCGTGACGTAGTAGCCGAAGGCGAGGAACATCTCGTTCCGCACCTTCTCCTCGTTGTAGATCCTCTTCTTCTTCATCGCCTCGCGGAGCAGCGGGTAGGCGTCCTCGCCGTTCCACTTGAACTGGACGTACCAGGAGAGGTGGTTGATGCCGGCGCAGACGTAGTCTATCTCCTCTATGGGCGCGCCGATCCAGTGGGCAAGCATGTGCGCCGTGCCCTGCACGCTGTGGCAGAGGCCGCTCGAGGTGATCGAGGTCTCCCTCTGCATCGCGCGGCAGAGCATCGCCATCGGGTTGGTGTAGTTGAGAAGCAACGCCTTGGGGCAGACCTTCTCCATGTCGCGGCAGATGTCCACCATCACGGGAATGGTGCGGAGCGCGCGGAAGATCCCCGATGGGCCGCGGGTGTCGCCGACGTTGGTGTCTACACCGAACTTCTTGGGGATCTCGATATCGTAGCGCCAGACCGAGACGCCGCCGGCGAGGATCGTGACGAGCACGGCGTCGGCGCCTTCGAGAGCCTTCTTGCGGTCCAGCGTGGCCGTCACCTTGGCGGGGTACTTGCCTTCCCTGACGATGCGCTCCACGGCCTGTTTCGAGAAATCGAGCCGCTCGCGGTCTATGTCCATGAGTGCGAGTTCGGTGTTCTCGAGAAGCGGGAAGGTGAGGATGTCTTTGACGAGGGTGCGCGTGAAGCCGAAGCTCCCCGCGCCGATGAACGCGATCTTTGGCATGCGCTAGCCTCCGTAGTGTGCATGAGATGCTCGATCCGGTGCGGCGCGTCTATTCGTCACCGCAACCGGTTGTCCCTTGCTTCTACAGCGCCGTGGCCGACACCATCTCGTCGAGCGTCGTCACGCCCGATGCCACGAGTTCGCGGGCCTGGTCACGCAGGAGGACCATGCCCTCCCTCACCGCCTGCTCGCGGATCTTCGTGGCGCCGGCGCCGTCCACCGCCAGGTCGCGGATCTCATCCGACACCGGCATCATCTCGTAGATGGCCGTGCGGCCCCAGTAGCCGGTCTGGTTGCAGCGTTCGCAGCCCTTGCCGTGGCGCAGGTCCCAACCCTCCAGCTCGTCCTCGTCGAGGTGCGACCAGACGATGAGTTCGTGCGCCGGCTTGTAGGGCTCCTTGCAACGCTCGCAGATCTTGCGAACGAGGCGCTGAGCCACAACGCCGTGGATGCTGCTTGCGACGAGGTAGGGCTCGACGTTCATGTCCACCAGACGGGGGATGGCGCCGGCGGCTTCGTTCGTGTGGAGGGTGGTGAGCACGAGGTGGCCCGTGAGCGCCGCGCGCCCGCCGAGTTCCGCCGTCTCCTCGTCGCGCATCTCGCCGACCATGATGATGTCGGGGTCCTGGCGCAGGGCGGACCGCAACACGAGCGGGAAGGTGCGGCCCTGGCGCTCGTTGATCTGAACCTGGACGATGCGGTCTATCTGGTACTCGACGGGGTCCTCGATAGTCATGATGTTCTTCTGAACCGTGTGGATCCGGTCGAGGGCGGCGTAGAGCGTCGTCGTCTTGCCGCTGCCGGTCGGACCGGTGAGGATCACCATGCCCCACGGCCGACGGATCATGCGCTCGAAGGTCTCGAGGTCTTCCGCGGTCATGCCGAGCTGAGTGAGCGGACGGCGCGCGGCGGTCTTGTCCAGGAGCCGCATGACGACCTTCTCGCCATGGTAGGTGGGCAGAACCGACACGCGAAGATCGAGGTCTCTGCCGACGAACTCCTTCGCGTTGAAGCGGCCGTCCTGGGGAACGAAGCGCTCCGTTGTGTCCAGGTTGGAGATGACCTTGATGCGGGCGACGATGTGCGAGTGAGCCTGCTCGGGCACCGTCCGCCAGTCATAGAGCGTGCCGTCCACGCGAAAACGGATCACGCTGTGTTGCTCGTAGGGCTCGATGTGGATGTCCGAGGCCCCCACGCCCAGGGCCTTCATGAGCATCATGTTGACGAGAAGCACGGTGGGGCCCTGGTCTATGAACTCCTTGATGCGGGCGACGTCGTCGTGCTGCATCGCCTGTAGCTCATCGGCGGTGAACTCGAACTCCACCTCCGGCGCGTCTGCGGATGCCGCCTCGACCTGCTCGCGGCGGGCTGTGGAGGTGGGCATGACGCCGGCGTAGGCGGTGCGGAGGGCGTCCTCGATCGCGCCCTGGTCGGCGACGGCGGCCTGCACGGGTTCGCCCACGGCCGCACTGACCGTATTGTACGCGGCCTTGTCGGACGGGTCCGCGAAGGCGACGGTCAGACCGGTCGGACCCGTGGCGATCGGAATCGCCATGCACTTCCACGCGGTCTCCGGTGAGAGCCGCTCCACGGCGTCGCGCTGCGGCTTGCGGGCGGCCAGGTCCACAAAGGGCGCCCGCGTGACCCGGCCGAGAACCTTGCCGTGGAGCTGAAGACTCAGGTCGCCGTTCTTGTACAGAATGTGCGTGAACTGGGGCTGCGGGTTCTCCTTGAACTCCTCCAGGGCCAGCTTGACGGCGCGCTCATCGGCGTACCCTTGCTGTAGCAGCCACCCAGCCAATTGCTGCGCTTGCTCTACGGTCATCAACGCACCTCCGAGGACACCGGTCCCCCTGCCCTGACGGTCCATTACCGCGTGGTGTTTCCCTCACGCCCCGGCAGTCCCTTCCCCGTAGCTGCTCATGTCACGGGAGCAAGGGTTCGCCGCGCCTTCCGAGGAAGCGTCCGGCCGGCGAAGGAGGGACCGACGGTGCCTACATCCGTGCTGTTCATCGGGGCGCACTGCGGCGACGCGCTGCACCTGACGCCCGGTGAGAAGGGCCATCCGAAGCTCACGCCCGAGGAGTTCGGAGCGCTCAAGCGGGAGGAGGCCGCCGCTGCCGCTGAGGTCCTGGGCTTGTCCCACATGAGCGTGCTCGGCCGGCGAGACGCGGAGATCCTCGCCCACGACGAGTCCCTCGTGGACGAGATAGCCGCCTTCATCAGGGTCGCGAAGCCGGACGTGATCCTCACGCACTGGGCGACATCCATCCACCCGGACCACGAGGCCTGCCACATCCTCGCTCAGCGCGCCGCGTTCAAAGCCGGGATCAAGTGGCTGAACCCGGAGACCGAGGCCCACTGGGCTCCGAGGACGCTCTTCGCGGAAAACTGGGAGGACCGCTTCGGTTTCGTGCCGCAGACGCATCTCGATGTCGCCGAGGACTGGGAGACATGGCGCAACGCGGCCCAGTGCTACTCGCTCTTCCGTGGCGAGGTCGTACCGTTCCCCTACGTCGAGTACTACGACCACCTCTCGCGCGTGCGCGGCATCGAAGCCGGCGTGGAGCGGGCCATCGCATTCTCGATGCTCCCTCAGGCCAACCGGAGGACGGTGAAGGAGCTCTAGCGGCGGCGCCGCGCGGCCCTGCGAACGCAGGCCGGAGAAGCGGGCCGGCAAGCACCGGAGGTGTCCGCCGAGGATCGCTCTCTTCCTCGCGCTCTTCACCCTCCAGCCCGCCGATATGCCCTGGCCGGAGACGCTCTCGACGTCCTGGGCGCCGCACGGTTCGCGTGTGCCGGTGACCGCGCACAACGATGGCCCGATGGACATCGAGGGGCCATCCGTCGCGCTCGTCGTTGGCGCGGGCGAGGGAGACCTTCCGCTCGCGGGGCAGCCTATCGCGGAGATCCGTGTGACCGACGACACCGGTATGGAACTCCTCTACGCGGTCGTTGACTCACACGGACGGGAAAAGCGCACAGGCGCCCGCGAGATGGGCGACCATTTTCTGGTCCCGGCCTCGGCGCCG
>CAZIGT010000265.1:2145-4475 GCA_964538465.1 uncultured Thermoleophilia bacterium | reverse complement strand
TCCTCTGGAAGCGCCCCGCCCCTCGTGTCCCGTGCCGGCCACGTCGGCGGCCGGCTGAGCGCCCCGGGTTTCTAGCCGAGCATCTCGCGTAGCGCCGCGGCTGCCTCGCTGTTCTGCTTGGCGGCCCGTTTGAAGACGCGACCGCTGGCGGCCAGCATCTCGTCGGCGTGCGCCACGAAGTCGAGCTCGAAACGCGCGACGTCCTCTTCGGCCTTGATCAGCTGCTCAACGACGGCCGGCCATGTTGCGGCCGGCTCGGTGCCCAGCGCCTCCAGATAGATGGCTCCGTCGAAGCCGGCGAGCGGCTCGAGGATCATCTCGTTCACTTCCTGGCGGGCGCTGCTCAGCTTGTTCGTCCGTTCGCCATGAGCGGCCACGAGCTCCTGGAGCTTGGCATGCCACTCCGGCGACGGGGCGAGTGAATCGGCGGCGGCGGCGATGTCACCGGCCGCGGCCTCTACCTCGATGGCGAAGCGGAACGCCGTTCCGAAGCTCGCGATCTGCGGGAACTCTCGCGCCAACGTGTCATCTCCTCGCTTCGACTACCACCGAAGGATAAGGACCTTGGTGTCCGTGAAGAACTGCACCGCGTCCGAACCCTGGCCGTGCATGGTACCGAAGAAGCTGTCCTTCTGCCCGGCGAACGGGAAGTAGGCCATCGGCGCCGGGATACCCAGGTTGACGCCGATGTTGCCGGCATTGCACTTGTACCAGAACGTGCGCGCTGTGCGGCCGCTGGTCGTGTAGATGCTGCCCGAGTTGCCGAAGGGCGAGGCGTGGGCGATCCTGATCGCCTCCTCCATGTCCTTCACGCGGATGATCGACGCCACCGGCCCGAAGATCTCCTCCTGGCAGTGCGTCATCTCGGGGGTGCAGTCGTCGAGCACGGTGGGGCCGACCCAGTGGCCGCCCTCGAAGCCTGGCACCTTGACGTCGCGGCCGTCGAGGAGCACCTTGGCGCCCTGCTTGATGGCCATGTCGATGTAGCCGTGGATGCGCTCCACGCTCTTCTTGCTGATGACGGGGCCCACATTGCAGGACTCGTCGAGACCGGGGCCCGTGCGCAGCTTGGCGGCGGCGGCGACGAACTTGTCGCGCAGCTCCTCGTACACGTCGCCTACGGCCACGAGGTTGGCGCCGGCCAGGCAGCGCTGGCCGCTGTTGCCGAAGAAGCTCGCCATCATGTTGGGCATGGCGCGGTCGATTTCGGCGTCCGGCATGACCGTGAGGAAGTTCTTGGCGCCGGCCTGGGCGATGCAGCGCTTGCCCATCTCGCCGCAGCGCTTGTAGATGTACTTGCCGACCGGGGTGGAGCCGACGAACGTGACGCCCTTGACGGTCGGGTTGTCGAGCATGGCGTTGGAGGCGACCTTGTCGCCGTTCACCAGGTTGAACACGCCCGGCGGCAGGTCGGCGTCTTCGAGGATCTCGAAGGTGCGCTGCAAGGTGATCGGCGTCTGCTCGCTGGGCTTGAGGACGAACGTGTTGCCGGTCGCCAGAGCGAAGGGCCAGAACCAGTAGGGCACCATGCCCGGGAAGTTGAACGGCGCGATGTGGCCGAACACGCCGAGCGGCTGACGGACGGCCATCTCGTCGATGTTCTTGGCGGCGCCGTCTTCGAGGTTGTAGCCCATCATCATGGTGGGGATGCCGGCGGCCGTCTCGATGTTCTCGATGGCACGTCGCGTCTCACCGCGAGCCTCGTCGATGTGCTTGCCGTGCTCCTGCGTGGCGATGCGGGAGATCTCCTCGAAGTTCTTCTCGAGGATCTCCTTGATCTTGAACATGTAGCGGGCGCGCACGATCGGCGGCGTTGAACGCCATTCCCAGAAGGCGTCGTCGGCGGCCTTGACGGCGGCGTCCATGTCGGCGGCGGAGGAGAGCGGCACCTTGCCGATGATCTCGCCCGTGGCCGGGTTGTCGATGTCGAGGAAGCTATCGGTCTTGGCCTCGACCCACTCACCGTTCACGTAGTTCTTGAGTGTGCCGTAGTCCTCTTTGGGTGCCTTGAGGCAGTTGAACTCACCCATGGTGCTCCCCGCAGGCATCTCGTGCTGCGGGTCACTCCTTTCTATGGTCGTGATAAGAGCGGGGACGCATAGTAGCGCTTGCCGCTCGCTGCAGGCGCGTAGTGGCGCATGGTTCTGCGTGTCTCACCACCACGTCCATGGCGCCGAGAACCGTCTCCCGGCGCGGGACGGAGCTATACACCTCCCCTCCCGCGTCCTTCCAGGCGGACGCCCACGATGTCTGCTTGTCCGTGCACGCGACCCCGCGGGGTCGCGCGGCCCCGGCCTCATAGCGGATACTATCCAATCGGGTAAAGACGC
>CAZIGT010000265.1:0-2135 GCA_964538465.1 uncultured Thermoleophilia bacterium | reverse complement strand
CCCCCCCCGCCCGCCCCCCCCCCCCCGCCCGCGCCCGCCCCGCCCCCGCCCCCCCCCGCCGGCCGGCCCCCCCCCCCCCCCCCGGGGCCCCCCGCGGCCCCGGCATCATAGCGGAAACTAACCAATCGGGTAAAGACGCCGTTTCACGGGCCTCGCGGCACCGTGATAAGGCCGCGCACCGCGCACGCGCTGCGTCTACGCAGGCACCACGCGCACGCGGGTGGAGTAGAACGCTGCCGTCTCGCCTATGTCGGTGAGGCGCGGCGCGGTCACGTCGTTGATCGCCGCGCCGTGGATGTGCCAGCCGCCGCGCGGGCAGACTGCCGCCTCCGGGTGAAGGAGCGGGTCGAGGCGCAGAGTGCCGGCGACGCTCCCGGTGGCGCTCTCGACCCTGACCGCGTCTCCTTCCGCCAGCCCCCAGCGTGTGGCGGCTTCTGGGTTGATGCGGACAGGCAGGGGGCCGTCGTCGGCCGGCCCGCAGCGCTGTGAGTTCAGTGTGTCTGCGCGCACCAGGGAGAGCAGCCGCAGCGGGTACTCGCCGTCCGCCGGCTCCTCCGGCGATACGGTGTCGAGGAGCCGGAAGCGGCCGTCGGGGTGGGCAAAGCCGTTCTCCCAGACGACGGCCGGCTCGCCGGAGAGCATCCACGACTGGCGGCGCAGCCGTTCCAGCTGGGAGCGTCCGGCCGGCAGACAGGCCGTCAGCCAGTCGTCGAGATCGGCGAAGGGGATGTCCAGATCGAGCCGGCGCGCGATGTCCAGCACGATCTCGGCATCCGAGCGACAGCCGGGCGGCGGATCGACGACCCGACGCACGAAACCGAGCCCCGGCTGTCCGTAGGAGGAGACCACGTCTTCCTCCTCGAGCCATAGCGTCGGCGGGAGCACCACATCGGCGCACAGAGCGGTGTCGGTCCAGAAGCCGTCGACTACCACCACCGTGGGGATGTCCGCGAGGGCGCGGCGCAGCGCGTTGCCGTCCGGGGCCTGGGCGACGATGTTCGAGCAGGTGATCCAGGTCACATCCGTGCTGTCCGCACAGACGGCGGTATCGATGCCCAAACGTGCTAACACCGGGCCTTCCGCGCCGCTGGTCGTCGGCCGCTGCGGCGGCTGGGGCGTGCGCTTCAACCTGTCGGGAGCGGTGCCGCCGAACAATCCCGCTCCCGGTCGCCGCAGCGTGTCGGTCACGAAGGCGAGGGCGTGCACGGCACGGGCGTTCTCGCCGCCCTGCACGTAACGGCCGAGTCCCCAGCCGAGCACCGTGGCCACGTGCGGCGTGGAGATGTAGAGATGGGCAAGGCTGCTCGCCCGGTCGAGCGGCACATCGCAGGCGGCCAGCAGCTCTTCGAGAGTGAAGCGGCCGAGCAGCTCGCGGAAGGCCTGGGGGTCGGCTGCCTGCCCCCAGGGGACCGGCCGACCGATTCCTTCGATCACCAGCTTAGCCACAGCCAGAGCAAGGAACCGGTCGCTGCCGGGTCGCAGCCTGACCACCGAGTCGGCCGCGGAGATGACCCCGGCCGGATCGGGGGTCACCGCCACCACCGGCGCGCCGGCGCGTCGTGCATCGGCGACGAAGGCGGCGGTGTGGATGGAACTCGCCAACGGGTTCTTGCCCCACAGCACCACAGCGTGGGCGCGGGCGATCTCGCGCGGGTCGTTCTGGCGCGTGGCCCCTGTGTCCGTGGCCAGGGCCTTCTGGACCACGGCGCTGCAGAGGCTGCCGCCCGCGATCCGCCCGCCGAGGGCGCCGAAGACGTAGTCGACGAGGCCCTTGCTCCAGCCCATGGACCCGGCGCTGCGTACCAGCAGGATGCGGGCCGGGTCCTTGGCCGCGGCCCGCGTCACCGCTGCACATGCGGCGTCCAGAGCTTCGTCCCAGTCGGCGGAGCGGAAGCCGCCTCCCTCACGCAGGTACGGCTGTGTGATGCGGCTCTCCGAGCGCAACCGCTGTGGGTAGCGACGGATCTTGCGGCAGAGCAGGCCGCGCGTGATGGGATGGTCCGGGTCGCCGGAGAGACGCACCTGGCCGCCGTCGACCGCGCAGCGGATGCTGCACATGTCGGGACAGTCGAGCGTGCACGTTGTGGTGGTCTCCGTCACAGCTCCAGTCGTTGCGCCACGCACGGCGCCTGGTC
>CAZIGT010000264.1:0-4490 GCA_964538465.1 uncultured Thermoleophilia bacterium | reverse complement strand
CCACCAGCGTCTACCGTATCGCCGGAAGCCCGATGCTTGTCCCTGCTCAGAGCCGATTCCGCCTGCCCAATCGCTGCTGCTGATTTCGCGCCGGGTGGGTGCGGCGCGTTTCATGCTTCCAGCCGGATCCGGCGGTGCTGAACGCCATCTCACGCCAGTGGCCTTCGAACGGCCTTGTCCGTGTCTATGAGTCAGCCTGGGCGGCGCTCTCCGCAGTGCGACGCGGCGCAGGCTCCGACTCTCTCTGCGTGTGCCAGGTACCCTTCCCTGAGGGATGGATGAGGCCGCCAGGCGTCGAGATCACGGTGATGATCGCCATCTGGATCCAGTAGATCACGGGGTACCACGCCGCCCAGGCGTAGAAGCGCGTCACGCTCGGGTCGTACCGGCGGTCCATCCAGACGCCTATCCAGAGCTGGGCGAGAGACAGGGTGCCGATCAGGAGGCCCCACAATGCCGGAACGGGTGTGGCGCCCAGCAGCGAGGTGCCCAGCAGCCAGGTGACGAACCACATCCCCGTCAGAAGAACGAACGAATACGCCCACAGGATCGAGAGTGCAGCCTCTAGGTAGACCGGGTACAGCCTGCGTTCGCTCCAGTGGATCCAGATGTCTCCGTTGCGCCTGAGAACCTGGGCGAGACCCTTTGCCCAGCGTATGCGTTGCCTCCAGAGGCCGCGAAGCGTGGGAGGCACCTGCATGTCGACCATGGCTCGCGGCTCGTAGCGCACATCGTACTTTCGACGCTGCAGCTTCCACGATGTGGAGATGTCTTCGGTGGAGGCATCGTGCACGAACAGGCCTACGTCTTCCAGCGCGCTGACGCGATAGAGTGCCATCACGCCCGACACCGTCATGACGCGACCCCACACCACCTGCGCCCGCTTGAGCAGCGACACGATCGAGCTGAACTCGACCGTCTGGATCTTCGCGAGGAGTGTCGTGCGGTTGCGGACACGGGGATTGCCGGTGACGGCTGCCAGACGCGGGTTCCGCAGGAAGTGCGGCACCATATAGCGCAGACTGTCGGCGTGCGGCGCCGAATCGCCATCGATCACGAGCATCAGCGAGCCGTTGAGCACGGGGAGCACGTCGTTGAGCGCCATCGCTTTGCCCTGGTTACAGGTCTTGTTGATCACGCGCACGCGCTCGTCATGCAGGTAGCTGCGAGCCTTCATCAGGGTCGAGTCAGGGGAGCCGTCGTTGACCAGGACGATCTCGAGTCGTGGATAGTCGAGCTCCAGCAGGGCTGCCATCGTGCCACACACCGTGAGCTCCTCGCGGAAGGCGGGGACTACCACCGACACGAGCGGCAGGTCGTCTTCGGCGACTTCGTAGAACGCGTCCCTGGTCGCGCCGGGGCGCTCGCGCCGGAAGAAGAAGATCAACGAGGTGGTGATCCACACCACCGCCGAGAACATGGGATACAGCCCGAAGAAAAGAAAGCAGAAGCATGTACAACGGCGAGTCGGCTATCGCCTTGATCACATCGTGCATGCCGCGGCCTCTTCCTCGGTGAGCTCAGTCGACCCTGAGACGTACCTCTTGCGGGTCGTGCCGTCCGGCATCGTGTCCAGGCTGATCTCCACGTAGCGCGCCATCCGCAATGCGGCGAAATCTGCGCTGACTCGAGTGCCCTGCGCGTCGCGCGTGAAGTCGTAGATCGCTCTGGGGACCTGAACGCGGCGACCCTTGTGGCGGTAGATGCCGATGTTGTAGCGGACCCACAGGAGTGTGACGAGGAGCACGAGTGCCGCTGTCGAGAGGATCGCTGCCGCATAGATCCACCAGCGCGAGTCCAGCGCATGGGCTGAGAACACGTAGAGCCATGCAGCGCCGAATGTCAGCCAGCCGAGAACGGCAAGTAGCATCTGGACTACTGAGCGGGCTCGACTCATCATCTCTCCGTGTCGTGGCGTGCGGCTCCCCGTGCGTATCGACAGCTCGGGGCCGAGGTTTGAGTCGGGCGTCGTTGCACGCCGGGGATCAGATGCCCGAGCGCCTGGTACGGCCGGGCCTCCCTTGTACCGGCCGATCCATTCGGGAATCGCCGCCCTGTCTGATGTCGATTCCCAAGACAACGGCCGCCGACCACGCCCAGGACTCGAAAGCAGGACAGCGCTCAGCGGGCTTGAGATGCGGGGAGCACTACGGGAGGTTGCTGCATGGGGAAAAAGGGGGTAAACGCGGCCAGTGTTCGCTACCGGTCTTACGGCAATTGAGGAGGGATTCCATGGACATACGTCGCGACGCTACGACTCACACTCAGGCGGCGCAGGCCGCGACCCTGCGCGCCGGCGGTCTCGACTGGTCGGATCGGCAGGACTTCGACGACGCCTCCCGCGGCTTCATCGCCAAGCTGGAGACGCCAACGGTCACCAGGGAAGACGGCACCCCTGTCTGGGACCTGACCGCGTACGCCTTTCTCGACCGCGACGAGGCGCCGGCGACCGTCAACCCGAGCCTCTGGCGCCAGTCGCGCCTCAACATGCTGCACGGCCTCTTCAAGGTCGTCGACCGTATCTACCAGGTGCGCGGCATGGACCTCTCGGTGGTCAGCTTCATCGAGGGCGACAGCGGCTGGATCGTCATCGACCCGCTGATCTCCGTCGAGGTCGCCGCCGCGTCGCTTGAACTGCTGAACGCCAACGTCGCGCGGCGCCCCGTGGTTGCCGTCATCTACACACACAGCCACATCGACCACTGGGGTGGCGTGAAGGGCGTGACGACCGCCGAGGACGTCGCCGCCGGCCGGTGCCGGATCATCGCCCCCGAGGGCTTCGTCGAGGCGGCGATCAGCGAGAACGTCTACGCCGGCAACGCCATGACCAGGCGCGCCTCGTACATGTACGGCAACCTGTTGCCGAAGGACGAGAAGGGCCAGGTCGACGCCGGCCTCGGCAAGACGACCTCCACTGGCACGGTCACTCTGATCCAGCCGACGCACACCGTCACGCGGACGGGCGAGACGCTCACCGTCGACGGCGTGGAGATCGAGTTCCAGCTCACGCCCGGCACCGAGGCGCCGTCCGAGTTCAACTTCTACTTCCCGCAGTTGCGCGCCCTCTGCATGGCCGAGAACTGCACGCACACGCTGCACAACCTCTACACCCTGCGCGGCGCCCAGGTGCGCGACGCCCACGCCTGGTCGACCTACATGAACGAGACTATAGAGCTCTTCGCCGACAAGACCGATGTGATCTTCGCCAGCCACCATTGGCCCTGCTGGGGCACCGAGCGCTGTCGCGATCTGCTGCAGAGCCAGCGCGACATGTACCGCTACCTGCACGACCAGACGCTGCATCTCGCCAACCAGGGGTACACGAGCCTGGAGATCGCCGAGATGCTGACCCTGCCGCCGAAGCTGGATCGAGCCTGGCACAACCGTGGCTACTACGGAAGCGTGAGTCACGACGTGAAGGCGGTCTACCAGCGCTACCTGGGCTTCTTCGACGGCAACCCGGCCAACCTGCACCCGCTGCCGCCGGTCCAGTCGGGTAAGGGGTACGTAGAGCTCGCCGGCGGCCCCGAGGCGCTGCTCGCCAAAGCGCGCGAGGCGTTCGAGCGCGGCGACTATCGCTGGACGGCCCAGCTCGCCAATCATCTCGTGTTTGCCGACCCGGACAACGTTGCGGCACGCGAGCTCGAGGCCGACGCGCTCGAGCAGCTCGGCTACCAGGCCGAGTCCGGACCTTGGCGCAACTTCTACCTGACGGGTGCCAAGGAGCTGCGCGAAGGCGTGGTCAGGGTGACGGCCCCCAGCGCGGCCAATCCCGACGTGGTTTCGGCGATGGGCATCGACATGCTGCTCGACTTCCTCGCCATCCGGCTCAACGGCGAGCGGGCCGCGCAGGCGGACATCGCCATCACGCTCGTGTTGAGCGACCTCGGCGAGCGCTACGCCATCGAGGTGGCCCACGGCGTCCTCAATCACACGCAGGGCAGGGACGCCGTGGGTGCGCAGCTCACCGTGACGACATCGCATCCCGTGTTCATGGGGCTGCTCGCCG
Source organism: uncultured Thermoleophilia bacterium (assembly GCA_964538465.1). Taxonomy (GTDB): domain Bacteria; phylum Actinomycetota; class Thermoleophilia; order UBA2241; family UBA2241; genus UBA6103. The sequence goes on along the minus strand of CAZIGT010000264.1, from coordinate 481 downwards.
GCGGTCCTGCGGCGGTGCGGCAGGCGGTGGCGGCCGGGCAGGTGGCCCTCGACGGAGACGCGGCCAAGCTGGGCGAACTCGTTGGCCTGCTCGACGAGTTCGAGTTCTGGTTCAACATCGTCACGCCCTGAGGCGTCGGGAGGATTGGGGCGGCGGACAGAGAGCTACAACTGGATCTTGCTGGTCTAGGTGTACCGCCCACGGACGTCGTTGACACGTAAGGGGCCTCGCCTGTGGGTGGTTGGCTGTCTGTGTCGCAGGCCTGGCTATCGTCAGCCCGCGCAGCGTCTGGCAGAATGCGCATCCACGGGTGTCAACGGTCCGGTGGCATGCGCGGCATCGGTCCATGACGAGGGGGCTACCGTGATCGGTCGGAAGATCGCTCTGCTGGACGGCAGGCAGGCCGGCGACGAGCACCTGGCGCCAACGACTGCTTGATGCGGTCTCTGTGCCGTGCGTTGCCCGCAGGAGGGCAACGCAC
>CAZIGT010000263.1:0-4540 GCA_964538465.1 uncultured Thermoleophilia bacterium | reverse complement strand
TCGCCGGGACGGAGATGGCGGCGCAGGCGCCTCGCGGCCTGCGCCGCCGCCGCCTCGGCTGTCAGATCCCCGTGGAAGTCCCGGATATCCGCCCAGCGCTCCAGGCGCAGGCAGAGCACGCCGACTGCCTCATGGGCCTCGGAGGCGTCGTGCATCATCGCGGTGAGCAGGTCGGCCACGCGCGGCAGTCCGTGGAAGCCGGTCGTGGGATCCACGGAGGCGTGGCGAGCGGACGCGGGCCGCATTCTGGCTGCAGGACCGGCGCCCGCCACGGCGGTCGTCGTCCGCGCGGCGGTCTGCCCGGCTCCCGCGACGGCCGCCTGCCTACGCAGGTGCCGTGCCTGTGCGTGGCTCTGGACCGCCCGCTGGCGGCACAGGACAAGCACGGGCACGAGCCCTAGAAGGACCAGGCCGGTGAGCTTCAGGAACCCGAGGAAGCGGCTGCCGCCGAGGGTGGGGTCGGCGATGAGGAGCACGGCGATGCCCGCGGCCAGGGGTGAAGCCACATGCGACCACTCCCTGGGAGGGGTAGGCGCGAGATGCAGAGTCAACAGGACCGGGAGTGCGAAGAGCAGGGGGCTGTGCGACCCGCCGGAGGCGGCCCACATGAGTCCCATGCCCAGCCAGTCGGCGGTGACGAAGGTGAGCGCCGACTGGCGTCCGCGCGAGTGGGCGACGAGAGCGGAGCCGATGCCGACGGCGAAACAGCACGCGGCGACGACCATGGGCAGCCGCATGCCGGCGGCGGCGCAGATGCCCGTCATCAGCGCGAAGAAGAGCATGCGGAAGCGTGCTCGCGGTATCTCGGGACAACGGCTCGGCATGAAGACCAGTTCGCTCCTCCTCCGGCCGCTCCTGCCGCAGCCGTGTGTCGTGCGCGACCGGCCGGACAGACTATACTGACCCCCCGTGGACCGCACCCTCTTCCTCTCCGGCAACGAGGCCATCGCGCACGGTGCTCTGCGCGCCGGCCTGCGCTTCGCCTGTGGATACCCCGGCACCCCTTCCACCGAGATCGTCGAGACTCTGGCCGCGCTCATCGCGCGGCGGGCCGCGCAGGCGGGGGGCGGCGCGCAGGCGGCGGCCGGCGGGCGGGATCCTGCCGGAACGGCCGGGCCGGTCACGCCCGCGCCCCATGCCGAGTGGTGCATCAACGAGAAGGTCGCCCTGGAGACCGCGGTAGGCGCTGCTCTAGCCGGCGTCCGCAGCATGGCCACGATGAAGCACGTGGGCCTCAACGTGGCCGCCGATCCCTTCATGACGCTCTCGCTGATCGGCGTGAACGCCGGGCTCGTGGTGCTTTCCGCCGACGACCCCGGCATGCACTCCTCGCAGAACGAGCAGGACAACCGCAACTACGCGCGCTTCGCCAAGGTGCCGCTGCTGGAGCCGGCGGACAGCCAGGAGGCGTACGATTACGTCGCTCATGCCTTCGAACTCTCGGAGAGCTTCGATGTCCCGGTGATGCTCCGGACCACCACGCGGCTGTCGCACGGGCGCGGACGCGTGGTGCCCCGGCCGGCCGTGAGCCCGCCGCAGCGTCACTACGAGAAGGACATCGCCAAGTACGTCATGGTGCCGCAGAACGCGCGCAAGAGGAACAGGCTCGTCCTGCAGAGGATGGTCGAGCTGCGCCGCGTGGCCGACGCCACGCCGCTGAACCAGATCGAAGCCGGAACCGCCGACTTCGGCATCATCGCTGCAGGCACCGCCTACCAGTACGCGCGGGAAGCGTTCCCGCAGGCCTGGATGCTCAAGCTGGGCCTCTCCTGGCCGCTTCCCGTGGAGAAGATCGCCCAGCTCTATCGCTCGGTCTCACGCGTGGCGGTGGTCGAAGAGCTGGACCCGTTCCTCGAAGAGCAGGTCAGGGCGCTCGGGCTGCCGGTCATCGGCAAGCAGGCCATACCGTGGGAAGGGGAGCTGACGCAGGAGATCGTCTTCAGCTCCCTGGAACCGTACGTCTCGCGCCGCCAGTCGGGGCGCCGGCGGCCCGTGTCGCCCCCGGTGCCCAGGCTCGCGCCGGTCGCTGCCCCCGATCCGGATCTGCCGTTGCGTCCGCCCGTGCTCTGTCCCGGCTGCGCGCACCGCTCCGTCTACGTCGCCCTGCGCAAGCACAAGGTGACTGCCTTCGGCGACATCGGCTGCTACACGCTGGGCGCGCTGCCGCCGCTGAGCGCGCTCGAGAGCTGCCTCTGCATGGGCTCTTCCGTCGGCATGATGGCCGGCATGAACAAGGCTCTGGGTCGCAAGGCCTCGATCGCTCTCATCGGTGACTCGACGTTCTTCCACTCCGGCATCACGCCGCTCATCGACGCCGCGTACAACGACACTGAGGGCCTTGTCGTGGTGCTGGACAACCGCACCACTGCCATGACGGGGCACCAGGGCCATCCCGGCAGTGGCCTGCGTGCCGACCGGTCGGTGGGTCCGGCCGTCGACATCGAGAAGCTGTGCAAGGGCATCGGCGTGCGTTGCACGACGGTCGATGCCCTCAACGGCGCCAAGCTGCGCGCGGCGCTCAAGCGCGAGCTCGGTACGCCCGGCCTGGGTGTGCTCGTGGCCGCCGCGCCCTGTGCGCTAGCCGCTCGCGAGCGCCGGCCGCGGGTGACGGTCGATGAAGAGCGCTGCAACCTCTGCGGCCTCTGCCTGGACATCGGCTGCCCGGCCCTTGTGCCCGGCGACGAAGCCATGACCATCGACCAGGTCTGCAGCGGCTGCGGGGTCTGCGTCGACGCCTGCAAGCGGGGCGCGCTGAGCGTCCCGGCGCCCGCGACGGGAGACGACCCGGGATGGTCGCCGGGGCCGGAACAGGAATCGTCGGGGTGACGGCGTGAACGGCACCACCACTGTCTCGCTGGTGGGCGTGGGGGGGCAGGGCATCCTGCTGGCCGCGGCCGTGCTGGCCAACGCCGCGCTGGCCGAGGGGCTGGACGTGAAGGCCAGCGAGGTGAAGGGCATGGCCCAGCGCGGCGGCTCGGTGCTCAGCACGGTGCGCTTCGGCTCTCATGTGGCTTCGCCGGTCGCCGAGCACGCGGACGTGGTGATCGCGACCGAGTTGCTCGAGGGCCGCCGCGCGCTCCGCCTGCTGCACGCCGATGGAGCGCTGATCTGCGCCCGCACCGTCATCGCCCCGGCGAGCGTGCTGCGGCGCGAGGCCGCCTACGCGCAAGACCTGGAGGAGGCGGCCGCCGCCCGTCACGTCCGCCTCCTTCTCTGTGATGCCGACGGCATCGCCGAGCAGGCCGGCAGCGTGCGCGCCGCCAACATCGTCCTGCTGGGCGCCGCCAGTGGCGTGCTCCCGTTCAGCGAGGAGGCCTGGAAGCAGGCCCTCGCCGCCGCCGTCCCCGCCAAGATTCTCGAGCTCAACCGGCGCGCTTTTGCCCTCGGGCGGCAGGCGTGCCCCGGTCAGGAGGTCCACCAGTGAAGGTCACGCAGCTCACCGTGTTCCTCGAGAACCGTAGCGGCCGCCTTGCCGAGAGCGCCGACATCCTCGGCAAGGCCGGCGTGAACATCCGCGGCTTCTCGACCACCGAGGCGGCCGAGTACGGCATCGTGCGCCTCATAGTCCCCGATCCGGAGAAGGCGCGCGCGCTCCTGCACGACGCCGGCTTCACCACGCACTTCTCGCAGGTCCTCTGTGTGCGCGTCGAGGACGCGCCCGGCGGCCTGGCCGGCGTCCTCGACGCGCTGGCGGCCCATGACATCTCGGTCGACTACCTGTACAGCATCTCGTTCAGCTGCATCTGCTTCGCCGTGCGCGACATCGACCGCGCCGTGAAGCTGCTGGCGGGCAAGGTCGACCTGCTCACCGACGAAGAGGTGCGTGCCCTATGACCGACCCCAAGCATGTGGAACCGCCGCGCGATCCGGACGGCCTCGGCGGCTGGTACTGGGATCCCAAGAACGAGCGCCTCTCGACAGAGGAGCTGCGCGAGACGCAGATGAAGCGTCTGCGCGCCACGCTGCGTCTCGCCTACGACAACATACCGTTCTACAAGCGCAAGATCGACGAGTGCGGCGTGGACATCGACGGCATCGACTGCCACGTCGCCGTGCAGGATCTGCCGTTCACCACCAAGATCGATCTGCGCGACCACTACCCGTTCGGCATGTTCGCCGAGCCGCGCGACAAGATCGTGCGTGTGCACGCTTCGTCGGGGACCACCGGCAATCCCACGGTCGTCGGCTACGTGCGCGAGGACATCGAGGTCTGGAAGGAGCTCATGGCGCGCACCCTCACCGCCGGCGGCGTGCGCCCCGGCGACATGGTGCAGAACGCCTACGGCTACGGGCTCTTCACCGGCGGCATCGGCGTGCACTACGGCGTCGAGCACGTGGGCGCCACGGTGTTGCCCATCTCCGGTGGCAACACCGAGCGCCAGCTCAAGCTCATGCGCGACTTCGGCGTCACGGCGCTCACCTGCACGCCTTCCTACGCCCTGTATCTGGGCGAGGCCGCGCGGGAGCGCGGCCTCGGCCCGCACGCCCTGCCCGTGCGGGTCGGCATCCACGGCGCCGCGCCCAGGCCCAACGCGATGCC
>CAZIGT010000262.1:0-4584 GCA_964538465.1 uncultured Thermoleophilia bacterium | reverse complement strand
CATCATTCGTTTCAATGCCCGGCCAGGCTGGATTGGTTCGGGTAGGTCGGCGTTCGCGGGCTCCCAGGCCGTCGCGCCAGTCATAGCCGCTGACAAAATTGCCGCCCGGCCAGCGATAGACCGGCGAATTCAGCTGTTTGAGCAATTCCAAGGTATCCTTGCGGAAACCTTTGATGTTGTCGGCGGGCATCAGCGATACAGCCCCAATGACAAAGGAGCCGTTACCTGAACCCATAATTTCAAGACGTGCATTGCTGGCATTGGCTCCGGCAGTGAATTCGAAATCATAGGTCTGATAATTCTTGCCGGGTTTTTTGAGTGTTACGGTCTGACGGCCTTTTTCTCCATCGGCCCAGATCAGGCTGACCTGAACAGGCCCAACCGAACCGTCGCCCCGCATGACAATCCGTCCGGTGTAATGTTTGCCCTGAACTAAGGCCAGTTCTTCCTGATAGATGCCGGCGGGCGTTCCGCTCAGAGTAATCTGCGGACTGTGCTTGCCTGACAGCGGATTATCCGTGGTCATCACGACAATGCCGTCTGGCCCTGCAATTTTCCACGGTGAGGCCCGCAGGAAACGAGCTCCGGCGCCGGTGATTTGCCAGATATCACCCGGTGCAGGAACCGGAAAATAAAACTTGCGGTCTTCCAGCATTTCCGCCCAGATACCGCCATAGATACACTGGCCCAGATGTTCAATGAACTGGCCATAGATATATTTGGAAATGGGCTCAAAGGTCTTGGTGGAATCAATCTGAATGTCGATGTTGACCGTTTTGGACTCCGGCTTAATGACCTCTAGCCGGGTCAGTTCGATCTCGTCAAACCAGGCTTTGCCCGAAGCCTGCCCCCAGCCGCCAAACAGGCAATTGATTTGCAGGGAGTCGTTGCCGTCGGCCATGAATTCGCATTCCACCTGGGTCCAGTCCTGCGTCCCTGTAATAGATTTGGTGCGAGCTGCGTCAATCCCATGGACATTGAGCTGGACGCCCTGGCCGGTCGTGGGGCCGGCCGCCGCGATCTCGGCGTGGCGCTCGCGCGCCACGCCGGCCAACGCGTTGTCGGCGAAGGCGCAGTCTGTGAGGCGCACGCGGGCGTCGCCCAGCGCGCGCAGGCCGGCGCCGCCCGCGGCCACACGGCGCCCGCCTGCGACGGTGGGTACGGTGCGGTGGCCGCGCACGGCGCCCTGCAGGCGGCAGCCGACGAGCAGGGCGCTGCCGCCGCGCACCACGAGCACGTCGGTGGGCTTGTCCGTTTGACCGCCGGCGCTGCGCACTGTGAGGCCGCGAAGCACCAGCTTGCCGTTCCCCGCGAAGCCGATCGCGCGGCCTGCCGCGCGGGACTCGATGATCGCGTGTCCGTTGGGCGCGATCAGCGTGAGCGAGCGGAAGACATCGAGTGGCTGGCCGAGGCGGTAGACGCCCGGCGCCAGGATCACTGTGGCGCCCGCCGGTGCTTCTCGGACGGCTGTGGCGAGCGTGCGGTACTCGCCGCGCCCGTGGGGACTCACGGATATGGGAAGCCGCTGAGCGGCCGGCTCGGGCGCGGAGCCGCGGCATGCGTCGAGGCTCGTGACGAGTACCAGAGCGATGGCAACGGCCGCCGCGCGCCGACGACCTCGCAGGCACGACACCGGACCGGACGGTCGCTTGTCCGGCCCGTCCCCTCGAGCTCGTCGGTGTCGCGCGCCTCGCTGGAGGCGAAGTGGCATCTCTGCGTTCCCGTCGCGGCCCGTCCGTCGGCGTGGCTTCTGCCGGCCGGCCCCATGAGCGGAAGTGTACGCCCGGCCGCCTCCGCCGGTCAGCGGCGCGCCTCGAGCCTCTTCGCCGCTATGTCTCGAGCGCCGCGCTGTGCGTGATGTCCAGCCCCTTGCCCAGGACCTGCGAGACGGGGCAGCCGGCGGCGGCCTTGGCAGCAGCGTCGGCGAAGCCCGCCGCATCGAGTCCCGGCACGGTGCCGCGCACGTCCAGATGCATACCGGCGATACGCAGGCCGGACTCGTCCTTGAGCGCCCGGCATGTCGCCGATACCTGCAGACGCTCGGGCGGCGTGCCACCCTCTCCGAGTATGTGAGACAGTGCCATGGAGTAGCAGGCTGCGTGCGCCGCTGCGATGAGCTCCTCGGGGCTCGTCTTGCCGTCGGGCGCCTCCGTCCGTGAGGCCCAGGTGACGGGCAACTCCTCGATCGCGCCGCTGGCGAACGTGACCGTGCCGCCGCCGCCCACCAGAGTGCCTTGCCATACGGCATCCGCCGTCCGCTCGATGCTCGCCATTCCGACCTCCACCAGCCGTGATGATCCTCTTCTCCCGCGGGCGGCTTCTCCGCCCGCGACGCGTTCATGCCCCGCGCAGGCCCTGCTCAACCGCGCCCCGCCGCTACGCCGCGTCGCTTCGCCCAGTCCCTGTCGCTAGACTGTCGTCGTCGGGCCGGTCACGCGGCGTGGTCGAATGCTCCGCAGGGAGCGGGGAGGATGGCATGGAGCGCAAGGGGAGGCTGGAAGGAAAGGTCGCCTTCATCACCGGCGTGGCCAAGCAGGACAGCATCGGCTTCGCCACGGCCACGCTGTGCGGCCGCGAAGGGGCGGCGCTGGCCATAGTGGACATCTCGCCGAGGGTCCACGACTGCGCCGCCGCCCTGCGCGAGCAGGGGTTCGCCGTGTCGTCGCATACGGCCGACCTCACCAGACGGGATCAGGTCGAGGCGGCCGTGGCGGGGGCTGTCGCCTTCCACGGCCGCATCGACGTGCTGGTCAACAACGCCGGCATGGTCATCTGCGGCGAGGAGGAGTCGTTCACGCCTTTCCAGGATCTCACCGAAGAGCAGTGGGACTTCGACATCGCCATCAACCTCAAGACCCAGTTCCTGGTCACGCGCGCCGTGGTGCCGCTCATGATCGAGCGGGGCTACGGCCGCATAGTCAATGTGTCGTCGGTCACGGGACCGGTGGTGGCCAACCCGGCCGAATCGGGCTACTGCGCCGCCAAGGCGGGTGTCCTCGGCATGACGCGGGGGCTGGCGCTGGACGTGGCCAAGCACGGCATCGCGGTCAACGCAGTGGGGCCCGGCTGGATCGCCACCGGATCGCAGGCCGAAGGGGAGGACGTCGGCGGCCTCAACACGCCCTTCGGACGGTCGGCGCGGCCTGAGGAGGTGGCCAGCGTCATCTGCTTCCTGGCCTCGGACGATGCCAGCTACGTCACCGGTCAGCTCGTCGTGGTGGACGGCGGCAACACCATCCAGGAGTACAAGGGGCCGAGCGAACTCTACTACTGATGACCATGAAGAGAGACGCCCTGTGGGCCGTCGAGAAGGGCTAGACTCTTCGTACGGGTCGAAGGTGCGATGTACCGCAGAATCATGCACTCGGGCAGAGCGGAGTCAGGGGGAGACATGCACGGCGAGAAGCAGCAGGCGGAGCGGGTATCGGTATCGTGGGGAAGGGGTCTGGCCCTCGTGTGTGCTCTGGCCTTCGTCTGTCTGACTGTGCCGACGGCATCAGCGCAGGGAACGGCTGCGGCGGCGCAGACGCGGGCGGACGCCCGAGCGCCGCTCGCCGACTGGACCATCATGGTCTACATGGACGGCGACAACGATCTCGAGCGGTACATCGCCCACGACATGGAACAGGAGATGGGCGTGGTCGGCTCCAGCGACTCCGTGCAGCTCGTCGCGCTGGCCGATCGTTCGCCCAAGTACGACAAGACGCACGGCGACTGGCGCGGCACCCTGCTCTTCCACGTGGTGAAGGGGCAGCAGGCCACGGCCGCCCAGGCCGTGGCGGACTGGGGCGAGCGGCACCTGGGCTCGCCCCCGCCCCTGATCGACTTCATCGAGTGGACGCGCGCCACCTATCCGGCGCAGCGCTATGCCCTGGTCATGTGGGACCACGCGTGGGCATGGCGGCCGAGCTACCTCTGCTGGGACGCCACCAGCAACGACGCCCTCGATCTGCCGGGGCTTCGTCAGGCCCTGGACGCGACCGGAGCGATCGACGTGGTGGCCTTCGACACATGCGCCTCGCAGGCCATCGAGGTGCAGGGCGAGCTGCGTGGGTACGCCGACGCCGTTGCCGCCACTGAAGACTTCATGGGGTACACGGGCTTCTCGTATGCGGACGTGCTGACCGGCCTGCAGGCGACGCCCGCGGCGGACGCCGTCGGCTGCGCGCGGATCTTCGCCGCCAGCATGAAGGTGAAGCCGGACCGCTGGACCAACGCGAGCTCGGCTGTGCGGCTCGACGAGTCCTGGGACGAGCTCATGTTCGCCGTCGACCGGTTGAGCTGGGACCTGCGTGGCGCGCTGCGCCGCCAGCGCGCGGCCGTGCGCGCCGCCTGGGCGGCCACGCTCAAGAGTCCGGACGACACCAGCGTGGTGGACCTGTATGACGCCGCCCGCGAGATCCGCGCCCGCGTGAAGGTCAAGACCGTGCGCACGGACTGCCGCGACATCATGCGCGGCGTGCGCGCCGTCATCGACTACAACTGGGCGCGCAGACACATGCACGGCGCCTGCGGCATCTCGAGCTACTGGCCGTACGGCCCGGCGCCGCTCAAGCAGCCGGGCGCCTGGTGGAACTACACCTA
>CAZIGT010000261.1:0-4601 GCA_964538465.1 uncultured Thermoleophilia bacterium | reverse complement strand
GCCCTGCTATGTCCCGGGGTGCCTTTCCTCACGTGTCCCGTATACTTTCCGTAGAGGGCACGCCGAGGGCCCGTCGAGGCGCACCCCGCAGACGAGGAGCACCGCCATCACCGTCTCTCTCCAGGACTACTTCGCCGAGGTCGAGAACCGCTTCACCACGACCCCCGACATGTCGGTGGGGATCGAGGAGGAGTTCCAGCTTCTCGAGCCCGAGACGCTGATCCTCACACAGCGGTTCGAGGAACTGAGCGCCGCCGCGGCCGGCGACCTGGCCACGGCGGTGTGCGGCGAGCTGATCTCCTCGGAGATCGAGATCCGCACGCCGCGTGGCACCACGTTCGCCGAGGCGGCGCTGCATCTGGCGGAGCGCCGGGAGGCGCTCGTACGACTGGCCCACCTGCACGGCGTGGCGCTCGGCGCCACCGGCACACACCCGTTCTCCAACTGGCGCGACCAGCACATCATCGAGACGCCGCACTACCGCGTCGTCGAAGAGACGCTGAAGTATGTGGCCTGGCGCAACAACACCTGGAGTACGCACCTGCACGTAGGCGTCCGCGGGACAGACCGGGCCGTGGTCATCTGTGACGCCCTGCGCGGCTACCTGCCGTACCTGCTCGCTTTCTCCGCCAACTCGCCGTTCATCGAAGAGGTCTGGACCCAGCTGCACAGCGCTCGCGCCCAGACCTTCGTGCGCATGTTCCCGCGCTGCGGGGTGCCGGATGTCTTTGGCTCGTGGGCTGAGCACAGGCGCTTCTACGAGCAGCTGGTCGAGACGAACTGCATCCAGGAGTTCACCCAGGTGTGGTGGTCGGTGCGTCCGCACCACTCGTTCGGCACTGTGGAGATACGCATCTGCGATGCGCAGACGGAGCTCTGGCAGACGCTCGCACTGCAGTCGCTGGCCTACGCTCTGGTCGCCACGCTCGCTCGCGAGTACGACCTGGGGCGCGTGCTGCCGGTACTGGAGAACCGCTACATAGAGGAGAACATGTGGCGGGCCATCCGCCACGGTATGAACGGCAAGCTGGTGGACTTCAAGCGCGGCCGTGAGGTGCCGGCCGACGACGCCATCCGCGAGCTGCTGGACTACGTGTGGCCGGCGGCCGAGCGGCTCGGTGTGCGGCCGTTCATCGCCAATGTCGACCGCATGCTCGAGGAGGGCAACGGCGCCCAGCAGCAGGTGAACGCCCATGCCGCCGGCCAGTCTCTCCGCGAGGTGTTCGGCGAACAAGTACAGCGGCTGCGCGACGAGCAGCGGCTGCCGCTCGAGGCGTGCGTGATCAAGGGGGTACGTACGTGACCGACAAGAAGCGGGCCGCCAGAGGCAAGGCGGCTGAAGAGGCAGAAGGGGCGCGGCAGGCCGCCGAGGAGAAGGCCGAAGCGGCCGCAGAGATGGGCCGCGAGAGCGGTGGGGCGACCGCCGCCGGCGAAGGGAAGGCGGCCGCCGAGACCGTCGAAGAGAAGGCCGAAGCGGCCGCGGAGGCAGGCGGCGAGGAGCGCCGACCGCTCACGGACGAGGAGCGTGCCAAGCTGTACAGGGAACAGCTCAAGGCGCTGCGCCTGCTGGATGTGGCGCGCGACATGATGCTCACGCTGGTGACGGTGGGCTATCAGAAGCTCGGCCTCACCGACGAGACGCGCGAGCTGCGCGATCTCGACGAGGCCCGCCTGGCGATCGAGCTGTTGCGTGGCGTGATCGGCGCCGTCGAGGGCGCCGCCGAGGCCGAAGAGCTCGAGACGTACCGGTCCACGCTGGCGCAGATGCAGATGAGCTACGCCCGCGTGGCCGCCGACGCCTGACCGGCTCGCCGTCTCTGGACGGGTTCGCAGGCGGTGCCCACCGGCGTTCCGATCACGCCGACCGGGCGCCGTCACTCGTCCTGCTGCTCGGCGAGCCGGCGGTACAGATGCGGCCGCCGGTCGGCGAGCGACCGGTGCCAGCCGTCGTCGCCGCGCCGCGCAGCGGCCACCCTCCGCTCATCGATGTCGGCGACGAACACCGTGTGCGACCCCACGATGAGCGGCGGCTCCGCGTCGCCTGCCGCGTCGTCTCCCGCGACGACCTCTCCGAAGGGATCGAGCACGCGGCTCTGGCCGAGGAAGCAGCGGCCGCCGGCCGTGCCGGCCTGGCCGGCCGCGGCCACGTAGCAGCCGTTCTCGATGGCGCGGGCGCGCGTCAGCGTGTCCCAGATGCGCGCCCGCCTGCTGCCGAAGGCCGCCGGCAGCAGGATGAGCTGCGCGCCGTCCAGAGCCAGGCAGCGGGCCAGCTCGGGGAAGCCGACCTCGTAGCACACGGCCACGCCGCACGGCCAGCCGGCGACGCGGCCCGTCCACAGCTCCTGGCCGGGCGTGAACCACTGCTCTTCGCCGGGGTAGAGCTGGTTCTTGATCGCGTACTCGGCGGGCTGGTGGGGTCGCAGGACGGCCGCGGCGTTGAGCAGGACCTCTCCCGCGGGTCGTGCCTCCGACCATCCGATGGACGGCGAGCCCGCGGACCCCTGGCCGGGCGCGGCGAGATGTCGATGGCCGGTGTTGGCGGTGGGGTGCTCGGTGCACGGCCGCGTCCCTCTATCGCCGTCCTCGGCGCCGCGGGCACCGGGCAGGGCGGCGCCGAGCACCGCGGCGGTGCCGGTCTCGTCCACCGCCGCCTGGAAGCGTTCAAGGCCGGCGTGAGCTTCTCCCACCCGGCGCACCATGTCGTGGTCCAGGTAGTAGCCGCCAAGGTAGAGCTCGGGGAACAGCAGGAGCTCGACGCCCGCCTCGGCCGCGACGGCCAGGCTCGTGAGGCCGGCGCGGACGTTGGCCGCCGTGTCCGGCCGCGGGTCGCGGACCTCGACGACGGCTATGCGCGTCACGCGCCGTCCTGGTCGGCGGCACCGGGCTCGTCTGCGGCGGTCCGCCCGGCGCAGTCGCAGGCGCAGGTCTCGCAGGGCGCCGTGACGGTGATGGCCGGGCCCCAGGCGCCGGGGGCGTCGGGATCGCGCGGCAGGTCGTCGATCTCTGAAGGCAGACGCCAGAAGACGCTCTCGTCCAGAACGCCGCCCGGCTCGACCACGATGAACTCGCCGTCCCAGGGGCCGTGCGTGAGCTTGCGGAACAGTCGCAGGTCGCCCGGCATCTTCACGACAGGCAGGTCGTAGAACTCCGCGACCTTCTCGACGTACCGCTCGCAGCGCTCGAGGTCGTACGTGCCGGTCTCGAGCAGGACGACCCGTGTGTAGCTCTCCATGATCATGAGGGCCAATTGCCGGGACTTCTCCTCGCCGAAGCGCGGGATCATCTTGAGGTACTCCTGATACGGGTCATCGAGCTCCTCCACCCAGCCGCGCGTGTAGTAGTAGGTGCCCGGCGCGGACGTGAACTCGGTGAGGTAGCGGCGGCGCGATCCGAGCAGGAGGGATATGCAGTCGTCGACCGCGGGCAGCACGAGCCGGTGCGGGCCGGCCTCGATGCCGGTGGCGCCGTTGGAGCAGCGCCCGTAGCCCAGCAGTATGGTGCGTCGGCCCGGCGTCTCGGCGATGCGCCGGTTGATCTCGGCGCGCATCTTGTCCGGGTAGTCATGCAGCATGCCCTCGAGGTACTCGGCCTCGATGCCGGGGGCGACGTGCGTGAGCTCGTCCTTCAGTGTCCCGCAGGCGATGATCTTGGGGCTGAAGTCGTCGATGGCTGTCTCCTTGCGCGCACCTGCGGGCGGGGTTTCGATGGACCGTGCGCGTCAATGGTAGCAAAGGCGGCTGCGCCGACCGTCTGGCTCGCTGGTGTAGCATTGTCGGCCGAGATCACGGCGGCGGCTCGTGGGCGCCCGGCGGTCGCGCAGCGCGGCTCGCCCATCCGGCGCCCGTCATCCGGTCGCCACCTCGAGGTGCACACACGCAGGGAGGGACCGTGGAGATCAGGAAGCTGATGGTGGCCGGCGCCGGTCAGATGGGCAACGGCATCGCGCAGGTCAGCGCCCAGGCCGGCTACGACGTGGTGATGATCGACATCGCCCAGGAGTTCGTCGACAAGGGAATGGCGAGCATCCAGAAGAACCTGGGCCGCGCCGTGGACAGGGGCAAGATGAGCGCCGAGGACCGCGATGCCGCCCTGGCTCGCATCTCGACGGGGCTGGACGTGAGCGCCGGCAAGGATGCCGACCTCTTCATCGAGGCGGCGCCGGAAGTCATCGACATCAAGAAGGACCTCTTCCAGAAGGCCGTCGCCGCCCTGCGCGACGATGCCGTCATCGCCAGCAACACTAGCAGCCTGAGCATCACGCAGCTCGCCACGGCCGCCGGCTGTCCCGACCGGTTCGTGGGCATCCACTTCTTCAATCCCGTGCCGGCGATGGCTCTGGTCGAGGTCATCAGCGGGCTGGGCACGGCCGAGCCCGTCGCTGCGGCCGCCAAGGCGTTCGTCGAGAGCCTGGGCAAGGTGCCGGTCATGGCCAGCGACTCCCCGGGCTTCGTGGTCAACCGCATCCTGTTCCCGATGATCAACGAAGCTGTCTACGCTCTGTATGAAGGCGTGGCCAGCGCCGAGGACATCGACGCCGCCATGAAGGCCGGCGCCAACCACCCGATGGGGCCGCTGGCGCTCGCCGATCTCATTGGGCTGGA
>CAZIGT010000260.1:0-4609 GCA_964538465.1 uncultured Thermoleophilia bacterium | reverse complement strand
GCCCATGCGGGTGTGGGTGATGGTCATGCGACCTCACCCCTGTCGTCGATCTCCGGAGCGCCGCTCTCGAGGTGACACCTGAAGTACCCGGACTCCAGCACCCGATGTGGCGGGGCTTCCTTCTCGCAGATAGGCATCCGATAGCGGCAGCGCGTGTGGAAGCGGCAACCGGGCGGCGGGTTTTCCACACTCGGCATGTCTCCCTCCAACACCTTCAGGCGCGAGCGCTCACGCGGGTCAGGTGAGGGCACGCTGCTCATCAGTGCGGCTGTGTACGGATGCCTGGGCGATTCGAACAGGGTTTGGGCGGGTCCCATCTCGACGATCTCGCCGAGGTACATCACCGCCACCGTATGGGCCACGCAGCGGACGACCGCCAGATCGTGCGCTATGAACAGGTACGCGACATCCAGACGTTGCTGGATCTCCTGCAGCAGAACGAGGATCCGGGCCTGGACCGAGACGTCCAGCGCCGACGTGGGTTCGTCGAGGACCAGCAGTGCGGGCTCCAGGGCAAGTGCCCGGGCGATCGCGATGCGCTGGCACTGCCCGCCGCTGAACTCGTGGGGACGCCGCCAGAGGTGCTGCGTCCCCAGCCCCACCATCTCCAGCAGCGAAGTGACGCGGTCTCTCAACTGCGTACCCCTAAGGCTCCCGTGGGTCCGCAACGGCTCCGCGACCAGATCGTGCACCGTCATGCGCGGATCCAGCGATGAGTACGGGTCCTGGAAGACGATCTGAGCTTTCCGTCGAACCTCCATGCGCTCGTGGCGCTTGAGGTCCGCCAGGTTCATCGCGCAAATGCTCACGGACCCCGACGTGATCTCCGTGAGCTGGAGCACGGCGCGGGCCACGGTGGTCTTGCCGGAACCCGATTCGCCCACGAGCGCCAGCGTGCGGCCCGCCTGCACGTCGAACGAGACGCCGTCGACGGCATGCACGATGCTGTCGGACTTCTTCGACAAGCCCCGCCTGCGTCGGTAGTGGACCGACACATCGTCCAACGTCAGTACGACGCTCATGAGTCTTCCGTCCTCTGGTCGGCTTTCGAACAGGGTGGAGCGCTCTCGGCATCCACATGACACGCCACGTGGTGGCCCTCGCCCACGTCCACGGGAGTCGGCCGCTCACGCGTGCATTCGGGCCGGGCCTGAGAGCAGCGGGGATGGAACCGGCAGCCGGACGGCGGATCGATGAGATCCGGGACCACACCCGGTATCGTCTGCAGATCCCGCACCGAGTCGTGCTCGGGCAGACAGGCGATGAGTGCTCGTGTGTACGGATGCCGCGGGTTGATCAGCACCTCGCGCGTAGGCCCGTCCTCCACCACATTGCCCGCGTACATCACGCACACGCGGTCGCAGGTCTGCGCAGCCACGCCCACGTTGTGGGTTATGAGCAGCTGCGCTACGCCGAGTCTCTCGCGAAGGTCCAGGAGCAGTCTCAATATCTGGCCCTGGATCGTCACGTCGAGAGCCGTGGTCGGTTCGTCCGCGATGAGCAGGCTCGAACCGCACACGAGCGCCATGGCCAGACACACTCTCTGCCTCATGCCGCCGCTCAGCTCGTGCGGGTAGGCGTTCAGCGTGCGTGCGTCCGAGGCCAGTCCGACGGCCTTGAGCGATCTCTCGATCCGCTCGAGCGCCTCGTCCCGGGCAACCCCAGTATGCAGGCGTACGACGTCGGACAGCTGCTGGCGGACGGTGAACACCGGGTTCAGGGAGGCCAGAGGGTCCTGGAACACCATCGAGATCTCGGCGCCACGCAGCCCGCGCATCTCCTGCTGAGTGCAGGCGAGCAGATCCCGGCCGCGGAACAGCACCTGTCCGGTCGTGTCCACCCGAGGGCCGCGCAGCAGCCCCATTGCGGCAAGGCTCGTGACCGTCTTGCCGCAGCCCGACTCTCCCACAAGCCCCACGATCTCCCCTTGGTCGACGTGCAGGGACACACCCTCAAGCGCCTTCACGACACCACGCATGCTCTTGAACTGCAGCCTGAGATCCCGGATCTCGAGGAGAGGGGCAGAGGCCTTGACGGCCGGTACGTCGCCGGCCAGGCAGGATGCTTCGGCTTGACACTCCATTGCGTTCACCGTCTCACCGCTTCAGCTTGGGGTCCAGGACATCGCGCAACCCATCGCCGACCAGATTGAAGGCGAGCACCAGGAGCAGGATGGCGAGACCGGGGAACGTGCAGATCCACCAGTAGGACAAGAACACGTCCTGCCCTTCCGCGACCTGCAGGCCCCACTCCGGAGCCGGCGCCTTGGCTCCCAGTCCGATGAAGCTCAGCGCAGCCAGGGCAAGGATCACCGTCCCCACGTCCAGGCTGGCTTCCACGATCACGGGGCCGATGGCGTTCGGCAGGATGTGGCGCAGGATGATCCGCAGAGGTCCCACTCCCATGGTCTTCGCGGCCTCCACGTAGGGGCGCGACCTGAGCGAGACGGCCAGGCTCCGCACAAGTCGCGTATACCAGGGCCACCAGGACACCACGATCGCGATCATGGCGTTCCGGAGGCTGGCGCCCATGAACGCGACCATGACCATGGCGAGCAGCAACGACGGGAAGGCGAGGAAGATGTCGGTGATCCGCATGATCACCTCGTCGATTCGCCCTCCGAAGTACCCGGCAATACCCCCGAGCGGTACGCCGATGAGCACAATGGCGAACGTCACGGCAAACGAGACCATCAAGGGGATCCGGGCGCCGTAGATGACCCGGCTCAGCACGTCCCGGCCTTGTCCGTCCGTGCCCATGGGGTGCGTGAGGCTGGGGGAATCGTAGCGGTGAGAGAGATCGGACTTGCCGCGTCCTTGTTCCGGGTAGGGCGCAAGCCACGGGGCGAACACCGCGACGGCCACGAACATCACGATGATCGCCAGACCCACCGCCGCAAGCCTGTCCTTGAAGAAGATCCGAGAGCCGTACTTCAGTTCATCGAACCCCGACGCATGCTCTTCTCGCCAGCCGGCCAGGGCAGCCATCGCGCTCATACGATCTGCTCCTTCAGTTGAGGGTGACTCGAGGATCCAGCCATGCGAGCGCCACATCGACAACGAGATTGACCACCACGTAGGCCGTCGCGGACACGAAAGTCACACCTACGATGACTGGGAAGTCGTCACTGAGGATCGCCGTGGTGGCATACAGACCAAGACCGGGCCAGGCGAAGATGAGCTCGATGAAGAACGTGCTGGTCAGCATGTACGCGAACATGAGGCCTATGACTGTGAGTACGGGCGCGAGCGCGTTCTTCATCGCGTATTTCACGATGATCAGTCGCTCGGGCACGCCCATCGCGCGTTCCATACGGATGTAGTCGTTGCCCAGTGCTTCGAGCATGGCCGAACGGGTCATCCGCATCACTACCCCGGCAGGGAAGGCGGCCAGCGCCAGAGCCGGCAAGATGATGTGCCGCACGGTGTCGGCGAACGCCGTCCAGTTGCCGGTGAAGAACGAGTCGAAGAGAGCGCTGCCGGTGATCCTGTGGATCGGGTGCGCGTCTGCCACCAGGATGTCGCTGATGCCTCCCACGGGCAGAGCATTGGCGAACACCTTGACGACGAGCACCTGGAGCATGAGAGCGATCCAGAAGGCAGGAATCGACACACCGGCGGTGGAGAACAGCCGCGACGTGTGGTCCGCCCAGCCGCCCTTCTTGTGCGCCGTCAGAGCGCCCAGACTGACACCGATGATGACCGAGATGCTCAGGGCCACGATCACGAGCTCCGCCGTCTGCGGCAGGAACCGGCCTATCGCGCTCAGCACGGGCGTCTTGTTGCGCAGCGAATCGCCCCAGTTGCCCACCACCATGTTCTTCATGTGGATCAGGTACTGCTCCCAGAGCGGCTTGTCGAACCCGAACTTGGCATTGATCATGTCGATCTGGTGCGCCGTCGCTCGAGGTCCCACATAGAGCTGCGCGGGGTTGGAGGGCAGCACGCGCGTGATCACGAACGTGATGCTCAGCACGCCGAAGATGACGAGGACGGCAAGCGCCAGGCGGCGGATCACGTAGGCTTTGAGCTGCAAGACGCCCTCCTGTCAGCGAGCCGAGAGAGAGAGGTCGGCGTCTGTCGCCGTCGGCGCGGCTATCTCGGCATACAGCTCCGGCCGGCGGTCCTGGAAGTAGTCGAAGTTCCGTCGCGAACCCACGCAGAGACTCATGTCCGCCGAGCAGACGGCCACGCATTCGTCCGCATCGATGCTGCAGATCTCCCTGCCGAAGGGATCGATCACGGCGCTCTGGCCGCAGTGGTCGTAGACGGTGCCGGAATCCGCACGGTTGCAGTAGGCGACGAACACGTGGTTCTCGATCGCCCTGGCCGTGATGAAGACCCGGTGCCTGTGCCCCCAGGGCTCGAAGTTGGCGGTGGGCGCGAAGATGACCTGGGCACCCGCGAGCGCCGTGAGCCTGGCGGGCTCGGGGAACTCCACGTCGTAGCAGGTCATCACGCCGACAGGGATCTGCTGGAGCAGGCAGATATCGGCGTTGGTCGCTCCGCTCTTGCAGGTCAGCCTCTCCCCGAGCCACAGGTGCGTCTTGCGGTAGAAGAGCCGCATCTCGCCGGTCTTGTCGGCCACCAGCGTGGTGTTGTAGTAGCCG
>CAZIGT010000259.1:0-4612 GCA_964538465.1 uncultured Thermoleophilia bacterium | reverse complement strand
TGGCCGGCGGCTCTTCGCCCGCCGGCCGCTCACGCTGCCTCCCTCAAGGCCGGCATCGAGTCCGTGTTGAGCCGCTACGGTCTGGCGCGGTCGTCCACGGGCCTCGCCGTCTGGAATCTCGAGACCGGGTCCATGGTCTACGGCAGGAACACCCGCGCGAGGCTGGCGCCGGCGTCGAACGAGAAGCTCGCCACGGCCGCCACCGCGCTCATCCGCTGGGGCGCCACGTACCGCTTCCGCACGGAAGCGCTGGCCGCGGGCACGGTAGACGAAGACGGCGTGCTACACGGAGACCTGTTCGTGAAGGGCTACGGCGACCCGACGCTCTCGACGAACGGGTACAGGCATCGGGTCTTCCACGGGCACGGATCGAGCGTGGCGCACCTGGCGAAGATGATCCGTGCGACCGGCGTGCGGCGCATCACCGGCCGCATCGTCGGAGACGAGAGCCGGTTCGACAGGCGGCGCACCGTTTCCACGTGGCGAGCGGGCAACGAGGCATACTGCGGGCCGCTTTCCGCCCTCGCTGTCGACCAGGGGTATATCCATGGTGCGCGTGCGGCGCAGCCGGCCGCCCAGGCCGCGGCCTCCGTCCGCGCCGCGCTCGAGGCTGCTGGCGTGCGGGTCGCCGGCGGCGTTGCCGTGGGGCGCGCGCCCGGCAGCGCGAGCGTGCTGGCCACGGAGTATTCGCCGCCGCTCTGGCGCGTCCTGGCGCTCATGAGCAAGCCGAGCGACAACACCGTCGCCGAGATGCTGCTGAAGGGGCTCGGCCGCGACTTCGGCGCCGGCGGAACCACCGCGGCCGGCGCCGCCGTCGTCCGGGCCCAGGTCGTCGCCTGCGGGGCGCCGGCCGGGGAGGTCCGAGTCCTCGACGGCTCGGGCCTCAGCTACGGCAACCGCGTCTCGGCCTTCGCCGTGACCCGGCTTCTGGTGCGCATGAGCGAGCGGCTGGACTTCGACTCGTACTGGAGCTCGCTGGCCGTCGGCGGGCGCGACGGCACCCTGCGGCTGCGCATGCGCGGTACGCTCGCCGTCGACAACGTTCACGCCAAGACCGGCACGCTCAGTATCTCGAGCTGCCTCTCGGGCTATCTGACGACACGCGACCACGAGGGCGTGGCGTTCTCGATCCTCATGAACGGCGCGCCGCTCGATGCGGCGGCGGCCCGGCGCGCCCAGGACGCCGTGGCGGCGCTGCTTGCGCGCGCCGACCTGTGAGCGCGCTCGCTCGATCTAGCGATGCGGCAGCTTGCCGGCGACTGCGTGAAGGGCGTGCGCGGCAGCCTCCCGGGCGCCGTCGAGAGCGCCGCGCAACCCCTTGCGGTCGCGCCGCGCCTGCTCCCTGCGAGCCGCCGCGACCGCCTCGCGCTGGGCCGCATCCTCGAAAGCATCGTCCAGCGCGGTCAGGGGCTCCGTGTGCCCGGCGTGCCGCAGCGCCAGGGTCAACAGCTCATCGGTGAACCAGGCGTTCTTGGGCAGCACCGGGCCGTGCAGGTACGTCGCCCGGATGGTCCCGCTGCGCGCGCCCTCCGTGCCGTCGCGACCGTTGTTGCCGTGACCGCAGAGCACCTTGCCCAGCGGCTGCGCCGAGGCCAGGTGCGTGCGGCCCCCGTGATTCTCGAAGCCCGCGAGCAGCCTGGGTCCCGAGTCGGTGGTCACCTCGACCACGACGTTGCCGATGAGACGCCAGTCGCCACCCACTGTCTCCAGGTCGAGGAGGCCGAGGCCCTCCAGCTCGCCGCCGTCCGCCGCCACGTAGCGGCGGCCCAGGAGCTGCAGGCCGGCGCAGACCCCCAGCAGGACCGTTCCGCCGGCCAGTGCGGCGGCGAGCCACTCGCGCCGTGCCGCCAGATCCTCTGCCACGGCGCCCTGCACGCGGTCCTGTCCGCCGCCCATGAAGACCAGGTCCGGGTCCGGCGGCGCGGCCTCTCCAATCTCCACCGGGTGCCATACCAGATCGATGCCACGCCAGGCGCAGCGCCGCGTGAGGGCCGCAACGTTGCCGCGGTCGCCGTAGGTGTTCATCGTTGTGGGGTACAGATGGACGGCGTGCAGCTGTGTCATGCGCGCACCGCCTCCCAGTCCCGAAGGGTCGCGCGGACCTCCTTGAGCGCCGTGTAGGTCGGCAGTACGTAAATGGCCTGGTGGCCGTCGCGCTGCAGCACGTCGAGCGCTGCCTGCAGCGACGGCATGGCCCGGATCTTGCTCGTGGGTACCCCGGCGTACTTGAGCCGCAGGGCCATCTCATGCTTGCGCGTGCCGGTCGTGAGTATGGCGTCCGCCTCGGGGAGCAGATCCTCCATGTCGATGTCCCAGATCCAGGAGATGTCCCGTCCGTCGGCGATGTTGTCGTTGAGTATGAAGACGAGGGCCTTGGCACCCGGCACCGAGCGCAGGGTACGCAGGGACTGGTTCATGCCGGCGGGGTTCTTGGCGAGGTTCACCTGCACGCGCGTCGCTCCGCGACGCACGCAGCTCCAGCGGCCGAAGCCGGGCTGGTAGCGGCCCAGCGAGGCCAGGGCGCCCGTCGCGTCGAGTCCCAATTCCAGCGCCAGGCCCAGGGCGCCGAGGGCGTTGTACACGTTGTGCAGGCCGGGGATGCGCAGGCTGAGGGGAGCCTCGATGCGGCCGTGCAGCCACGCCGGTGCCCCGGCCGGGCCAGCCGCGCCTGCGGCAGGGGCCACCGTGGGGGCCGCGACGGCCGCCGCATCCGCTGCAGGGGTCGTCATGTCCGCCTCGCCCGCCGCGGGGGTCACATCCGCCGCGCAGGCCACATCCGCCCCCGCGGTCGCTATGTCCGCCCAGAGGTCGCGCGGCGGCCGGGCGAAGCCGCAGCCGCCGCAGCGGTACTCGCCGAGCTGGGAGAGCCAGCGCCGCTCGTACTCGAGCATGGTGGCGCACCGTGGGCACACGGTGACGTCGCTCACTTCATGACGGGCGTCCGCGGCGGCGTTCTCGACGCCGAAGAAGAGTGTGGGCAGGCCCGACTGGAGGGCGACGTGCGCCACGAGCGGGTCGTCCGCGTTTGCCACGAGCGTGGTGCCGCCGAGTTCGCGGAACATGGTCGCCCAGCCCTGCGCCAGGCGGTCGACCTCACCGTAGCGGTCGAGCTGGTCCCTGAACAGATTGGTGAGCACGATCACGTCCGGGTGACGCAGCCGACGGACCACATGGGGCGCCACCGCCTCGTCCACTTCCAGCAGCGCGAAGCGCGCGTCCGGCTCGCGGGCGAACGCGGTCGCGATGCCGGAGAGCAGGTTGGCGCCTTCGGCGTTGTGGACGATGTGGCGGCGAGCGTCGCGCAGCATCCGCGCCGCCATGTTCGCGGTCGTCGTCTTGCCGTTGGTGCCGGTGATCAGCGCCATACCGTCGGTGAGGCGGCGCGCGTGAGAACTCAGGTAGCCGGGGAAGGCCTTGTTGACCACCTTGCCGGGCAGACTGCTCGCCTGTCCGGCTCCGGCCATGCGGATGGCGCTCGAAACGGCGCGGGCGGTGTATCGCGGCAGCAACTCCATCCCCGGCATCCTACCGCACGGGCAGGAGCCGCCCGCACCGGCGGCGGGCGGCGGGAGTCGGGTCGCCGGCCGCCGCGGGAAACGCGGGCTCTGCCCGTGGCCGCCCGTCCCGGATGAGCCGGGGGCCGCCTGCTGGTAGGCTACGCGCCGATGCTCACCGTGGCCCTCATCTTCGGCGGCCGGTCCGCCGAGCACGAGATCTCGCTCGCTTCCGCGCGCTTCGTGGCGCAGAACCTCGCCGGCGACAAGTATCGCGTCGTACCCGTAGGCATCCTGCGCAGCGGTGCCTGGGTCCTCCCGCACGACATGGCCGCGGGACTCGATCAGGGCCTCGAGAACGTGCCGTGCGACCGGGTGGCCCTGCTGCCGGACCCCACCCGTCCCGGGCTGGAGACTGCCGACGGGGCCCGCGTGCCGCTGGACTTCGCCTTCCCGGTGCTGCACGGCACGTACGGGGAAGACGGCACCATCCAGGGGATGCTGGAGATGGCCGGGCTGCCGTACGCCGGCGCCGGCGTCCTCGCCAGCTCGGTGGGCATGGACAAGGAACTCATGAAGGCCGCCTTCACGGCGTGGGGGCTGCCCCAGGTGCGCTACGCGGTGTTCCGGGACGCGGCTCACCGGCTCGACGAGTGCGTTCGCCGCGTCGAAGCCGACTTCGACTACCCGGTCTTCGTCAAGCCCGCCAATCTGGGCTCAAGCGTCGGCATGACCAAGGCGCACGATCGCGATGAGCTCTTGCCGGCACTCGATCTCGCCTTCCGCTACGACCGCAAGGTGATCGCGGAGGAGTTCGCGGCCGGCCGCGAGGTCGAGTGCGCGGTGATCGGTAACGGGGAGCCTGAGGCGTCTGTGCCGGGGGAGGTCGTGCCGGCTCACGAGTACTACGACTACGAGGCCAAGTACACAGACGGGCTGATGACCTTCCGTATCCCGGCGCCGCTGCCAGAGGCCACCACTCGGCGCGTGCGCGAGCTGGCGGTGGAGGCCTTCCACGCCATCGACTGCTCAGGGTTCGCGCGCTGCGACTTCTTCGTTCGCGACTCCGACGGTGCGGTGCTGGTCAACGAGATCAACACCCTCCCCGGCATGACGTC
>CAZIGT010000258.1:0-4618 GCA_964538465.1 uncultured Thermoleophilia bacterium | reverse complement strand
GACCCGCGTCCGCGTGCTCTGTTCCGGCGATGAGGCGCAGCAGAGTGGTCTTGCCGCTGCCGTTGGGGCCTACGAGGACCGCGTGGTCGCGCACGTCGAGTGCGAACGACACCCCAGCGAACAGACGCTGGGCGCCGAACGACTTGTCGATGCTGTCCAGGGTGATGAGAGGCATGGCTAGGTGGGGTAAATGGGCGGGACGGGTATCCTACCAGCATCCTGCCGCCGGACCGGTGGCTGCGTCCGGCTCGCCAGGCAGCGGCGGCTTGGGCGGACCGTCATCGGAAGCACCGGAAGGCAGGTCAGGATGGGCAAGGACGTATCGCGTGGCGACGAGCCGCTCGTTGTGGATCTCGCGGCCATGCGGCAGGTCGCCGAGGGCGGCATCGTCAGCAAGGTCGTCGTCGAGAACGAGCACCACAAGCTGGTCCACTTCACGTTCGCGCCCGGACAGGAGCTCTCGGAGCACACCGCCAGCGTGCCGGCGGTGATACAGGTGCTGGACGGCGAGGGAACGGTGCGCCTGGCGGACACGACGCACGAGGCGAAGGCCGGCATGCTGTTCTACATGACGCCCGGCCTGCGTCACGCCGTGCACGCCAGTGGCGAGCTGGCATTCCTGCTCACGATGTTCCGCAGCTGACCCCGCTCGCTCCGGTGGGCGTGGTCTAGCCGGGCACGGACCGGGGCCGGTGCACGGGGCGAGGTGCGATGGAGCCGATGGCAGAGGATGTCGAGGGCACGAGGTCGCGCATGGCGTCGCAGGCGCGCGAGATCATCGATGCAGCTCGTGGCATGGGCGTCGTCCTGCGCATGATCGGCGGGCTGGCCGTACGCCAGCACTGCCGGGATCTCTGGTTCTGCGAGCGGGACTACTCGGATATCGATCTGGTGGGCCGGAGCAGCGACTACAAGGGCATCGCGACACTGCTTGGAGAGCTCGGTTACGTCGAAGCCCACGAAGTGCGCTTCGCGACCCGGGGCCGGCAGCTGCAGTTCGTGCGGTCGTGCGCGCCGTCCGCCTCTGACGGCGCGCGGTGCATCAAGCAAGACGACCATGTCGACGTGTTCCTCGACACGTTCCGCATGGACCACGACATACGGCTGGTCGACCGCCTCGAGATCGAGCCCTACACGGTCTCGCTCACCGACATCCTGCTGACAAAACTGCAGATCACGAGGCTCACCGACAAGGACGTGCGTGACATCGTCACGGTGTTGAAGGACGTGCCCGTGGGCGCCGACGACGCGCCGGGGACGATCTCCGTCGGTCGCATCGCCGCCCTCACGGCGGAGGACTGGGGCCTGTACAGGGACGTGTCGGCGGCGCTGGACCGTGCTGCGGCAACGCCGCATCTGGACGAGCTGGACACCGCAGACCGGGAAAGAGTGGCTGCTGCGGTCGCGCGTCTTCGGACCGCCATCGAGGAAGCGCCGAAGACGCGAGCCTGGCGCCGCCGCGCCAGGGTCGGCGAGCGCCGCCCCTGGTCGAACCCGGTCGAGGATCAGGACGACATCGGCCAGGGAGTGCCGTTGCGGGGCGGCAGCTGACCATCGCGGCCGTCTCTCAGAGCGCCGGCCGTCAGCCGCGCTGGCCCCAGATCTCCTCGGCCGTGGGCAGCGCGGTCTGCTCCTCGACCTCGCGGTGCCAAGCCATTCGCTTGCCGATGCGTGCCCGAAGCCGCCAGCGCAGCGTTTTGCTTGCCGTGTTGATGGCTACTTCCACGGCGGTGAGGGCGCGCTCCACGCGGTCGTGGTCGTGGGGGCTCATACGGAACGACGGCAGCGCAGCCAGGCACTTGTCGATGTTGCTCTGCACGTCTGTGAAGAGCCCCCAGTCCTCGGCGCAGAGGTCGGCGATGTAGCGGACGTTGATGACACCAGGGTCGTCCGTTCGCGCCAGCGGGACGTCCTTGGCCAGGGCCACCACGTCGTGCACATCCTTCTCGGTGAGGCGGAAGATCTGGAGCTTGGTCACCATGGCGTCGCTGGGGGTGATGGCATAGTCGTCCAGCTCCAGGCGTTCGTTCAGGTCGATGACGTGGTCCATGGCCATCTGGTCGAGAAAGACGTCGACGTGGTCCGCCACGAAGCTGGCATCGCCGTCGGCGCTGGCGGCTCCCGGCGCACGGTGGTACTGGCGCTGGGTGCCCTGGGTGGCCTGTGCCACGTGGATGTCCTCGCGGAACCCGAGGCGGGCGAACAGCTCGGCGATCTTGCGGATCTGGGACGACCGACCGACCATGTCGATGTCGCCGTAGTCGCGGTCGGCGAACGCGAGGTCGGTGCAGTACCGGCGGATGGCCAGTCCCCCGGTGAGACGCAGCACGACGCGCGCCCTGCGGCCAGCGTCGATGATCGACCTCGCCTCGGCCATCATGCGCTCGTGCAGGGCGAACGACTCCGTACTCTCAGGGTCTGTGCCGAGGGGCTGCATCGGCGCCGATTCTACACGCGCGAAACAGAGCATAGGCCGCGGACGAACGGGCGGCCGGCGCGGCGCGCGCGGGTCACTCCGCCGGCGTCCTGCCGTCGGTGCGCCCTGTGGGATCCTGGCTGTCGTCAGCTTGGGCGAAGGAATCGGCTACGCACCAGGCCTTCCTCGTCCGATAAGCCACGGGAGTCGGAGTCGTACTACAGGGAGGTGTATCGATGAAGGCCCGGGGAGAGGGACGTCTCACGACCGTCGCGGCCGGAACGGCCGTGGCGCGGATCGAGGACGAGAGGCGAGGCCGTCATACGTCGTGTCTGCTCGCCATGCTGGGGGCGTTGTCGCTGGCGCTCCTGCTGGCATGGTGGCTGTGTCCGGGAATCGCCTCGGGCGCTCAGCGCTGCGAGGAAGAGGAGCCCGGCGGGGCCATCTACGAGGTGAGCGTCAACACGGATCAGAAGGCGTCGCCGGCCACAGACGGCGAGCTCGTGGCGTGGGGAGAGCGGGTTTCCGGCACGTGGGGCATCTGGGTCAAGCGGCTACGCTCGGATGGTCAGCGCGGATGGTACGTCAAGGAGCAAGTGGCGAGCTGCGCCTTCAAGCCCTGCAGCATCTCACTGGCCGGGAACACGGTCGTGTGGCAGGAGGGCACATCGCCGAATGCCACGATATGGGCCTGTGAGCTCTGCGGCGACCCCTGGGTGCTCGCCCAGGGCGCCGTGGGTGAGCCGGCGGCAGCGGAAGGCTACGCGGTGTGGGTCGACTTCGCGCGTGACGCTGGCGGCGACATCGTCGGTACCAGCATGTGGAGCGGCGACTTCGGCATCGTGGATATCTACGCCGGGTCGGGCGCGCAGCGCCGGCCGGCCGTCTCGGACGGGGTCGCGGTCTGGCAGGACGCGCGTGACGGCGACTGGGACGTGTGGGCCTGCGCGCTGCACGGCGGCAGCTGGCTGGGATGCCGGTCGGCCGCCGTGTCGACGCGCTGCCACCCGCTCACGCCCGGCACGCCGACGGTCGTCTGTGACGCCAACGGCGACCAAACGAACCCAGCCATCTGGCAGAGCATCGTCGCCTGGCAGGACACGCGGAACGGCGACAGCGACATCTGGGCGGCGTGGGCTTCCGGGAGCGCGTGCAAAGAGCGCTCGGCGAGCGTTCGCACGGCCTGCTCGGACCCTCTCGAGATCGTGACCGGACCGGTGTGCACCGCGGATGGTCCTCAGACGACGCCGACGCTCTCGAGCCCGGTCGTCTTCTGGGCGGACAAGCGGGACGGCGACTCGGACATCCGCGCCTACGACCTGGCGTCGCAGGAGAGCGGCATCGTCTGTGACGAGACGGGCGACCAGGTCGCGCCGTCGGCCGGCGGCAACGCCGTGGTGTGGCTCGACGGTCGCGCCGGCGGCGACTACATGGACGTCTACGGCGCCGACACCTGGACGACCGAGGAAACGTCGCCGTTCGCGCCCTCCTGGACGGACGAAGAGGTGATCACCCTGTTCCTCTCGGTCTTCTACGACCTGGGGGTGTTCGACGAGGTGCGCTTCTCGACCGACGGTGGCGAGACCTGGGGCGAATGGCAGGAACTGAGCGACGTCGTCAAGCTGCCCCTGCCGGACGGCGAGGGCACCTACGAGATCTCTCTGATGCTGCGCGGCAGCAGCGGCGAGTTCGGTCCGGTGACGTTCGTGGTGCACGTCGACAAGCACGCACCGAAGGCCAAGACCCTCGCGCCGGTCAAGGTCCACAAGGGCAAGAAGACGGCCGTGCGGTTGCGCATCCGCGACAACATGAGCCCGCGGGCCGACGCCATCGTGAAGATCAAGGACCGGAACGGCGAGGTCGTGCAGCGCATCGTGGTGGAGGACCTGGCTACCGGCAAGAAGGTGGCCGCGCGCTTCGCCTGCAGCCTTCCACGCGGCACGTACAAGGGCACGGGCCGAGCGCGCGATCTGGCTGGGAACGTGCAGCGCAAGGCGTCCACCGTGCGCCTGGGCGTGCGCTGACGCTCAGGCGCGGCGCCCGCGAAACGGCGATGCGGGGCCGGCCGTCCGGCAGCACAGGCGGTCGGCCTTGCGGTCCGCACGGCGGGTGAACGACGACGTCGCCGCGGACGAGGGCGACCGTACCTTCGACCGCGGCCTGCACGGCGGGCGGACGACCGAGGGGCGGGAAGGGCGGAAC
>CAZIGT010000257.1:0-4626 GCA_964538465.1 uncultured Thermoleophilia bacterium | reverse complement strand
GATAGAGCGTGTCGCTCATGAGGCCCGCGACAGAGCCTGCCGTCCTCGACACCGCGCGCCGCGAGAGGCTACCGGCCGGTCCAGATGGGCGCCGTCCAGGCGACTCGGCCGGAACCGTTCGTCACCTGCAGGAAGAAGTAGTGAGCGCCGCCCTTCACGACCTTCGCCGTGTCGATGGTGCACCTCCAGTCGACGCTGTAGCCGCTGCAGCGCTTCCGGGCCACGACCTTGCCTCCGTCGCTCACGATGGCCACCCAGCGAAGTCTGTCGACCGCGCGCCGCGGCCTCGGGTCGAGCACCCGTACGGTGAACCTGATCCTGCGGGGCACAGCCAGCGTGTTGCCGATGATCCGGCCGTTACCGCGGAAGCTCACGCGCAGGTCCTTGACCACCGTGGCGTACCCATGATGCTCGCGCAGTGCATCCAGCAGCGCGGCCGGCGTGAGCTCCTCCGCCAGCAGCACCGTCCGGTTCGGGAAGCCGGTGATCCACTGAGCTGTATGCATGTCCGCGTTGGCTGTGGGCATGACCTTCCAGCCGGCGTCGAGCGCCTTGACGTAGCTGGACTCGTACCTGAAGCCCTCGTTGGCGATCTCGAGAGCCCCCATGATGCCGCTGCGTTGGGGGGTGAGCCCGGCGAAGTCGTCGAATTCGTCGCTCTTGTGGGTCGGGTGGTTCCACTGGGCCACAGCGGTGGGATGAAGCACCAGCCAGTCGTAGAGGGAGGCGACGGTGCCCTCCTCCATGGCCCACTGCTCCGCTTCCGTGGGCAAGGCGGAGGGGTCGAAGACGTTCACATGGCCCCACGGCATGGTGACCTCGTAGCCGTTGAGGGCGGCGAAGTCTCCTGAGGTGGCCGCGGCGGCGGCGGCCCGCTGGCCCTGCCACTTGGCGTCGGTCAGCGGGCGGTTGCCGTCTGTGTGGTCTGTCACGGCCAGGAAGTCGGCACCCCCGGCCTTCGCGGCCGCGTACGCCTCCGCCGGCGTGCCGAGGGCGTCTATGTCTGACGTGTGGTTGTGCAGGTCGCCGAAGTAGCGGTGATACGTCACCGCGCCGGCGACCGGCGACAGAAGGACTGTCCACGCCATGAAGAGGGCGCAGACCAGGGCGCAGAACGCGATGCACGTCACGGCCGGTACGCCGCGCGTGAGCTTCTCCATGAGCGATCCCGCCTTTCGCGTGACTCGGCGCCATGCGACGCGGGCTCCCGGAGACCGGCAAGCCATGCCCGTCGCCGGGATCCAGCCTACCGCGCGCCAGCCCCTACGACTGTCCGCAAGATTCGCATAGACAGCGGACGTGCATCAAACTGCCGCGTCCGCCATGTGAGACGCGCGGTGTCGGGCGACCGCCTGCCGTGCCAAGCGACATCACCCGGCCAGCGTGGCCGCGAACGCGGTCCTGGGCGGGCGGCGTCACCCGGCCAGCGTGGCCGCGAACACCTGCCAGGCCAGCAGCGCCTTGGCCGTGAGGCTCAGCAGGATGTACACCTTCTCGCCGAACAGGTAGTCGGCCCAGCGCCCGACCTTCTTGTACTGCAGCCACATGTTGACCGCGAAGATGTTGAAGAAGACGAACAGCGACGCGATGATGCCGTAGACGAACCCGGGCGGCGACGCGGCGAACCCGGCGCCCGGCGCCCACACGTAGATCAGGACGACGACCCACGGCAGTATCCCGGCGAAGCTGCCGAACCAAAACGCCAGCATGTTGGGCTTGCCCGGCGTCTCGTACTTCTCCACGAGCAGCCCGAACAGGATCATGGAGGCATTCACGCCGAAGATGGTGATCAGGGCGGCTATGTCGCTGACCCCGGTGATCATGGCGATGAGCACGATCATCAGTGAGGAGCTGAAGAAGTACTCGATCCAGCGACCGTAGTTGCGGGCCTCGAGCAGGTTGCGCTTGTACCAGCCGAAGACGCCGGGTGACGCGATGAGTAGCAGCGCCACGGCCGAGATGGCCAGGAATGCGAAGACGCCCCAGCCGAGCGGCACGTCGAACAGCGGCGTGAGCTCGGGAGGTGTTCCCGGGGGGCCGCTCATGTAGTTGGCCGTCACGGGAAGCGAGAACCCGTTGGAGAGGACCGCGACCGCAACGGCCTGCACGGCCAGGACCAGGCCGACACCGATGTTCCACCAGCGCAACCGATCCAGACGTCTGTCGAGGGCGGCGTCCACTTCGTGTGTGGGAGTGGCCGTACGGTCAGGACCCGCTGAAGCCGGGGTGGGGCTGGTGACAGGAGTGGTGCTCATCGGTCGAACCTCCCTGACGGTCCGTGCGGTGTCATCACGCGAGTGTGCGGCGTTGGTCACGGCCTCCTCATACCCGAACGCCCATAAGCCGTACCATTTTGCTCTGCTTGACCACGCGCGCGCGACGGCGACATCGAGATTCGAGAGCGACCGACCTGTGACCGACCGAGCCTCGCAAAGCGAGTGGTGCAGATTCAAGCCATCGACAAGGAAGACTGCGCGGTTGACGATTCCCCCAGAAAGACGAAACCCCCGGGGTCGCAACCCCGGGGGACCCACGGGATGTACCCATGGGGTGGTTGATCACAGCATCGGTGCCCTTCCGCGCCGAGTCAATCGTCGGGGCAGAATGTCACCCACGGGGGCGTGAATGTCCACCACGCTGAGGCGCGAGGGAAAGCATCGCGGCTTTGGCGTCGAACACAACGGGAACGACGACGAAGCGGACGGCCGGACCGCCTGCGCTTGAGCACGCAAGCCGGCGCAGACCGCCCGAAGGATGAGCACGAGGACCACGGAGGCCGAAGATGCCCGGGGACTACAGGCAGAACTACCACTACGGAGGACCACTCCCCGCGGGAGACGCGCAGGCGGCGTTCGCGGGCACCGACAGGGCGGGCAACCAAGTCGTGGTCAAGCTAGTGGCCGCCCGCGACCCGGCCGCGTTCCTGCAGCAGGTGCAGGCTGCCGCCACTGTTGTGCATCCGAACGTGGCGCGCATCCTCGACTGGGGCATGGACGGCCAGCACTGCTACGTGGTCAGCGAGCGCGTGCCCGGCGTGGACCTGGTCGCGCTCGCCGGCGGCGGCACGCTCGACCCACGGGCCGTGGCGAACGTGGGTGAGCAGGTGGCCGCCGGCCTCTCCGCGCTGCACGAGCGCGGGCTGGTGCACGGCAGTGTGGGCCCGCACTCAATCATGTACACGCCGGACGGCGGCGTGAAGATCATCGACTTCGGCGTACGCGCGGCGATCGGCATGGCCGCCGCGGGTGCGGCAGGCGCCGGCTACCCTGCCGAGACGGCGCCGTTCATCAGCCCGGAGGAGATGGCCGGGTATCCTCCGTCGCCGGCCTCCGACCAGTACTCGCTAGGCGCCGTTCTATACACCCTGGCCGGCGGCCGCCCGCCGCACGTGCAGGCGGCCGCGTACGCCCCTGGCCCCGGCGCCGCAGCTGCGTACGCTCCCGGCGCCGCGACCGAAACCCCCACGACCGTCATGGGCGCCGAGGCGCCGACCACCGTGATGGGCGCCGCCGAGCCCGGCTCGCAGACCGGCCCCCTGGCCCCCATCACGGCGCTGCGCGCCCTGGCGCCAGACTTCCCCTTCACCCTCGAGAGCATCATCATGCGCGCCCTGGCGCCCCACCCCGGCGGGCGCTTCCACTCCATGGACGAGATGCGCCGCGAGATCGCGCGCACGCATGAAGAGGCTCAGGCTCCGTCCACATTCTTCGAAGCCCCTCCGGAGATGCACCCGGAGGAGCGCCATCGCAAATGGCCGTGGATAGTCGGCGCCATCGTGCTGCTGGCCGCCATCGGTGTAGGTGTCGCCTATGCCCTGGGCCTGTTCTCCGGCTCCGAGCTCACCGCCCCCAACCTGGTCGGCAAGACCCTGGCAGAAGCCAAGACGACCCTCAGCAAGGACGGGCTCACCCTGGGCGACGTCAGCTACGTGAAGGGCGTCACGGCCGACACACCGGATCTCGTGGTCGCCAAGCAGAGCCCCGCGGCCGGCAAGCCGATCGACGAGGGCGGCAAGGTCGATGTCACCATGGATGCCGGCACGGTGAAGGTTCCCAACGTGGTGGGCCTCACGCAGGAGCAGGCGAACGCCAAGCTCCAGGAGGTCGGGCTGAGCATCGCGAGCGTTGAATCGAGCCCCAGCACCGAGTTCGAGAAGGGCAAGGTGGTGAGTCAGGTGCCGGCCGCCGACTCCGAGGTCGAGGCCGGCTCGCAGGTGGTTCTGACGATCTCCGCCGGAAGTGAGACGCCGACGGTGCCGGACGTGACCGGCAAGACCGAGGCGGCCGCCACCAAGAAGCTCACCGAGGCCGGCTTCGGCGTCAAGGTGGAGGAGGCCCCGAGCGAGACGGTCGAGGTCGGCTACGTCATCAGCCAGGAGCCCACCGGCGGCGTCAAGGCGGCCGAGGGCACCATGGTGACCATCACCGTGTCCACCGGCTCCACCGCGTCGCCCACGGCCACACCGACGAGCACGGCGAGCGGCAGTCCGACCAGCTCACCGTCTCCATGACGACCGGCGCGGCGACGAGGGTTTCGGACCTGGGCATTTCGCACTTGACCACCGGATGATCATCGGCGCGGCGAGCCGCGCAGCCAGCTCGCCACCTGCGTAGCCCCAAGGGGGGC
>CAZIGT010000256.1:363-4630 GCA_964538465.1 uncultured Thermoleophilia bacterium | reverse complement strand
CCTCACCGAGCGCCCGCCCCGCCTGCTTCACCCTCACTCACCCACGCCCTCTCTGCTCATCGGCCGTCCCGCGCTGCTGGCCGCGACCCACCGATCCGGTCCACTACCCGGACTCCCTATCCGACCCACCGCCTCCGCCGCCGTTCCGCCCCGCCCCTCTGGTACGCTTGCGGCGTTCGACCCAGCCACACGCCCGGCCGCTCGACAACGGTCTGCGACGACCGCCTGAGCCGTCCGTGCAGCACAGGAGTTGCCCTCTCGTGAGCGCCGACCACACCGCAGCCGCCCCCACAGAGAAAACCCTCATCGCGGACCTGGTACCAGATTCCAGGGTCGTCACCTACTTCGTCTGCAGCAACAAGGAAGTGGCCACCACGAGAGACGGCCGCGAGTATCTGCGCCTGGTTCTGCGAGACGCCAGCGGCGAGCTCAAGGCCGTGCAGTTCGACCCCAGCGAAGAAGCGCTGGAGGACCTGGCCGCCGGAGACGTGGTCAAGGTGGTCGGGCAGTACAGCGAGAACCAGCAGTACGGGCCGCAGCTCAAGGTGCAGCAGCTCTACATCCTCGAGGAAGGGGAATACGACCCGTCCGCGCTGGTAGCCGTTTCGCCTGTGCCGCTCGACGAGCTCACGGCCCGGCTCGACGCCCTGGTGGGCAGCGTCCGGGACCCGGAGCTGCGGTGGCTCCTGGCCAGGACCCTGGACCCAGACGAAGAGCCGGGAGCCACCTACCGCGTGGCGCCAGCAGCCGTGCGCAACCACCACGCCTACCTGTACGGCCTGCTCGAGCACTCGCTGTACGTGGCCGAGGTGGCGGCCGCGGTCGCCGACCGGTATCCGCAGCTTGACCGCGACCTGGTAATCGTCGGTGGCCTGCTGCACGATATCGGCAAGGTCGTGGCGTACTCGGTCGACCCGTTCCGTCCGGGTCTCACGGACAAGGGCCGCCTGCACGGTGAGATCGTCATCGGCAGCGCCATGATCCTCGATCTCATCCGCGAGCGGCCCTCCTTCCCCGAAGAGACCGCCACCCGGCTGCTCCACATCGTCGTCTCGCACCACGGCGAGCGCGAGAAGGGAAGCCCCGCCGTGCCCATGACGCGCGAGGCAGTGGTGGTGCATTACTGCGACGACATGACGGCGCGCATAGCCGCCTTCGACGAGGCCGAGCGCGCCACCTCGGCGGCAGACAGCTGGACCGTGTTCAGCCGCATGCTCGAGACGCCGCTGTACGTGGGCGCCGCGCCCAGCAACGAGCGCCCGGCCTCGGGCCCGAACGGGCGCGAGAGCGAAGCCGTTCCGGAGCTCTTCGACGTCCAGAACGGCGCAGCGGGCGCTGAGGGCGGCGACCTCCGCGCAGCCGCCTCCGATGACCCGGCGTCGGCCGGAGGAGGCGAGCCAGAAACCGGCGCGGCGGGCGCCGCGCGGGTCGCCTCACTGTTCGACTGACTCTAGCCGACGGCTCGGCCGCTGCTCGGAACCAGCCCCGTGCGTACCCCGCGCCAGATTCACCCCTGCGGGCGCCGACCTCAGCCCCAGAGACTCCGGCAATCCTCCAGCACCACAGCCGCGTGACCCCTGGGCTTCACGTTCGTGTAGACCTTGGCCAGCGTGCCGTCCGGCTCGATGAGGAACGTGGTGCGTTTGGCGACCCCCACCAGAGGTCGAGCCACCCCGAACGCGCTCGACACCGTGTAGTCCGTATCGCAGATGAGCGGCATCTTGAGGCCGTACTTCTCGGCCCACTTCGTATTGGCGGCCGGCTTGTCGACGCTGGCCCCTACGACCTGTGCTTCCAGTCCGGTGAACTCGTCGAGCAGGCCGTTGAACTCAACGGCTTCGGCGGTTCAGCCGGACGTGTTGGCTTTGGGATAGAACCAGAGCACGGTGCGTTTGCCGGGCGCGCCCAGATCGAATGCGCGCCCGTCGTGCGACGTGCCGGTCACCGCCGGCGCCTGCTCGCCTGCCTTCAACATGATCGACCTCCGCTCGCTGCACACCACGCCGTCCGTCACCGCGGGCTGCGATCGCTCACTCGGACTTCTTGAGGACCTCGACCGGATAGCGGCAGACGCGGCTAAGATGCTCGGCGTCTTCCACGGAGCCGGCCACCTCGCCGTAGTGCATGGGGATCACGACTCCGGCCTTCAGGACGTGGCATGCCTCGGCCGCCTCCGCAGCCGTCATCACGTACGTCCCGCTCACCGGCAGCAGGGCCACGTCCACGTCGATCTGCGCCATCTCGGGGATCGCGTCGGTGTCGCCGGCGTGATAGATGCGCCGCCCGTCCAGCTCGAAGACGAAGCCCACATTGTCCGATTCGGCCTCGTGGAACCGCTTGCCCGGTGAGGCGAACTTGTTGACGTTGTAGGCCGGCACCGCCGTCACGGATACGCCGTTCGAGTCGACGGGCTCGCCGCGGCGGATGGTGATGGTCTGCCCGCCGAGCTGCGACGTCACCGACTGCGGCGCCACGACCACGGTCCCCGGCCGGCTGATGGCGGCGATGTCCTTCTTGCTCAAGTGGTCGTAGTGGTCGTGGGTGACCAGGATGACGTCGGCCGGTACAGCGCCCGGAGCGAGCTTCCAGGGATCTACGTACACGACTTTGGATCCGCTGATGCGGAACGAGTCGTGCCCGAGCCACTCGATGCCTTCGACCATGTGCCCCTCCCCGGCGAAGGCCGACCCGTGACCCGCTGCAGCCGGCCTTGCGCTTCCGCCGCGCGGCCGCTCCCATGTCGACCGCCTGTGACTCGCCGTGCTTACCCGCTAACGCAGCGCCTGACACCGCGGGCGGCGGCCAAGGCGGCGGGCGGACCGCAGCGGGCGGCCGACCGCTCGCCGCGATCAGGTGACGAGGTCGTCGCGGGTCACAGCGAAGATGGCGATGCGAGCCAGCACATTGGGCAGTGCCGCGATCACCGTCCGGTGCTCGAACGAGCGCAAGTACAGCTCGCTCTGGATGCGCAGCCCCTCGTCGCGACACAGACGGCGGAAGTCGCGCACGGTGCAGAGATGGATGTTGGGCGTGTCGTGCCACTCGTAGGGTATCTCCGACGAGACCGGCATACGGCCTAGCACCGCGAGCTGGATGCGGTTCCACCAGTGGGCGAAGTTCGGGAAGCTCACCACCACCAGCCGGCCCACACGGGCCATCTCGTGGACCACGAGCCGCGGCCGGTGCAGCTGCTGCAGGCTGAAGCTGAGGATCACGACGTCGAAGGAGCCGTCGTCGTAGTCGGCCAGGCCCTCATCGAGGTCGCCGTGGAACACCGAGAGGCCGCGAGACACGCAGGCCTCCACGGCAGACGGAGAGATCTCCACGCCACTGCCGCGGACGTGCTTCTTCTCGATGAGCTCGGCGAGAAGCTCGCCGTCGCCGCAGCCCAGGTCCAGCACCGTGGCGCCGTCCGGCACCAGGTCCTCGATGAGCTGGTAGTCGATGCGCGTCACGAGCGCTTCTCGCGGCTGTGGGCGGCGCCGAAGTGGAACGTGCGGGCGCCGCCGGCCAGGAAGCCGGAGATGACCCCTTCCATCTTCTCCCTCTCCAGCAGGAAGGCGTCGTGGCCGAATCCGGTCTGCACCTCGTAGTAGCTGACGTGCTTGTGCGTGGCCCGCAAGGCGCTCACGATCTCCTTGAGCTGATACGGCGGGTGCAGCCAGTCGCTCGAGAACGACATGATCAGGTAGCGCGCCGTCGACGGACGGAACACGTCCACCAGGCTGCGCGCGCCGCGCGCGAGGTCGAAGTAGTCCAGCGCCCGCGTGAGGTACAGGTAGGTATTGGCGTCGAACCGCTCGGTGAAAGCCAGCCCCTGGTAGCGAAGGTAGCTCTCTACCTGGAAATCGGCCGAGAACGTGAACGAGTAGTCGTGGATGTCCTGCAGGCGGCGGCCGAACTTGTCCTTCATGGCCTCGTCTGAGAGGTATGTGATGTGGCCGATCATGCGCGCCACAGCCAGCCCCTTGGCCGGGGCGCGCTTGCCGTAGTAGTCGCCGTTGCGCCAGTTGGGGTCGGCCATGATCGCCTGGCGGCCGACCTCGTTGAAGGCGATGGCCTGCGTCGGCTGACGGGCGGCGGTGGCCATGGCGATGACCTGGTGCACCCGTTCGGGATAGGACACCGCCCACTGCAGCGCCTGCATACCGCCCATGGACCCGCCGACCACGGCCAGCAGCCGCTCGATGCCGAGGTGGTCGAGCAGGAGGGCCTGTGCCTCGACCATGTCGGCGACCGTGATGATGGGGAAGCGCGTGCCGTACGG
>CAZIGT010000256.1:0-353 GCA_964538465.1 uncultured Thermoleophilia bacterium | reverse complement strand
CGCCCTCGGTCGGCAGCACGATCTCGCCCTGCCGCTGACCGGTGGCCGGGTCGACCGACGAAGGCCCGGTCGACCCGTCGCAGCCGCCGATCACGTTGGAGCAGATGACGAAGTACTTGTCTGTGTCGAGCGCCTTGCCCGGGCCTATGAGCATGTCCCACCACCCGGGGCGCTTGTCCCTGGGCGTGGGGAGGCCGGCGACGTGGGCGTTGCCGGAGAGGGCATGCAGCACCAGTACGGCGTTGTCTGCCCGCGGCGCCAGCGTGCCGTAGGTCTCGTAGGCGAGCGTGACGGGACCCAAGCGTTCGCCGTTCTCCAGCACCAGAGCGTTCGGCGGCTGGGCGACGTCCCGG
>CAZIGT010000255.1:1347-4645 GCA_964538465.1 uncultured Thermoleophilia bacterium | reverse complement strand
CCACGCGGCCCGCCCCGCCCGGCGCCTCATTTGATGCCGGGGCGAGCGGCCCGAACAGCTCAGGTCTCGCCCCGTTCTCTGCGTCAGCTCCCGCCCAAGCGTCGGCCGTAGCTCATGCGTCAACTCTCGCTCGAACGTCAGCTCCCGCTCGAGCTGGGCAGCTGCGGCACCAGGTACGACATGAACGCGTTCCAGGAACGCGTCTGCATGAGGACCTTGCCCGGCCCCACCAGCTCGACGACTATCCCCTCACCGCTGAACAGCGTGGATTTGATGCCGCCGATCGTCTTGATGTTGAACTGCATGCCCTCGGGGAACGCCACCAGATGCCCGGTGTCCACGGTATAGGTCTGGCCGGCGGCCAGGTCGAACTCGTGGATGGCCCCGTAGGACGAGAGCAGCATCTTGCCCTGACCTGAGCAGCGCAGCATGAACAGTCCCTCACCACCGAAGAACGTCTTGGCGCCGCCCCACTTGCTGTCGACTTCCACGCCCATCTCGGAGGCGATGTAGTCGCCGCCCTGGACCATCCAGACATCGCCCTGCAGCTCGCGCACGAGCAGGTCGCCGGGCAGCGTAGGAGCGACGGCGACGTGACCGCCGCTCGCCGGGGCCGTGAACACGTTCTGGAAGAAGCTCTCGCTGGTGAGCGCTTTCCGCGCCAGCGACTTGAGGAAGCCGCCGGTGGCCTTGGTCTCGACCTGCACGCCAGCGCTCATGCTGACCATGGAGCCGGCTTCCACGCGCACCTGCTCGCCGCCTGCGAGCTTGAGCACACCCAGGGAGTAGGTCGGCTTGTAGAGGGTCTCGACTTCCATTCTTCCACCTCCCGGTCGGCCGCATAGCGACCGCCCTCTCGACTATCCGCGGTGAGCTTCGGCCCCCGCGGCGGCGCTCCTGCGCCGCACGCGGATCGTGAACCCTCCGGCTGCTAGACTCACCGCTGTCGCCCTTCTACCAGGAGCGACGAACGTGCCGCACCACAACAGGAGCTGATCACGGAGGCCGCGGTGACCGCACCGTCGCCGGAGCATCGGCAGGCCAAGTCGTCGGACCGCGCGACCCGACTCATCCTGCGCGGCGAACCTGCCCTCACGACCTTCCTGGACGCGGTGGCGCGGGAGCCCCGCCGTGCCGCCCTGTTCTGCGACGTCGACGGCACCATATCCCCGATCGCGCCGACGCCGGCGGACGCCGTTGTGCCGAATGAGACTCGCGAGCTGCTCGCGGATCTGGTGGAAGCGCTAGGCTTGGTGGTCTTCGTCACCGGCCGGGATGCCCGCGAGGGTCGGCGCCTGGTCGGCCTCGACGGGGTGACCTACGTGGGCAACCACGGCCTGGAGCTGCTGCAGCCGGACGGCTCACTCCTGCTCGACGAGCGGGCTGAGCCGTACGTGTCGCTCCTGAAGGCCCTGACGTCCGGAGCGCGCGCGGCGGGCCTCACGGAAGCCGGGGTGCTGCTGGAAGACAAGCGGACGGTCGTGGCCGCCCACTACCGCACGGCTCCCGACCAGGACGCGGCACGGGAGGCCATCGAACGGCTGTTCGCATCTCCGGCCCGGGCGATGGGCCTGCGCATCGCGACCGGTCACTGCATGGTGGAAGCGCGCCCGCCGGTAGAAGCCGGCAAGGGCGAGGCGGTCCGCAGATTGCTTGAAGTCGGCGACTGGCGCACAGCTCTGTTCGCCGGCGACGACCTTACCGACTGCACCGGCTTCACCGCCGTGCGCGCCTGGGCGACCGGGAACCGATCGCGGCTCGCCTGCGCGGTGGCCGCGATCACCGACGAGACGCCGGATCCGGTCCGCAAAGGCAGCGACGTGTGGGTCGCGGCCACCCCCGGCGTCACGTGCGTGCTGCAGCGCCTGCTCGCCGCAGCCGCTCAGGCCTGACGTAGTCCACGTCCTTCTGGGTGGAGCACCTCTCTGCGGAGACTAGTGCATCGCTCCGCCTCACGCAGCACCCTCAGCAGGATTCGGCGCCTCGGCCGCCAGGCACCGAGCCGCCGCCCGACCCGCTCCTCCAGCCGTACGCGACGGCGACTGCCAGTGAGGCTACAATCAGGACGGCCGCGACACACCAGGGTCCCCAGCGGACATCTGGATCGGAGGCTGGGTAGGCAACCAGACCGACCGTGCCAATGACGACAGCCGGTATGAGTAGCAGCGAGCCGACACGCAACCACCACACCATGACAGCGCCTGCGCAGAAGCTGAGGATCGACGCGGCCTCCAAGTAGATCGAAGCCACAGGCGCATACTGCGATGGGCTGCCGCCGTCGAAGGCGAGCGAAAAGCCCAGCAGGAACGCCGCCATCGCCGAGACCACGCCTCCTGCAATCGCCAGGGTCACCGGAAGGTAGCGCCTCCCCGGCTCTTCACGGACTCCAAGCGCCGAAACACCACCGGACCCGAGCAGGACGCCAGGGAGAAGCCACAGCGCCATGCCGCCATACGGGATGAGCGACGGCAGCCCCAGAGCCGCTGCTGCCATGGCCAGCAGACCTCCAGCGCGTGGCCATCGACGGGTGATGACCGCCGCCATCCCGCCGAGCACGATTGCCGCTACCCAGGTCTCGAGGAACGCCGGGGGCCTTCTGGGATTCGGGCTCGACGGGGGTGCAACCAGGTAGGCGAGCAACGCCAGAGCGGCGACCACACCGGCGGCCATGAGGAACGCAGCGCGCCGACGGTTGACCCGCAATCCCTGCCGTGCGCCTTCAGCGACCGCCACCATCTGATGCTGCTTCCGTCTGTCATCCATCGGCCAACCCACATCGCGATGTTGCATGACTACGGAAGGAGACTAGAGCCTTCAGGGACAGTCAACACCGTGAGTTTCCCAGAAGACCGATACCACTTGCCAAATACCTCGTATGCCCGATCCGTCAGCAATGGCTGCCAGTAGTGGTCGTGATTCCCTGGCCGAACCTGCCACGCCTCCCACAGGTTCTGAGTGCCGTTCACGCTCTGGTCCATCCATTTGCCATCGTAGCTCGCCCATTTCTCTCCGAACACCACCTTCCAGCGGTTGGCAATGTTCGTCTCGACCTTCTCGCTGAACCCGCTGTACTTGCAGGGCCACTTGCGTCGGAAGCGCCGGTCCGGAGGTTCAGGGAAGCTTCGGGGCAGCAACGGGTGTTTCTCTCCAATCCATCGGAACAGAGGGTTGGGATCGTTGTACAGCTCATTCACATCTATGTGGCAGGTGCCGAAGACGTATTTCCAGCCCTTGTAGGTGAAACAGTCGTTGACTGAGAACCCCGTCCCTTGCCCGTAGAGCCGCGCCTCGTAGAAGC
>CAZIGT010000255.1:0-1337 GCA_964538465.1 uncultured Thermoleophilia bacterium | reverse complement strand
AGTTCCAGAAGCTTCTCTTCAGCTCGCTGGTTGTGTAGCTGTACGTCGGCGGACCGTTGCGTGAGTTGATTTCGAGTCTACCGGTCGACGCCTGTGGAATCGTTCCAGTGAGCGACTTGTAGCCAAGACCCTTCATGCCACGCCCGTCGAACGACCGTGAGAAGAGCGTGTCCACGTCGCTCACGTCGAATGCCCTCTTGCATCGCACAACTAGGCTAACAGCGTGGTCGAAATTCCAGTTCGCATCCCTGGTGTAGTAGTCGTAGTTCTTGACGCTGTTGTCCGAATTGGCTGGGTATTCGAACCACTTCTCTAGAGGCATATCGACAGGTGAGCTGCGGCCGGCTGAACCCTGCGTCGAGGACGTTGCTGCGAGCTGATACTGGTACGGCCCAGCGGCGCCCGCTAGGGTCAGGCCGCTCTCAGCGTGGTAGTAGTCGCCCTGCATGTAGGCGAGGCCGCTCTCGTGGTCGGTCGGCAAGCTGCCGGCACGCAGCAGCTGGCGCTCGGCGACCTCAGCCGCGGCTGTGTCGTCCACCAGTACGGTAGCCTGGCATTCGGTGCCGATCTGCCCGTCGAGCTCACCATCGGCCGCGAGCGGCGCGCCCCAGGCGTCGTAGCGGTAGGCGGCGAACGGCTCACCCTCGGCGTCGAGGAGTTCGACAACGTTCCCGACATCGTCGCAGACCACGGCGAAGAAGACGGGATCCTCACCATCAGCGATGTAGATGCCGGCGTATGGCTTCTGCTCCTCGTCATA
Source organism: uncultured Thermoleophilia bacterium (assembly GCA_964538465.1). Lineage (GTDB taxonomy): Bacteria > Actinomycetota > Thermoleophilia > UBA2241 > UBA2241 > UBA6103. The sequence goes on along the minus strand of CAZIGT010000255.1, from coordinate 577 downwards.
GAGGTAGCGCAGACTCCAACCGTCGCCTCCGGTCTCCTCGCTTGAGACCGCTCGGAGCAGTTCATCGGCATAGTCGAACCCGGTGGTCGTCACCTGAGTCCCTTGCGTGACCTGGCTCTGGACCCGGTCGCCGGCGCCGTTGTAGGTGTAGATGGCATAGACCGGTGACTCGGTAGCGACCGTACGCGTCGATGTCGAAGTCGAAGCGTCCGCGTCGCCGTCCCAGGATGCGTTCGTGCTGTCGCCGTCGAAGTACTCACCAGGCGAGACATGTCTGAGTCGCGCGTTCCTGACGTACAGATCGACGGTGTCCCCCTCATGGAGTTGGGCTACCTGGACGGCGAGCCAGAGCTGCTCCACGTCGTCCGGACAGGTCCCGTAGGCATAGTACCGGTTCCAGTCCCCTGTGGGCTCCACGCCCCAGTCGAACACGCACACCTCGGACCAGTTGGGCATGTCCATCGCCATGATGTCGACGCTTCCCTGAGGGATCTGCGTCGGAAGCGTCCACCGGCATGCGTATGGAGTGACTGACGCGCTGGCCAGACCGTTGTCGCGCAGCAGTCTCGACCTAGGT
>CAZIGT010000254.1:0-4663 GCA_964538465.1 uncultured Thermoleophilia bacterium | reverse complement strand
CGGGCTCTCGTCGACTACTGCGCCTGAGAGTGTCGGCGTGGAATCAATCATCTAGAGCTCTACGGGATACGTCTCGACGCCCGACGTGTCGAACGGATGGTTCGTGGCAGCAAGCGCGTAGCAACTGCGCGACTCGGCGTCGATCAGCTCGCACATCCATGTGTAGGGGCCCGGAGTCGCGCCGTACGGATGGCTGAAGCTACTGCCGTCGATCTCGCCGTGGATGATGACGACGTAGACGGATCGCTGCGGATGCACCACCCTTTCGCTGCCGGCGCTCCCGTTCATCACGACGTAGGCCTTCGCTGCCGTGGTCTTCGTCCACCAGACGCGTGCTTGCGGATCGTCCAGGGCGCGCACCTCAAGGCGCATCTTCTCGAGAAGCCACGCAGGAGGCGTCGGCGCCGGTGACGAAGAGGACGCGCCCGGCGTCTGCCCCCCAGGCGTCTGCGTAACAGCGTCCGCGGCACCTGCCGGCGTGTCCGCGACCCGCGAGCCGCACCCGCCCAGCTGCAGCGCCCCGAAGCCGACGGCAGCAAGCGCCACCAACACTGTTCGGCCACTCATTGCTCCGTCTCCGGATAGGAGGCCGTCTCCACGCGCCGCCAAGCGACGCCGTCCCAGCGAATGAGATACGGCCGCTTCCGTTCGTCGGAGAAGCGGCCGGCGCCCACGCTTCCCCCGACCTCGTTCCCGGACACCGCGACGAGCGACGAGACCCCGTCATCGAAGACGGCATCGCCCAGGTCGTATCCCTCCCACGAGACGCCGTTCCAGTGCCTCAGTTGGGGCCGGCTGTAGGGTTCGGTCCCTATCCACACGTCGCGCGATGACACCGCGACCACCGACGACGGCCAGAACTTCTCCCAGCCCTCTCCCCCGACGCCGTTCGGTGCGCGCCATTCCCCATGCCGGAACACCAGGACGATGGGGATGGTGTGAGCGTCGTGTCGCCCAGGTCGGTGGCCTACCAACCACAGATCGCCGTCTCTCGTGACTGCGATATCGGTGATGACCGTGCTCCCCTTGTCGGCACCCGGGACGGTCACACGAGTCCAACTCGTCCCATCCCAATGCACGAGATAGGGGACTTCCCGCTCTATCCAGCGAAGCTCATCGCCCGGCGTCGCCTCTCTCTCCCCGATCTTGACCTGATAGTCGCCGGCCGCCCAGACATCGTCTGCCGCGACGACTGCCACGGCCCGCAGGCTCAAGCCGCGAGACATGTCTTCCACGGCCGGCAACTCGGTCTCGCTCCACGTCTTGCCATCCCAGTGCAGCGCGACGGGCAGCTCGCGTGCGCAGCGATCGCCGATCTCGTCCCGGTAGTACTGACCAGCGTACTTGTAGCCGACAGACCAGACATCTGTGCTGTCGAGCGCCACCAGGTCGGCCACGGACAGGCCATCGGCGAGAGCCTCCGACCTCAGCCGGAGAGTCGGGGTCCAGCGCAGCCCGTCCCAACGGAACAGACTGTCGCCGACTGCCCAAGCTTCTTCGTCGCTCAGGACTGCTCCGATGCCCATGAACGCCGGTGTCTGCGGCGCGGGCATCTCTGTCCACTCGCTCCCTGACCAACGCTCCACGAGCCCACGCATGTCACCGCCCTCGTCCCACCGCGTCCCGAAGGCCCACAACGAGCCGTCTGAGCCGGCTGCCAGCTGCCGCAGATCATCTCCGACCGGTTGCGGCGGTCGGGAACGCCCCTGCGAGCTTGGCGAGGGCTGCGGCGTCGGCTCGCCCCCGGACGACCCCGCGCTCCGCGACAGGACGGGAGTCGGCACCGCGGCGACGCCCCCGTCGCGTCCCGGGCCGCTTCGAGCCAGCAGGAAGGCCGTCGCCGCCGAACCGAGCATCACAACGGCTGCCGCAGCGGCGAGCAGCCAGGTGCGACGACGACGGGACTGCGCCGCGCCTTCCGCCGCCGAAGGGGCGGCGCCACCCGTAGCCAGCAAGGCCGCGTCGCCGGACGATGACAGGCCGAGACTCGTCAGAGCCTCGCGGCGGCGAGCAGCGAAATCGGGGCCGTGATCCGGGATGGCCAGATCACGTAGTGCATCCCGCAGAGCGTCATCGGACGTCTCGTCACGACCGGGGCGATGTCCGTTTGACCCGTCCGGCATCACCCCTCCTCCACCGTGGGCGCCAGAGCCTGCCGCAGGACGGCGCGGGCATACCAGAGACGCGAGGCCGCCGTGCCGGCGGGCACACCCACGATGTCGGCGGCCTCGCCGATCGAGTAGCCAAGCTCGAGGACTAGACAGACGACAGCGCGCTGCTCAAGCGGCAGCGCCGCCATGGCGGCGGCGAGGTCCAGCCGCGAGACGGCCGCGGCGGCAGGATCGGATGTGCGGATCGACGCCGCGGCAGGCACGCTGCCGGCGTCGCCCGGCACATCATCGGTCAAGGGACTCGTCTGCGTGCGCTCGCGGGCGCGAAGGAAGTCTATGCACGTGGTGAAGGTGATGCGATGCAGCCACGTGCCGAACGCGGCGCGCCCGTCGAATGAGCCGAGACCGATGTAGGCCTTGACCGCAGCTTCCTGCATCACGTCGTCCATGTCGTCACGATCGCCGACCAGACGGTACGCGAGGGCCCGCAGGGGCCGATCGTAGAGGTCGAGCAGCAAGCCAAAGGCAACGTGGTCACCCCGGCGCGCCGCAGCAAGCAACTCATGCTCTGACACCTCCGCGGCCGCCCTCCTCGCTGCGTCTAGCGGGACCCGTACTATGCGTTAGACGACGTGACGGACCGAATCTATCAAGATGCGGGCCGTGGCGACGCCGCTGCCCCGGCGGGCGGGGTGCTTCGCCGGGCCGTTGCGGAGGCTACGCGGCCGGCGGCTCGGGCGGCGGCTTCACGTAGCCGGCCTGGGCGCGGTGCAACCCCACCAGGCCGAGCAGCACGAACGCGACGATCACGCCCAGTGCGATGAACTCAGTGCTGGCCGAAGGGCCCTTGTCGCCGAACATCTTCACGAACCCGGCGAACAGGCCCCAGAGCCAGAGCAGGAACCCAGGCACGGCGGCGATCACGCAGAGCCACCAGGCCAGCCGCAGCGGCTTCTGGTGGCGCAGCACCATGAGGCCGCCGGCCAGCAGCGCGCAGCCGCTGACGATATAGGCGAACCAGTACATGCCGGGGCCTACGTCCGGCACGACGCCGCGCGGGTGTCCGGCCAGGCCGAGCACGCCGATGACCACGACGTAGAAGCCGGCGGCGAAGAAGATGAGCGACGCGATGGTGTCGCGGAAGCGCGCCCGGTTGCGCTTGCGCTCGGCCGAGCGCGCCCTCGCCTCAGCCTTGCGTTTGGCCTTCGCCGCCGCCTTTGCGGCGGCGGCCTGGCTCGTGTTCTGGGCCGGGCTCACGCCGCCGGCTCCGTTGCCCCAAGACTCACTCGATCTCCTCCGCCTTCTCTCCCAGCCGCTTGTCGACGCCCCCGCCTGCGCGCCACACGAGGTAGGCGTGCACGAATGCATCTATGTCTCCATCGAGCACGGCCTGGGTGTTGCCGGTCTCCTCGCCGGTGCGCAGATCCTTGACCATCTGGTAGGGATGCAGCACGTAGTTGCGGATCTGGCTGCCGAAGTTGATGTCCATGGCGGCGCCGCGCTCTCTGGCCAACTCGTCGGCCCGCTTGCGTTCCTCCAGCTCCACCATGCGGCTCCTCAAGATGCGCATGGCGACGGCCTTGTTCTGCAGCTGCGAGCGCTCGTTCTGGCACTGCACCACGATGCCGGTGGGATGGTGCGTTATGCGGACTGCCGAACTGGTCTTGTTGACGTGCTGCCCACCCGCCCCGCTGGACCGGTATGTGTCTATGCGCAGGTCCTTCTCGTCGATCTCGACCTCGACGTCGTCTGAGACGAGCGGGCTCACCTCGACCGACGAGAAGCTGGTGTGGCGACGATTGGCGGAGTCGAACGGCGAGAGACGTACCAGCCGGTGCACGCCCTTCTCACTGGCGAGCAGGCCGTAGACGTTCTCGCCCTCGACCGTCAGAGTGGCGCTCTTGATGCCGGCCTCGTCGCCTTCCTGCACGTCGTTCACCTCGACCTGGAAGCCGCGACGCTCGAACCAGCGCAGGTACATGCGCAGCAGCATCTCCGACCAGTCCTGGCTCTCGGTGCCGCCGGCGCCCGGGTGGATGGTGACGATGGCGCCGCCTTCATCGAAGCGGCCGCTGAAGTAGCGCTGCTCTTCGCTGCGCTCGATGTCGCGCGCGAGCTTGCCCAACCCCTCCGTGAGCTCGCGTAACAAGTCTTCGTCGACCACATCCTCGGCAAGGCTCTCGCGCACCAGCTCATCGGTGGTCTCGATGTCGCCGAAGCGCCCCTCGAGCTCCTCGAGCTCGGCCAGGCGCTTCTTGAGGCGTGCGTACTGGGCGGAGGTCTTGGTCGCGGACTCCTGATCGTCCCAGAAGTCGGGAGCCTGCATGCGCTCCTCGAGCGCGGCGATCTGAGAGTTCAGGCGAGCGGGGTCAAAGATAGCTCCGCAGCCGCTCGAGACGCTCGGAGACGTCGCGTAGCTGCTCGCGGAGCGCGTCCAACTGGACGAGTGCATCGGCGAGGGTGGTCATGGGTGCTGCCTTTCGTGACGGCGGCCGCCCGTGGCGGCCGCCCCACGCGCTGGAAGCGCAAGTGTAACCACCCCGGCCCCCGCC
>CAZIGT010000253.1:0-4663 GCA_964538465.1 uncultured Thermoleophilia bacterium | reverse complement strand
GCTCAGGAGGGCGGTTGAGCGGGCACCCGTCCCCCACAGCCGGGGCGCCGGCGGTAGCAGCCGGCGCGCCGCCGTCGTTCGCGGCAGCCTGCGAGCCGCCGTTGTCCCGCCACCTGCATCCCTCAGCGCATGAGCGCTACCTCTTCTGGACGGCGACCGCGCTGGTCCTGCTACACGTCCTGGTGTTCTCCTTCATCGCCGTGCAGCCGGGCGCGTCGCGCCTCGATCACCTCCCGGCCGCCACCGTATCCCTCGTGGTGGCAGTACTGGCGATGGGCTTCTACCCGCGACTGCGGCCCGGCGTGAGGGCGATGTGCGGTCTTCTGTTCGGTGTGCTGGCCCTGGTGGACGGCGGCATCGCTGTCGCGGACACGCTGAAAGGTGGTCCAGCCGGCAGCGACTACACGGGCTTCCTGCTCCTGCCCGCCGGCCTCGGTCTCTGCTCTCTCGGCGCGTGGCTGCTCTGGGTCTCCCGCAAGCGCGACCGGCTCCGCTGGGTCCGCCGGGCGCTCCTGGCGGTCGGGGCCTTCCTCGCCGTCTACTGGCTCGTGCTGCCGCTGAGCATGGCGATGTTCGCCACGCAGCGGCCTACCACGACGGCGCAGTCGGCAGACTACGGCCGCCCGGCTGAGGCGGTCGTCGTCACCACAAGCGACGGCCTCAGTCTCACGGGACGCTACGTCCCCTCGCAGAACCAAGCCGCCGTCATCGTCTACCCGGGCGACTGGGCGACCGCGCACGGCCGCCTGCTTGCCGGCAGCGGCTACGGCGTCCTCATGCTCGACCCTCGCGGCTACGGCAAGAGTGAGGGCGATCCGAATGCCTTCGGCTGGGGCAACACACGCGACATCGACGCGGCGGTAGCCTTCCTAGAGGGGAGACCGGACGTCGGCGAGGGCCGGATCGGCGGCTTGGGTCTGTCGGTCGGCGGCGAGCAGATGATCGAGGCGGCCGCCGAGAACCCCGGCCTGGCCGCCGTCGTCTCCGAGGGCACGGGCACGCGCTCCGTGCGCGAGACCCTGGCCCGCAGCGACGCCGGCGTAGGGAACATGATCATGCAGCTGCCCTACAACGCCGTGCTCACCGCCGCGGTCACCGTGCTCAGCGGCCACGCACCGCCGCCCTCGCTCGAGAAGCTTTCGTCGCAAGTCTCACCACGAGCGCTGTTCCTCATCTACGGCGAGAAGGGTCAGGAGGCCGAGAAGGCCCTCGCCCCCACGTACTTCGAGGCCGCCCGTGAACCCAAGCGGATCTGGGAGGTACCGGACGCGGCCCATATCGGCGGTCTGGCCGCACAACCGCAGGAGTACCGGAAGCGGGTGATCGGCTTCTTCAACGAGTACCTCCTGAACGATCGATAACGGGGCGCCCCCTCAGCGCGCCGCCTCATCCGAGAAAGCGACCAAAGGGAGATGGGATGCCGTCCGAGGTGACCGTTCACGCCGTGCACAAGGGTGCCATGCGCATCGATGTCAGCTACGGTCCACACACCGTTGAGCTGGATTACCCGACGTCAGCTGAGGTAAGGACGCTGCGCTACGAAGACGCGCAAGAGCGTCGCTGCCCAGAGCCCGACCAGGAGGCCTGCGCCGGCTTCACTCCCCTGCAGCTGCTGCTGGCGAGCCTGGCCGGCTGCGCGGGCAACACGCTCGCCCTCCTTCTGGCACGCACCGATGAGCCCGTGAAAGGCATCGAGGTCGATGCCCGTGCGCAGCGTCGCGACGAACATCCGACCGTGTACACGCAGATCGACCTGGAGTTCACGGTCCGCGGTACCGGTATCGACCCCGCCGTGGTCGAACGCTCGCTGGCGATCGCCGACAAGCAGCTCTGTCCGGTCTGGGCGATGCTGAAGCCGGGAACGCCGATCGCCGCCACCTATCGCATCGCCGACGACTGATCCCGGCCGGGGCCATCCGCCCGGCCGCCCGTGAGCGAGAGCGGAATCGGGCTTTGCCGGCTGCGGTCACCGATCGCGCCTGATGCGCGCCCCGACCGCGTGCTGCGCGTGGAGCCCTCCTGACCACGTTGGAGTCCAACGGCCGGTACTCCGCTACGCTCTGGCCGATGACGCGCGGTGCCGCTACGCATATGCTTCACCCACGAACCAGCGACGTCCGCGAGACGGGCGCGGCGCACGGCCTCAACGACACCCCGGGGGCACGACCGCCATCGCTCTCAGTCCGTGGACGCAGGAGCACGATGGGCCCCGGGCGTGGCCGATCACAGCGGGCAACGCGCGGGGCCGAAGGAAAGAGGTGGCGAAATGGCGCTCACGTTCGGTCCTAGACGCGGTACCTACATCGACATCGGGGACACCGTAAAGCCGGGCGAGGGTCCGCTGTCTGCCGAGGAACTGGCACAGTTCGAGGCGTTCGACAGCACGTACCGGTCGCTCTGCAGCCTCCTCTACAACTACGTGCCCATGTCCGGGCATCCGGGCGGCTCCATCTCCTCGGGCCGGTTCATGGCCGGCATCCTCTTCGACGCGGCCGACTACGACCTGGGCGCTCCCGAGCGTGAGGACGCCGACATCGTCTCGTACGCCGCAGGCCACAAGGCCATGGGCCTGTACGCCATGTGGGCACTGCGGGACGAAGTGGCGCGAGTGGGCGCCGCAGGCCTCCTGCCGGCCGATCAGAAGGACCGTCTGCGGCTGGAAGACCTACTCGGCTTCCGCCGCAACCCGATCACCGACACTCCGCTGTTCAAGCAGTTCAAGTCCAAGCCGCTGGACGGGCACCCCACACCCGCCACGCCCTTCGTCAGGTTGTCCACAGGAGCCTCGGGGGTGGGCGTAGCCAGCTCGCTGGGTCTCGCGTTCGGCGCCCACGACCGCTACGGCAAGAACGCGCCGCGGGTCCACATCTCCGAAGGTGAAGGCGGCCTCACGCCGGGCCGCGTGGCCGAGGCGCTCGCCGCGGCCGGAACGGCCTCGCTCGACAATGTGGTGCTGCACGTCGACTGGAATCAGGCGTCCATCGACAGCGAGCGCGTGTGCCGCGACGGCAACGATCCCGGCGACTACGTGCAGTGGGACCCCATGGAGCTGTTCTTCCTGCACGACTGGAACGTCGTTTACGTGCCCAACGGCCACGACTTCCAGCAGGTCATCGCGGCGCAGCGGTGCGCGGCCGACCTCGACACCGGTCAGCCGACAGCGATCATCTACCGCACGCACAAGGGCTGGCAGTACGGCATCGAGGGTAAGGCCTCGCACGGCGCCGGCCACAAGCTGTGCTCAGAGGGCTTCTACGAGGCGCTCGCGGAGCTCACCGGCGGCAAGGCCTTGCTTCCCGCCTGCGACGCCGCCGGGCAGCGCTGCGCCGGCGGCGCCGAGAAGGCCGTCATAGAAGAGTGCTTCTGGCAGGCGCTCCAGCTCGTGCGCGCGGCGGTCGAGGCGGACGCGAAGACCGCCGCAGCCATGGCCCGCCGGCTGGTTGCCTCCAAGGAGCGGCTCGACAAGCGCGGCCGCGCGCCACGCGCCGGCGCGCCACAGGTCGACACGGTCTACAAGGTCGCGGCCGAGTCCGTTCACTCGGTGCCCGACGCGCTGCGCCTGGAGCCCGGCTCTTCCACTACGCTGCGCCAGGCGCTGGCCGACGCTCTTCACCACCTCAACACCGCGTCCGGCGGCGCCTTCCTCACCGCGTCGGCCGACCTGCTGGGCTCCACGAGCGTCAACGTGATCGCCGGCGGTTTCCCGGGCGGCTACTACAACGCGCGAAGCAACCCGGAGGGGCGGCTGCTCTCCATCGGCGGCATCTGCGAGGACGCCATCGCCGGCGTGCTTTCCGGGCTGACCACCTTCGGCCACAACATCGGCGTCGGCTCGTCATACGGAGCGTTCATCGCCGCGCTCGGGCATGTGGCGGGACGGCTGCACTGCATCGGCGCCCAGGCCAAGGAGTCCGTGTACGGAACGCCCTACAAGCCGATGATCCTGGTCTGCGGACACGCCGGCCTCAAGACCGGCGAAGACGGTCCCACTCACGCCGACCCGCAGGCGCTCCAGCTGGTGCAGGAGAACTTCCCGGACGGCACGGCCGTGTCGATCACACCGTGGGAGCCGCAGGAGATCTGGCCGCTGGTCGCGGCGTCTCTCGCAGCCCGCCCAGCCCTCATCTCGGCGTTCGTCACACGGCCGACCGAGAAGGTGTTGGACCGGGCCGCGCTCGGTCTCGCCGCCCCCGAGGCCGCCGCCGACGGCCTGTATCTGCTGCGCCGCGCGGAAGACAAGGGCGATCTCACGGTGGTCCTGCAGGAGAGCGCCGTGACCTACGCCTTCGTCGAAGAGACCATGCCGCTGCTCGCAGAGGCCGGGATCGACCCGTGGGTCTACTACGTGTCCAGCGCCGAGCTGTTCGACAGGCTGCCGGCCGAGAAGCGCCTGTCGATCTTCCCCGAGGAGCGGGCCCACGATGCTATCGGCATCACCGGCTTCACGCTGCCCACGTTGTACCGCTGGGTGCAGTCGCAGGCCGGGCTGGACGCGTCCCTGCATCCGTACAGCAAGGGTCACTTCCTCGGCAGCGGCCAGGGCGACATGGTTCTGGCCGAGGCCGGGCTGGACGGCGCTGGTCAGCTCGCGGCGATCAAGAAGTACCTCGACCGCCGCACGCGCACGCACTGACGACGGGACTGAGAAGCGGCCCGCCCGGCG
>CAZIGT010000252.1:0-4666 GCA_964538465.1 uncultured Thermoleophilia bacterium | reverse complement strand
GCCGACGTCATAGGCGCGCAGGTGAACCAGGTGGAGGATACGACCCCGACCAGTGCCTGTGTCGCCGCCAGGATCGTGGCCATCGGCCACAACGGGGTCTCCTTCTCTGACGTGCCCGAACTCATCGAGTCCGAATACGCATTCCACCCGGACGTGGGCCACCGCGCCGTATACGATGACTGCTACGGCAGCTTCCTCGAGATCCCCAAGCGCATGCGCCGCCTCTACCGGCGCATCGACCGCGACGCGCCGGCCATGGCGGCCGGCGACTCGACACAGCCAGAGCCGGCGACGGATCCCGCCGCGTCGGCCGGGGGCAGGGGGGACAGTGAGCGAGCAGTATCGCGTCTACGACTACCGCTGGGTGGTACTGGCGGCCTTCATGCTGGTCAACTTCACCATCCAGGTCCTCTGGATCGCCTACGCCCCCATCACCAGCCTTGCAGCCGACTACTACGGCGTGGGAGACCTGCAGATCGCCATGCTGTCGATGTCGTTCATGATCGCCTTCGTGCCGCTCTCACTGCCGGCTGCGTGGGTCATCGACACCAAGGGCGTCCGCATGGCGGTGGGCTCTGCGGTCGTGGTCATGGCGATCTGCGGGCTGGGTCGCGGCCTTGTCGGCGACAATTACACGCTGGCACTGCTGTTCACCGTAGGCATCGCGGCCTGCCAGCCGTTCCTGTTGAACTCGTGGACCAAGGTACCGGCCAACTGGTTCCCGCCCGGGCAGCGAGCCACCGCGGTGAGCCTGGTGACCCTGGCGAACATGCTCGGCATCGCTGCCGGCATGCTCCTCTCACCGCTCCTCACCGACGGTCTGTCGATTGGGACCACGCAGCTGGTCTACGGGGCGCTGGCGGCGGCGTCCGCAGCCGCGTTCCTGCTGCTGTGGCGCGAGCGGCCGGCCACACCACCGTGCCCACCCGGCATGGAGGAGCGGGCGCTCATGCTGGACGGCCTGCGGAGCGCCCTCAAGGTGAAGCCGTTCCTAGTGATCCTGGCGGTGGCATTCGTGGTCATGGGCATCTTCAACGGCGTCACAACGTGGGTTGAGCAGATCATAGAGCCGCGCGGCTTCACTGTGGACGACGCCGGAATACTCGGCGGGCTCATGCTGGGCGCCGGCGTCGTTGGCGCAGTCGTCCTCTCGACCATCTCGGACCGGCAGCGCAAGCGCGTGCGCTTCCTTGTCATGGCCACGCTACTGGCCATCCCCGGCATGCTCGGCCTAGCTTTCGCTTCGTCGACCTGGCTGCTGTTCGCCTCGGCCGCCGAGCTTGGCTTCTTCGTGATCGCCATACTGCCCATCGGCATACAGTACGCCGCCGAGACGACCTACCCGACGCCGGAAGGCACCTCGACGGGGCTCGTGCAACTCTGCGGTCAGGTCGCCGTGGTCTTCGTGTACATCATGTCGGCACTCAGGACCGCGGACGGCTCGTTCACCGTGTCCCTTATGCTGGCCGTGGGTCTGCTGGCGGTGAGCGCAGCAGTGCTCGCGCTGCTGAAGGACCCGAAAACCGCGGCGTAGCAGGGGCGCCGGCCCGGTGTGGCGCGGGAGCCGGCGCGACCGGGTGCCGGCGCTACTCGACGCGGCACAGCGTGAGGCTGCCTGCGCGCCGCGAAGCTCAGCCCGCCATTGACCGCGCGAGCTCAGCGCCCCACTCACGGGCCTTCTCGAGCTCGCCGTCGCGCAGCGGCCCGTAGCGGCCCTTCACGACGAAGCGCCGCTCCTCGCCGAGCCGGCCGTAGCCAGCACTCTCGAGACGTTCGATGATGGCCGACGTGGCGCCGCCCGCAGTGATGCGCAGGCGCGTCTCGAAGGCGGCGCCACGGCCGTTGCCCTTGGGCAGAGCGTCGAGCCACGAACGCATGGACGGGTGCGAGAGGTCCGGCGGAGACGGCGCGCGACCGGGATTCGCGCGGATGCCGTCGCGCATCTTCTCGGTGGGGAGCGAGAAGCCCAGGACCGGCGCTCCGGCCACGATGAGGTCGACGTCCGCCAGCGCGGACGCCCCGACCTCATCCGTGTGCAGCGCCGGCGTGCCCTCCCCGATGCCTTCCGCCACGGCACGCGCTATCGCCGCCGTGTTGCCCCACAGCGATTCGTAGACCACCACGGCCTTCACGGAGCGCCCCCTACTTCTTCATGATCGTGCCCAGCACACCGCGCATGATCTGTCGGCCGGCCTGGCTCCCCATGGCCTTGAACACGCTCTTGCCGACCGCCGTCATCATGCTGTCCGTGCGCCGGCCGCCGGACGGGCGCTGCGCGCGCTGCTGCGCCTTAGGCCGCGGCTCCGCCTTGCGGCCCGCAGGCCGCGGCGCGGGCCGCATACGCGCTTCTGCCTCCGCCTGGGCTGCGGTCGCCACCGCCGCCTGGTCGGCAGCGACCATGGCCTGCTTGGCCCGCGCGGCCAGCACCTCCTCGGCGCTTTCGCGATCGATGGCCTGTTCGTAGTGGCCCGCCACGAGCGACGCAGCCATGACCTGCTGCCGCTGCTCGGGCGCGATGGCGCCGATATGCCCGTGCGGAGGCACCACGAACGCCCGCTGCACCATCGAAGGGCTCCCGTCGGCCTCCAGCACAGAGAGGAGCGCTTCGCCTACGGCCAGATCTGTGACGGCCTTCTCCACGTTGACGTCGGGATTCGGCCGGAACGTCTCCGCCATCGCCTTCACGGCCTTCTGCTCGCGCGGCGTGAAGGCTCGCAGAGCATGCTGCACCTTGTTGCCGAGCTGTCCCAGCACCGTGTCCGGGATGTCGATGGGATTCTGGGTGACGAAGTAGACGCCCACGCCCTTGCTGCGGATGAGGCGCACGACCTGCTCGATCTTGGTGAGCAGCGCCGGCGGTGAATCGGTGAACAGCAGATGGGCTTCGTCGAAGAAGAAGACGAGCTTGGGTTTCGGCAGGTCGCCGGCCTCGGGGAGCCGCTCGAACAGCTCGGAGAGCAGCCAGAGCAGCATCGTGGAGTAGACCTGCGGCGACAGCATGAGCTTGTCGGCGGCCAGGATGTTGACGTAGCCGCGGCCGCTGGCGTCCGTCTGCATGAAGTCGAACAGGTCGAGGGCGGGCTCGCCGAAGAAGCGATCGCCGCCCTGCTCCTCGAGGGTGAGCAGGGCGCGCTGGATGGCGCCGACCGAGGCGGCGGAGACGTTGCCGTAGGTAGTGCCGATCTCCGCCGCGTTGTCGGCGACGAACTTGAGGATCGCGCGCAGGTCGTCGATGTCGAGCAGCAGGAGGCCGTTGTCGTCGGCCACCCGGAAGGCGACCGTGAGCACGGCTTCCTGTATGTCGTTGAGGCCCAGCATGCGGGCGAGCAGCAGCGGTCCGATCTCAGACGCCGTCGTGCGGACCGGGTGGCCCTGCTCGCCGAAGACGTCCCAGAACATGACCGGCGATCCGGTGAACTCCCACGGCGCCAGGCCGAGCTGCTCGATGCGCTGGTCGACCTTGGGATTGCCGCCGCCGGCCTGCGACACACCGGACAGGTCGCCCTTGATATCGGCCGCGAAGACCGGAACGCCTGAGCGGCTGAAGGACTCGGCGAGCACCTGGAGCGTCACGGTCTTCCCCGTGCCCGTGGCGCCGGCGACCAGCCCGTGCCGGTTGGCCATGTGCGGCAGCAGCCGCAACTCGGCAGCACCCTTGGCGATCAGCAGGCCTTCTGGGACGTCTGGCATGGCCGACTCCTTCCTCGAACTACCGTCGGCATCATACGTCGCGCCCCACCGCGGGCGAACGTTCTCAGTCGGGGAGGTAGTCCTCGCGCACCGGAGAGAAGACCTCCACAGCGACCGAGTCCGCGACGGCCACCGCACCGTGAGCCACGTCACCCGGGATGCACCAGCTGTCGCCCGGCAACACCGTGCTCGTCTCGTCACCGATCGTCAGCCGCATCTGCCCGGCGACCAGGTAGCCGGTCTGCTCGTGCGGATGTGAATGCTCAGGCAGGACGCTGCCCTCTTCGAGGCGGAACTCGGCCATCAGCGTGCCGGCGCCGAAGCAGAGCGTCTTCATGCGGATGCCGTCGATCACCGTGGTGTAGCCGTCTGGACTCCGCTTAGCGAACACAGGACCTCCGTTGTCGACTGGGCGGGCGGGGCCACGTTCAGACTATCGGCTTCGCCGCCCGTCAGTCTCGGCCGGGGGCCCAGCACGCGCACGCCGGCGGCTCGATGCCCTCAGCTTTCAGAGGAACCGAGCCGACGGACGCCGGCGGGCGTCTGGATGTGGGCCACGAGGTACGGGCGCTCGCCCGCCGGCAGCGCAGACACCACGAAACGGTCGTCCTCGAAGCCGATGACTCGCAGCATCTCTGCGATCCTGCCGGCTTCGGGGTGGTAGCCCTCCAGCCTGACGAGCGAGCACGCCCGATCCTCCATGGTGCTCGCGGGATGCACGTCGATGTCCCAGTGGATCAGGGTGGGCGCAACGCCGTCGAACGGCATGCGGCCGTCCGGCGAGACCATGAACAGCCACTTCATCCAGCCGCGGGTCATGGGCTCCGGCGTGCCCATGGGCACCCCTGCCGCAGCTGCGGCGGCGTCGATGTCGTTGGTGCGCACGACCCAGGTCGCCAGCCGCGGCGGCGAGTCCGGCTGCACCTCATCGAGCTGGAACCAGCGCGGTCGACCCGGAGGCTTCGCCTCCGGGTCG
>CAZIGT010000251.1:0-4705 GCA_964538465.1 uncultured Thermoleophilia bacterium | reverse complement strand
GCAAGGCCGGCCCCTTCTACTTGGACGACTGGCTCTCCGACCAGGCCGCGTCTGGCTCCCCGACGGTGCCCGCATCACGGTCCTCAGCCAGGACGGGGTCCTTCTCGATGCTGAGCGGTGGCAGGAGCATGACCAGCCCGCCCGTGAGGGCCACGCCTGCGGCAAGCAGATAGGCGGACTCGAACGACGAGGTCGCATCGGCCATGGCGCCGGCGACCGTGGGCCCGATGATCTGCCCAAGCCCCAGGAACACCGTGAGGAAGCCGAGCGCGTTCGGCGCCAGCGCCGGACCGTAGAGATCGCCGCACGCCGCCGTGACTATGCCCGGGATGCTCCAGATAGTGATGCCGAACAGCACGGCCGACAGGGTGAGGCCGGCCGTGCTCGTCCAGAGGGCGAACAGCGCGAAGGAAGCCGCGTGAGTCAACGAGACGATCGCGAGCGCGTACCTGCGGCCGATGCGGTCTGAGATATGCCCCCAGACGCCGCAGAACATCGCCGCCAGGCCCAGGGCCATGAAAAGGGTGCCCGCGGCTTCATCGCTGTACCCGAGGTCGCCGGTCAGTCGCTTCACGAAGAACGTCAGGTAGATGAAGTACGACACGCCGTACGTGAGATACGCGATCGCGAGCCGCCACGCGTAGCCGGAGCGGTGCATGCGCCGCCAGTCCAACCGAGCATGGACAGGCCGGTGGTTCGGCTGCGCGGCATCGTAGGGACGGTTCCGGATCACAAGGAAGGCCAGGACCGCCAGCACGGCGGCTACAGCGGCGAAGACGAACCAGCTGACACGCCAGCCGTCCGCTCCGAACGAGTCGATGATCCGCGGCACCAGCGGGCCGGCGACGATCAGGCCGAGCGACGACCCGGTGACAACGATGCCGGACGCCAGCCCGCGGCGGCGAGCGTCGAACCAGACCGCGGTGATGGCCATCGCCGGAACGTTGACGGCGCCGGCGCCGAAGCCCGTGAACGCCCGCGCTGCGGCGGCCGACGTCATGCCGCCGGCGAATCCAGTCAGGAACATGGCGACGGCGACCGTGACGAGGCCGGCCGTCATGACCAGCCTGAAGCCGAACCGGGACGCGAGCACGCCCGACACCACAGCCATGCTCGTGTAGCCGACCAGGTTCCAGGTGGCGAGGGCCCCGGCCTGCGTGTTGCTCAGGCCCAGCGCGTCCTGCATCGACGGCAGGACCGACGCATAGCCGAAGCGCCCCAGGCCCAACACGCCGAAGATGGCGAGGAACGCCATGGCGACTATCGCCCACTTGTAGCGCGGGCTGTGCGTGGGCGTCACGTGACCGTCGCAGTCTTCACGGGGTGAGGCACGGCCCCAGTGTACGTCACGACCGGCGGCCGGTCGCGCCGGCGCGCATCATGCCCTGCGGTCGTTCGCGTTGCCGTTCCTGTCGCCGGTGCCTTGCTTCAGCGGACGGGAGAGAAGCCGGCTCTGGGCGTCGACGAAGCGCCAAAGCATGCCCGTCGCCGTGCTGATCCCCACCCTGGGAGTGGCGATCACGACTGGCTCTCGCTCGATCGGGTCGCCGGCTCCCCGGTCGGTCGGGTCGGCCGCATCCCCGCTGCATCGGTCTGGCGGCGGGAGCACCATCGCCGGAGGCTGCCACGCCGGCAGGCCGTCGTGCTCCCGCCCTATGCCCAGCGCCTGGGTCAGACGCGCCGGACCGCTGCACAGCAGGCGTATGTCGTCCATGCCGCGGCGCTCCTTCATCGCCTCCACCCCGTGCACCGGCTCCAAAGCCCGCAGGAGCACCGCGGCACCGTCACCCTCCTCATGGCACACCAGGTTCACGCAGAAGTGCATGCCGTAGGTGAAGTAGACGTACAGGTGGCCGGGCGGGCCGAACATGACGGCGTTGCGCTGGGTCCTACCCCGGTACGAGTGACTGGCGGGGTCGTCGGCACGGTAGGCCTCGACCTCGACCAGCCGGCCGCCGACGCCGTCGAAGACGAACGTGCAGCCGATCAAATCGTGGGCGACCTCCAGAACCGGCCGGGCGAAGAAGGCCGGCGGCAAGGCGGCCGAGCTGTCGAGCTGAGGGGGTGTCGGGTCCACGGCGCGGATTCTAGACGACGAGCGGCATGACCCGGACAGCGCAGCCACGCCAGAAGGGCAGCATCCTCCTCGGCCCAATCGCGAGCCTCCCCATCCTGCGCGGCGCGCGTCAGGGAGCGGCGAGCCGGGCGGCGATCAGCGGCCAGAAGCGCGGGTCCTCGCCGCCCATCACCCAGATCGCGATGCCGGCGATGCCTGGGTGCTCGCGGCGAAGGACATCGAGCTTGACCGCGAGGGCCACCCTGTCCTGGTAGTACACCACGTGGCGCCGGCCGCGCCGGTCGAGGAACGAGAACCGGACCTCTCCAGACCGGGTGCGCTCGAGGCGCCGCACATGATGAGCGCGCATGCGGCGCCTCGCCTCTCTCCACACGATCTCTGCACCGCCGTTCGGCCACCACTCGGCCCCGTAGAACGGCACGCCCATCCAGCCCTTGCCCGGCGCCACCTGGGTCTCCGCGAACGCGACGACGCGGTCCGTCCAGCGCGGCGGAGCTATGGGACCGGGGTCGCTCCAGGGACCATGGTACGCGTACGTCATCACCTGGAACTCATCGACGGCGGCTCCCAGACGTGACCAGTCCTGCGCCCGCGAGGACCACTCGCCGGGTTCGGATGTCTTGGCTTCGACCGCGATGCCCAGCAGAAGAACGTGAGAGTGGAGAGCGGCGGCCAGCTGCTCGATGAACGACGAGAACAGGTCGCGGTCGCCGGCGCGCATGTTCTCGAAGTCCACGTCGACACCGTCGTAGCCGCGCGAGACGCACAAGGCCAGCAGTCCATCGACCAGCCGCTGGCGGGCGCTCGATGAGGTGAGGATGGCATGGGCCAGGGCCCGGTCGAATCCGACCGGTTCCCGGTAGTTGGCCACGGTCGCCAGCACCCGTAGTCCATGGGCGTGAGCGAGCGTCACGTACCCCGCGTCCGTGTCCCCGAGCAGCGCACCGTCGCGGCGCACCGCGAACCAGTCCGGCTGGACCTCATCGATGGCGTTGGAGGCGACCGCGCTGCTCAGTGACGCGCGGTCGCCGAACGTCCATGCGCTGACCTGCCACCCACGGGTCGCCCCGACGGCCGGCGGCAGGGCGACCAGCACCAGCAGCGCAGCGACCGCGAGCGCTGCGAGCAAGCACGCTGCGGAGAAGCGCGCCGACCGCCGGTGGGCAGGCTCGAGGTTGGCATCCACGGCCGCACGCACGGCGATCAGCTGATGCGGGCGCGAGCCGCTGCCAGCTGCTCGCGCACCCGCTCGGGGGCCGAGCCGCCGAAGGCGATCTTGCCGCACAGGGATGCGACCGGGTCGCCAAGCTCTGCGATGCCCTGGGCGAGGTGCGGCGAGAGCGCGGCAAGCTCGTCGCGGCCCAGCTGGAAGAGGTCGACGCCACGCTCCTCGGCGAGGCGCACCATGGCTCCAACGAGATGGTGCGCCTCCCGGAACGGTACTCCCGCGGTGACCAGATGGTCGGCGACGTCCGTGGCCAGAAGGGCGCTCTCGCAGGCGGCTGCCATGCGGTCGCTCGCGAATGCCGCTCCCTTGAGCAGGCCGTCGACGACCGGCAGGACCTCGTCGAGACAGTCGACGGCGTCGAAGAGGTAGCGCTTGTCCTCGCGCAAGTCGGTGTTGTAGGCGAGCGGCAGGCCGTGAAGCACGCCGAGCAGACCGCTGTGATCGGCCGCCAGCCGTGGCGCCGCGGCCCGCATGAGCTCGGCCGCATCCGGGTTGCGCTTCTGAGGCATGATGCTGGAGCCGCCGCTGAAGGCGTCCGGCAAGCGCACGAAGCCGAACTCGGCAGTCGACCAGAGCACAAGCTCAGCGCCCAGTCGACTCAGGTGGCTACCGAGAACGGCGGCGAAGTGCAGGTACTCGACGATGAAATCGCGGTCCGAGACCGCGTCGAGCGAGTTCGGCGCCGGCTCGAAGAAGCCGAGCTCGGCGGCGGTGGCGGCGCGATCGAGCCCGTAGTTGACGCCCACCGCCGCGCCGGCCCCCAGAGGAGAGGACATGATGCACGAGGCGCGCGCCCGGGCCAGCCGGTCGCGGTCGCGCGCCAGCATCCAGAAGTACGCCAGCAGGTGGTGCGCAAGAGAGGTGACCTGGGCGCGCTGCAGGTGCGTGTACGACGGCAGGAGCGTCTCGACGTTCGCCTCCGCACGCTCGATCAGCGCGCGCTGCAGATCGAGCAGCGCCAGGTCCTGACGTTCGCAGACGCGGCTCAGGTGCAGCCGTACGTCGGTGACCACCTGGTCGTTGCGGCTGCGACCGGTATGAAGCTTCGCCCCGGGCGCGCCGGCCAGCTCCGTGAGCCGGCGTTCGACGGCCATGTGCACGTCTTCGTCGGCGTCCGCAGGTACGAACGCGCCGCGGCCGATCTCCTCCGCCACTGCATCCAGGCCGGTGAGGATCGCTTCCAGCTCCGCGTCGTCCAGGACGCCGGCGCGAGCCAGGCCACGAGCGTGCGCGCGGCTGCCCTCGATGTCCTCCGGCCACAGCCGCCAGTCGAGCGCCAGCGAGCTGTTGAGCCGCACGAACGCGGGGTCGCGCTCGCTGTTGAACCTTCCCGAACGGGCTACCGTCACGGCAGCTCACCTCTTCCCTCTCGCCGGGCCCGGTGACCGGCCCGCAACGCA
>CAZIGT010000250.1:0-4736 GCA_964538465.1 uncultured Thermoleophilia bacterium | reverse complement strand
CCCGCCTGCGCTCTAGTCGTCGCCGCGGCGCGTTCGTGAACGGGACGCGCCGCGATTCCTGAAACCGCGTGCGTAGAAGCTCCACAGGAACGTCAGCGCGAGCAGCAGGCCGCCGACGAAGCCGGCTGCCACGGCGGCCGCGCCGCGGGGACTCACGAGTACCCGGGTGTCTTCGGCGAGCTCGGCCTTGCCGGCGACGAGCAGGCCTACGTAGCCGCGCTCCACGCGCGCCTGCCGGGCGAGCATGGCGCCGGCCACCGCGTTGTTCAGGCGGATGTACCCGCCCGCCGTGACCAAGCGGCTGAAGGCGTACTGCAGGCGTACGGTGCCGCGGGCCGCCACGGTCCTGACGTTCGACCAGTTGACGGTCGCGTCGTTCTTGGAGGAGACCGTACCGGCGAAGCTCATGTTCAGGTTGGCCGACTCGGCCTTGATCAGCGCTGCGCCGCTCATCTTGAGATCGGCGGTCTGTGCGTTGATAGTGCGCGCTCCCGACTTGTCCAGGGTCACGTCCTGACCGTCGACGTCGTCGAGATCCGCCCATGGTGGGCGGCCCCGTTCGGCGCTTTCGCTCCGATCGCGGGGGTCCTCGCCCATCACGCCACCTCCTGGCCGGTGAGTCGACGTTGTGCCTCACGGTACTTCTCCGCGGTCTTGCGGATGACCTCCTCCGGGAGCTCGGGCGCCGGCGGCCGCTTCTCCCACCCGATGCTCTCCAGGTAGTCGCGCACGAACTGCTTGTCGAAGCTGGGCTGCGAGCGTCCGGGGGCGTAGCCGTCCACTGGCCAGAAGCGGGAGGAATCCGGCGTGAGCGCCTCGTCGATGAGGATGAGCTCTCCGTTGTCGAGCTGTCCGAACTCGAACTTGGTGTCGGCGATGATGATGCCGCGAGAACGGGCGTGCTCAGCGGCCAAGGAGTACAACGCCAGGCTTACCTCGCGCACCTGCTCAGCCAGCGGGCGGCCGACGATCCCAGTCGCCTGTTCGAATGAGATGTTCTCGTCGTGGGCGCCCAGGTCGGCCTTGGTCGACGGCGTGAAGAGCGGCTCGGGGAGCTGCGAGGACTCCTGCAGGCCGGCCGGCAGCTCGATGCCGCAGACGGTGCTCGAGCGCTTGTACTCGGCCCAGCCGGAGCCGGCGAGGTAGCCGCGCACGATGGCTTCTATGGGGAGGGAGCGGGCGCGACGCACCACGACGGAGCGCCCGACCAGGTGTTCCTTGCCGGCGACGCCGGCGAACGGGTCGGGATCGACGATGTGGTTCGCGATCACCTGCTCGGTGCGCGCGAACCAGAAGTTGGAGACCTGGTTGAGCACGATGCCCTTGCCGGGGATCGGCGAGGGCAGCACGACGTCGAAGGCCGAGATACGGTCGCTGGTGACGATGAGCAGGTTGCCGTCGGCGAGCTCGTAGATATCTCGCGCCTTGCCGCGGCCCAGCAGGCGCGCGTCCGTCTCGTTGGACTCGAAGAGGGCGTCTGGCGGCGAGGGCGCAGCGGTCATGTAGGCCTCCGTTGTCTGCGCGGCGCGGACGACTGTCGTATGCGCCGCTGGGTCGGAACCCGGCAATCATCGCACATGGAACGGACCGCCATCGATAGAATCGCCAGGACATGCTACGGATCCTGGAGGACAGCATGGCCGATAGCATCCAGACAGAGGAAAGGCTGAGAGAAGCGGCACTGAAGCGGCTCAAGAAGCGCCGCGACTTCCGTGGCCATCTGGTCACTTACGTGGTCATCAATGCATTCCTGGTGGTGATCTGGTACTTCACCGGCCGCGGCTACTTCTGGCCCATGTGGGTGATGATCGGCTGGGGGATCGGGTTGGTCTTCAACGCCTGGGACGTGTACGGCCGCAGGGAGATCAGCGACGCAGACGTGCAGGCGGAGATGGACAAGCTGCGGGGGCGCGGCCCGGATGTCGAGTGACGTCACGCCGCCCATGAGGATCGCGACCGAGTGGTTCGCGTTCGAGACGGTGGGCGACGGCGTGACCCGCATCTGGGAGCCGCACGTGCACGATCTCATGCAGGCCAACGTGTGGCACGTGCGCGGCCGCGAGGCTGATCTTCTGGTGGACGCCGGCATGGGGGCCGGCGATCTGGCCGGGGCGCTGTCCGCACGTGAGCTCATCGGCGAGCGGCCCCTGCTGCTCGTCGTGACGCACGCCCACGCCGACCACGCGGGCGGCGCGCACCAGTTCTGGCCGCGCGCCGTGCACATCGCCGAGGCGTCTCTGCTGACGACCCCTCCGGCATGGCGGCCTCTGGTGGTCGCCGACTACCCGCCCGAGTTCCACAAGTACTTCGACTGGAGCGAGTGGCAGGAACGCGTGGGGGTGGGTGAAGCCGGCAGCGGTGAGGGCGATGCAGAGGTGACGGAGGGCGTCGGGGAGGAGGCCGACGGACTCGCGGTATGTGCGGTGCCCACGCCGGGCTTCGACCCGTGGACGTTCACCGTCCCGCCGGCCACGCCCACGCTGCAGGTGCAGGAGGGCGACGTGTTCGACCTCGGCGATCGCGCCCTCCGCGTGCTACATCTGCCCGGGCATTCCCCGGGCAGCATCGGTCTGTGGGACGAGCGCGCGGGCGTGCTGTTCGCCGGCGACGTGGTCTACGACGTCGGCGCGCTGTTGGACGGACTGGAGGGGTCGAGTATCGCGGACTACTGCGCCACCATGCGCAGGCTTCGGGATCTACCGGTACAGACGATCCTGGCCGGTCACGGCGAGCCGTTCGGCCGCGACTTCCTGCTGCGTCGCGCGGCCGACTACCTGGAGTGGCGCTCGTAGGCGCTCAGGGGACCTGCGACGTGCTTGCGTGGGTGCGGGTGAGGATCAGCGCCTGGGCACTCACGTCGCCGGTGAACACGCTCGAGCCCTGGACCTCGCCCTCCATGGTGAGCGACAGCGTGTCGTCCGTGGCGCCCGGCGAGAAGACCATCTTGAAGTCGTCGACCACGGCCCCCAGGGCCGCGCGAGCCGCGTCCGCCGCGGCCTTCTGCTCCTCGCTGGCGCCGTCCGCGGCTTCGAGCTTCGTGACAAGCGTACCGTCCACGAGCGTCATCTTGAAGGGACCTGCGCTCTGCACGGCTGGCTGACTGGTCGTTGTCCCGCTCACGCTCATCGTGAGTCGCGGTGCGCCGCCATTGTTCCCGATCGAGAGGGTGAGGCCGGTCGACCTGCCCTGCATGGCCAACTCCCACTCACCGACGTAGGCGCTGAAGCCGCCGTCGCCGCGGAGCGCGAAGAACCACACGGCAACGATGGCGATCACGGCGAGCAGGCCACAGATCCCGACAAGTATGGCCGTGCGCTTGGTCGAGTCGCCGCTCGAAGCGGTGGGCAGAGAGCCGGGGAGAGGCTGCGGGGACGGGGTGCCCTGGTTGTTCGTAGCGCCGTAGCCGTTCGTGGCGCCGTGGTCTCCGCTGGAGGGGCTGGGCGGCGACACCGATGGGGCGTCCGCTGTGGCGCCGGCGGTCAGGAGTCCGGGATCGGCGGACGTGGCGACCGTGCCGCTGCCGGACGCCGCGCCGTCGCCGCGGCCCACGAGCTCACCGCAGTGGCCGCAAACCCAGATGTCGTCGCGTATGTCCTTGCCACAGCCGCGACAGATCGCCATGGCCTTCGTCCTCCTCGGCGCTCGTCTCGCCTCTCGCCGGCTGTGCGGAACAGGCGCGCGGACGCTCGTGCGCCGGTTTCGCGCGCTCCGCACAGGGTCCGTATCGGCAGGTTCCCCGCACTCCTTCAGCGCTTCTTCGTACAGAGGAGCTGGACCGCGATCTGCTGTGACGTGTCAGCCCTGCAGGAATGGAGCGAGCTGATCGTCGACGATAGCCAGGGGACCCGCGACCTGTGGGCAGCGTCGGGTCAGCTGACGGAGCGGGGACGGGCGATGGTCAGAGGGCCTGTGAAGCGCTGGCACCGACTCGTGTGAGGGTCAGAGCCTGGCTACTCACGTCGCCCGTGAACACGCTGGAGCCCTGGATGTCGCCCTCCACCGTGAGCGACAGGGTATCGGCCGTGCTGCCCGGCGCGAAGACCATCTCGAAATCGTCGACCACGGCCCCCAGGGCCGCACGAGCCGCGTCCGCCGCCACTTTCTGCTCCTCACTGGCGTTGTCGGCCGCCTCGAGTGTGGTGACCAGAGTGGCGCCGTCGGTCTGCATCTTGTATGGACCGGCGGTCTGCACGGCGGTCTGACTCGTCGCCGTGCTGGTCGAGCCCATGAGAAGCTGTGGCTCTCCGTCGTTGTCCTGGATGGTGAGTGCAAGAGCAGTCGTCGATCCCGGGACCGTGAGTTCCCACTGACCGACGTAGGCGCTGAAATCGCCGCCGCCGCCGCGGAGTAGGAAGAACCACACGCCCACGATGGCGACTACGGCGATGACACCGACAACACCGATGAGCATGACGGTGCGTGACCCGAGACCCTTGCCGGAGCTGCCGCCCGACGACGCGGGCGGCGGGGCGGGAAGAGGCTGCGTAGGCGGGGCACAGTAGCCGTCGGAGGCGCCGTAGCCGTTGGTCGCACTGTAGCCGTCGACGGGCTGGGGAGGTGAGTAGGTCGGGGGGGCGTCGCCCGAGACGCCAGCGCTCAGGTAGCCCGAGCCAGCTGAGGAGCCGGCTGCTCCGCCGCTCAGGTAGCCCGGGCCGGTCGACGGGCCGGGGTCTGTTCCGTTGGACGCCGCGCCGTCGCCGCGGCCCACGAGCTCACCGCAGTGGCCGCAAACCCAG
>CAZIGT010000249.1:0-4778 GCA_964538465.1 uncultured Thermoleophilia bacterium | reverse complement strand
CTGTGGTGCGGGTTCTTCACGCTGCAGCCGAACGAGGCGGCGGTGCTGCTGCTGTTCGGGGCGTACCAGGGCACGACGCGCGAAGCGGGCTTTCACTGGGCGAATCCGTTCTTCATCAAGAAGAAGATCTCGCTACGGACGCGGAACTTCAACACCGAGCGGCTCAAGGTGAACGACCAGCGCGGCAACCCGACGGAGATTGCGGCCGTCGTGGTGTGGCGTGTGGAGAACACGGCCCAGGCGTCGTTTGATGTGGACGACTACAACAACTACGTGCACATTCAGAGCGAGGCGGCGCTGCGGCACCTGGCGAGCCGGTACCCGTACGACAGCAACGTGGACGGCGAACTGTCGCTGCGCGGGGCGATGGACGAGGTCTCGCACGGCTTGGCGCAGGAGCTGCAGGAGCGGCTGGGCAAGGCCGGTGTGATGGTGGAAGAGGCCCGGCTAAGTCACCTCGCGTACGCGCCGGAAATCGCGGGGGCGATGCTGCGACGGCAGCAGGCGGAGGCCATCATCGCGGCCCGCAAGCGGATCGTGGAAGGCGCCGTGGGCATGGTGGAGATGGCGCTGGAGCATCTGGAGGAAAAGAAGACCGTCATGCTGGACGACGAGCGCAAGGCGGCGATGGTGAGCAACCTGCTGGTGGTGCTGTGCGGCGAGCAGGCGGCGCAACCGGTGGTGAATGCGGGTACCCTGTACGGCTAGGGAGACTCCTCGGACAGCGCGGAGTGCCACGGCCGGCGCGGTCGTGGCACTCTTGTTGGCAGAGACCGCAGCTCGCAAGGCCGCGGCACCAGGTGTGACGATGACCCCCGTGAGCGGACGGCCGGGATATGGCGGATAAGCGAAAGGCCATTCTGCTGCGCATCGCGCCGGAGCTGTGGGAGGAGCTGAACCGGTGGGCGTCGGCGGAATTGCGCAGCGTGAATGCACAGATTGAATATGTGTTGCGAGAGGCGGTGCGTAAGCGGTCCGCCCCACGCGGCGGGCCGGAGTTGCCGGAAGTTCATCCGTGGCTGCGGCGACTCGTGGACGATCTGCGTGAGATCGGCCTCACGGAGTGGGTGCAGCGGGTGGAAGCGGCGATGAGCTTCGTTGGCGCGCCGGAGGAGACGCTTGGCCGGGTTCGTTCGACGTTGACCGAGTTGGTCGCTGCGGAGTCGAGCCTGCCGCCGGAGACGGCGAGCGTCGCGCGGGGCGTCCTGCGCGTGTTGGGCGACGCGTCGCGGCCGCCGGAGAATGCAGGGGGCGCGTAGCCCAGACGGTGCGCGGTCGTTGGTCCATACAACGGCCCCTACGGTCATGGTGGCGCTGGAGGTCCTTCCGGGGTGGGCGCTCTCGGTCACGGGTACGAACGTGAAATCGCGGCTTGGGGGGCGTATCATTCCCGCCCATGAGTTCGTCGCGCAGTGTCGTATCGTCTGCCAAGCTGATCGCGATCTGCACGCTCTTGTCCCGAGTGACGGGGCTGGCGCGGGACATCCTGCTTGCGCAGGCCTTTGGTCTGGCGTGGGTGCAGGACGCGTTCTCCTACGCCTTCCAGTTCCCCAACCTCTTCCGGCGGTTGTTCGGCGAAGGCGCGATGGCGCCCGTCTTTGTGCCCACGTTCACGAAAACGCTAGAGACCGAGGGACGCGATGCGGCCTGGAAGCTCCTGGCGCGCACATTTGCGCTGATGGCCGTCACGCTGGCTGCGCTCGTGGTCCTGATCACGCTCATCATTTTCGTGATCGGGCTCTTTGCGCCGGCCGACCCGACGAAAGCCGAGGCCCGCAACCTGCTCCTATCGCTGACGGCGCTCATGCTGCCGTTCATGCTGTTTGTCTGCCTGCTGGCGTTGCTGTCGAGCATCCTCAACTGCGTGGGCAGCTTTGTACCGGCGGCCCTGGTCCCGATCCTGCTGAACGTGTGCATGATCGTGGGCACCGCGTGGCTTGGGCCGCGTCTGTATCCGGGGCAACCTCAGAAGCAGGTGTACATCGTCGCGCTCGCGGTACTCGCGGCCGGCATTCTGCAACTCGTGGCGATCCTGCCGGCACTGCGGGCGAACGGTATCCGGCTGGGCTGGCACCTCGACACACGCGACCCGACGGTACGACACATGCTGCAACTGCTCGGCCCCGTTGCGCTGGGGCAAGGCGTGCTGGCATTTGGCGTGTTCCTCGACGCGCAGATCTGCACGATGCTGACGCACGTGAAGGACACGCCGGCCATGACGAGCCTCTTCGGCGTGACGTTCACCTATCCGCTGTCGGAAGGGGCGCTCTCGTCCGTGACGTACGCGCAGCGGCTCTACCAGTTTCCGCTGGGGGTCCTGGTCATCTCGCTGGCGACAGCGGCGCTACCGGCGTTCAGTCGGTTGGCGACGCGCGGCGAGTGGCCGGCCTGGGCGGCCGAGGTGCGCCAGTCCCTGCGGCTGGCGGTCTTCGAGGGCGTGCTGGCCGGGGCGATGATGATCGCGCTGGCGGAGCCCTTGGTGCGGCTGCTGTTCGAGCGGTCGCGCTTCACGCCGGCGGACACGGTGCGTGTGGGGCACGTCGTCGTCTGGTACGGCGTCGGGCTCTGGGCGTTCTGCGCCCAGCACATCGTGCTGCGCGCGTTCTACAGCATCGGCGATGTACGCACACCGTTGCGAATCAGCATGGTGCTGCTGCCGGTGAATGTGGCCATGAACCTGCTCCTGGTGTGGGTGCCCGGGATTCGCGAGTCGGCGTTCGCCATCGCAACGACGACCACTTCGGCGCTGTCGGTCATGGTTGGGCTGGCGATTCTGCAGCGACGGCGGTGCGGCCACGTGATGGACGGCCCGACGCTGCTGGCGGTGGGGAAGATGGTCGTGGCGGGAGCGGCAGCGGGCGTCACGGTCGTGTTGGTGCACCCGCACTGGATGCACGTGGCGGAGCTCGTGCACCGACCGCTGTTCACGCGGTCCATTGAGACGTTTGGGTTGCTTGGGTTGGGGACCGCGGTGTTTCTGGCGGTGGCGTGGGTGCTGCGGCTCCATGAGTTGGAACTGCTCATTGCGCGGCGGCGGAAGAAGGCGGCGGTCGCGGCGCCCGGACGCTGAGGCTACGGCAGGGGGCTTTCCAGGAGCGTGCGGCAGACGTCGACGGGGAAGGTGTTGGTGCACCCGCCGTTGATCAGCAGGGCGAAGACCACGACGCGACCGTCGGAGCGCGTGAGGTAGCCCGCGAGTGCGTGCACGCCCACGAGGGTGCCGGTCTTGCCGCGCAGGCGGCCGCGGAGTTCGGTGTAGCGGTGCTCCATCGAGCCGGTTTCGCCGGGGGTGGCGAGGGATTCGACGAAGAGCCGCCCGTGGCGATGCTGGCGCATGGCGACGAGCAGGCGGGCGAGCAGGGCGGGGGTCGCCCGGTTCTGGTGGCTCAGGCCGCTGCCGTCGCGGAGCTTGAGGCCGGTGAGGTCGAGACCGAGCTTGGTCAAGGTCTGACGGACGACGTCGTGCCCGGCGGACCAGGAGCCGGTCGTGCCGGAGGGCCGGCCGTTGACATCGTATGCGGCGAGCGATTTGGCGAGGCATTCGGCGAACAGGTTCTGGCTGCAGGTGTTTGCGCGCCAGATGACGTCCATGATCGGGGTGGTCACGGTGGCGACGACGGTGGCGCCGCTGAGGTCCGCAGCGCTCAACGTCAGGCGGACGGGCTCACTCGCGATCTCGATGCCGTTGCGCGTGAGCGTCTGGTGGAGGGACTGGGCGAAGAAGATGAGGGGGGCGCGGGCGGCGATCGAGGCGAGCTCCCAGTCGCCGTTGATCGTACCGGAGAACTCGAAGCGGTCGCTGTTGGGCGGGCGCTTCCCGACGATAGAGCGACCTTTGCCCAGGGCAACGCGACTGGAGAACATGGTCTCGGGCAGGTCGGGGGTCAACTTGAGCTGCACGTCCTTGCCGCGGACGACGAATTCGGCATCCAGGCAGTTGTCGTTGATGTTGAGTCCGCCGACGGGGGCTTGGTACCAGCGGTCGGACTGCTCGACCGGCCAATCGCGGCACTGCGCCTGCGTGTCGAAGACACTGTCGTCCAAGACGATGCGGCTGAGTCGGGTGACGCCGCGACTCTTGAGTTCGGCGGCCCACTGCCCGAAGACATCGCGCTTGCGACTGAGGCGCTCGGCCAGGCGCAGGTCGCCGAGGCTCGGATCACCGGCGCCGACGACGCAGAGTTCGTCGCCGCGCAGGTAGACCCGCGTCTCGTACCGGAAGTCGGGGCCGAAGCGATCGAGCGCGCTGGCTGTCGTCAGCAGCTTGAGGACGCTCGCGGGCTTGAGCGGCGTGTTGGGCTCGTGCTCAAACAGCGTGGTCCGGCCGTCGGCGTCGAGCGCAACGAGGCCGATGCGGGAGTTCTTGGGCTGGCGGGCGAGGATGGCCTTGAGCTTGCCGGCGAGATCCTGCGGCTGCGCGGCGGCGGGCGGACGAGGGCGGGAGGGCTTCTTTTTGCCGCCGGCATCCACGGCCGGAGCGAGGGCGAGGGCCACGGCGGCAACGACCAACAGACGGCGCAGGGTGCGGCAATCAGGCACTGCTTTGACTCCGCAGCAGGGTGACGGCTTGCTTGAATGGCGGCGGGAACGGCGCTTCGAGCTCCATATCCTGCTCGAGGATGGGGTGCTTGAAGCGGATCTTCCAGGCGTGCAGCGCTTGGTGCACGAAGATCGGGGCGACGGAGCCCTGGCCGGTAAGGTCGAACTCGCTGACGACTTTTCCGCCGTACATCGTGTCGCCGATGATCGGGTGGCCGATGTAGGACATGTGCACGCGG
>CAZIGT010000248.1:0-4799 GCA_964538465.1 uncultured Thermoleophilia bacterium | reverse complement strand
GAGGCCATCTCGATCGTCAAGGACATACAGGCGTCGGCGGGCCGGAAGCTCAAGGCAATTCGACCTGAAACACGAGCGATGCCGGTATGTTGCGATGACCGGGCAACGCCGCGGAACTGGCGGGGAATGTGGCTGGCGGGAGGTAGGCGGCGCGTCCTGCGACGGCGGAAGTCGCGCTACCCGCGCTCGTGCCGCATGCCGTCGATGGCTTCCTTGAGCGCGACGAGCGCAGCCTCGACCTTCGTGATGGCGGCGGTCTGCCCCTCGGCCATCTTCACGACGGTCGCGTGCAGGTCCTTCAGCTCGCGGTCCTTCTTCTCGTTCACCCGCCAGAAGGCCCAGCCCAGGATGGCGACGAGCCCGTAGGGACCGGTGGCCTTGAGGAACTCGGCGAAGGCGGTGAAGGCGGTCGGCTCCATGGGCTACTCCTTCTTGGCGGCCCCGATGAGGTCCGCGAGGTCGACGTTCCAGCGCACGCCCGTGCCGCGCCGAACGGCCTCGGCGAAGGCGCCGTCGGGCGCGAGGCCGGCCTCGAGGCGCAGCCAGGCGTAGAGCACGAGCAGCGAGCCGTCGGCGTGCCCGAAGTAGTGGTTATGCGCAGCTGCGCATAATCGCTATTATGCCGAGTACCGCGTTATGCGGAGTTCGGTCGCTCGGGGCGAAGGTCATCGCGCGGGAGCGCGGAGAACACTCTGCATAGTCAACGGCCCGTCAGGGAGGCGATCAGTTCGTCGCGAGGCCGGAACCGGCCACGTCTCAAAGCGGGCGGCGTGATGGCCTCGATGGCCTCCAGCCTCTCGGTCGGGTCGACCTCGAGGTAGCACTGTGTCGTCTGGAGGTGAGCGTGGCCGAGCCAGAGCGAGACCTTCCGGATGTCACCGGTTGCCTGGAGGATCATCAGCGCGCAGGTGTGCCGGAGGACGTGCGGCGAGAGCTGCTTGTCGTCGAGCGACGAGCACGTCGTTGCGGCGTCGCGGACGTACTTCTTCAGGAGGTAGGCGACGCCCGAGCGAGTCATTTCCCGGTCCCGGCTGTTGAGGAAGACCTCCGGCACGGGCGGCTCGCCACGGACGGCCATCCATGCCCGCAGATCGGCGGTCACCTGCCCCCACAGGGGCAGGCAGCGTTCCCTGCGGCCCTTTCCGTGGACTCGGATGCTGGGCTGGTCGCCGAGGGTCACGTCGGCAAGCGTCAGGCCGACGAGTTCGGAGACGCGGAGTGCGCCGGCGAAGCACAGATGCAGCATCGCGCGATCCCGAAGGCCGAGCCGGGTCTGCAGATCCGGTACGTTGAGAATGGCGCGGACCTCGTCGAGGGTGAGGTGCTTCACGAGGCGCACGTCCGTCTTCTTCATTGGGATCGCGAGGACCCGCCTGACCTGTTCGATCGCGGCGGGAACGCGGTACTCGACGAAACGCATGAACGACCTGACGGCGGCGAGCCGCGCGTTGCGGGTCCGTGCCGTGTTCCCTCGCTGCGTCTCGAGGTGGCCGAGGAAGGCCGATACCAGCGTCGCGTCGATCTGCTCCAGATGGAGCTGGGACGGCGCAGCCCCGACCTGATTGCTCGCGTACTCAAGCAGCAGCTTCAAAGCGTACGCGTAGCTGTCGATCGTGTGATGACTGGTCCCGCGCTCGACGGGAAGGCGCTGCTGGAAGAACGCACTGACGTGCGGTGCGATGGGTGTCATGGTGCCTCTCCGTAGATGAAGCGCTCGGCGGCCGAAGCGACGTCCGCCATCAGCTCCGGCGTGCTCTCGAGGTACCAGTAGGTGTCTTCCAGGCGCGCGTGGCCGAGGTAGGTCGTGAGCGCCAGCATGTGGCGATGCGCCGACTTGCGACCGGCGGCACAGGCCTGCAGGGCACGAACGGCGAACGTGTGGCGTAGGTCCTGCAGCCGAGGTCTCCGGCGGCTCGCTTGCTGCGGGATCCCGGCGGCGGCGCAGACCTCGAGGAAGGCATACCGAGCGAGTTCGGGGATCAACGGCCGCCGTCGGAGCGAGAGGAAGACGTGCGGGTCCGACGCGTCGAGCAGTTGCCGCAGGGCCAGGTAGTCGGCCAGCGGCGCCGCCGCCGTCGGGTGCAGTGGAACGAAGCGGCTCTTGCGGAACTTGGTCTCCAGAATCGTCAGGCCGGTCGGCGTCACGTCGCACATCCGCAGCGAAAGCGCCTCCGATAGCCTGAGCCCCGTACACACCAACAGGCCGAAGAGCGTTCGGTACGTGTGCGGTCGAATCGAGTGCTCGGGGGCCAGTCGACCGGCGTGCTCCATGAGCAGTGCGATCTCCTCCGGCCGGTAGATGTAGGGCGGCGGTCGAGAGCGCCGGCACGGGAAGACGTCCGCCGGCGGGACTTCGTGGGCCGCGTCCTCGGCTCGCAAGAACCGCGCGAAGCGGTTGACCTCCCGGATGCGGTGGTCCCGCTGGCTTGGGGTCGAGCCCTCCGACGCCCACTCGATGGCCGTTTGGGATCGCACGTGGGGTTCGCCGCGTTCAGCGGCACGAGTGGCGAAGCTCCGCAACATCCCGGTCGTGTTGCGCAGCTTGAACCCCACCGCGCGGCGCAGGGTGAGGTACCGATCCACGTCGGCCATCAACATGGCGTCACCTCGGGCCATGGCTGCGCGACCGCCTCGAGCAACTGGTGGTCCACCTTGGCGTAGTGCTCCGTCGTGCGCGTGGAGCGGTGACGCAGCACTGCGCCGATGGCCTCCAGCGGTAGCCCCTGCGCCAGCATGGAGGTCGCGGCCGAATGACGGAGAACGTGGGCTCCCCGGAAGGGGGCGGTCACGCCTGCCTGCCGGATGGCGCGGTTCGCGATGTGCTTGCAGTTCTGGCTCGACATGGCCCGTCGCGGTGCCTGGATCGTGATGAAGACATGGTCGTCGTCCATGCGCGGCCGGAACGACTCGATGTACTGCAGCAGTGCGTCCCCGACCTCCTGGGACAAGGGCATCCACGCCTGACGCCGCCCCTTGCCGGCGACTTGAAGCCGCCCGCCCGGCCAGTCGATGTCCCGCATCCGCAGACCGGCGACGTCGCCGGATCGCAAGCCGAGACGGGCAAGGAGAAGCACAACGGCCCGGTCACGCGCGCCCTGCTCCGATGTTGGCTTGGACGCCTCCACCACGCGCTCCAGATCCGACGGCTCAAGGTGCCGCGGCAGCGCGGACAGGTGCCAGTGCGCGATCGTCGGCAGCGAGTCCACGAGGTCGGCGCTGCACCTCCCGGTCGCCGCGAGGAAGCGCAGGAACATTCGCGCCGCAGTGACGTCCATCTTGGCGCGGCTTCGCCCCCAGTCCGCAGACCGCCGGAGAACGAAGTCGCGCAGCTTCCGCGCGCGGTACTGCTCGGGCTCTTCACCGACCGCGTCGAGCAACTCGAGCAGCACGCGGCGGTACACGACGAGCGTGCTCTCGCGCACTCCGCGGTGCTCTCGCATCCATCGATCGAAGTCGGCCAGAAGCTCCGGCGGCGGGGCAGCCGCCGGCGCTACCTCGGCGACGACTCCGACTGCGGAGAGGTACTCGATGAACCGGCGCGCCGCGAACACGGATGGAGCCAGTCGATCACCGGTTGCGCGCAGCTTCCGCTGCGCCTTCAGGGTGAAGCAGAACTGCTCCACGGCCGCCGGGCCCATGCCCGTGAGCGGTACGTGCTCGCCCTTCGCCCACTCCAAGAACTGCCGGAGGTAGTGCTCGTGGCACCGAATGGTGTGAGGCTTATAGCCCTTGCCCTCGAGCCAACGGACGAAGCCCTCGGTATGCTGGGCTTCGTGGTGCGGCTCGATGTCGTCGGCTCCGACGCCCTCGGGGGCGCGCTCGATCCTTCGCTTCGCCATGCTGCTCTCCTTTCGGCGATGAGCCCTCGGGGGTCATCGTTATGGAGAGCAGAAGATCGTCGGAGCTGCGGAAGCCTGCCAGCGCGTCACGTCAACAGCTGGGGCGACCTCGCTCGACGCCGCATAACGCGGTACTCGGCATAGTAGTGGTGCGCGTACACGCCGGGCTTGAGCTTCGCCGCGCCCTCCACCTCGGCCATCGCGAGCTTGGTGCCGGCAAGCCCGATCCAGGTGCGCGGGATGGCGAGGCCCGACGCGGGCGAGGTTGCCCACTCGATGAAGCGCGCGACCGCCTCGGCCTGCGCCGGCGTCGGCAGCACGTACTTCTTCTTGTGGGCCCAGGGCGCGTCGATGACGGTCGACCAGGCCATGCCCGGCTTGAGGTAGCTCGGGTAGTACGGGTTCACGACCTCGATGCCGACCGAAGCAGCGTTGTGCTGGCTCGCGTGCGCCAGGTTGTCGTTCGCGAGGTCGCCGTGCTGGGTGAAGCGGCCGTGCTCGTCGAGGATGAGGTGAACGCTGAGCCCGCGCTTCTTGAGGACCGCGACCGTCTCCTCGGCGGATCGCGTGACGGTCTCGTGGATCACGAGCTCGGTGACGGGCTTCCCCGTGCGGTCCCTGCCGCGGAAGCGATGGACGCTCGGGTCGTTGAAGTTGAGGACGTCGAACCCGGATGGCGGCTCGATCGGCTTGCCGGCGACGATGAAGGCGCGCTGGTTCACTGAGCGCCTCCGTCTGTCTTCGATGGACGCGGCAGCTTGAGCCCCGCGGAGAAGTAGCGGCCGATCGTCTCAGCCGACGGCTCCTTCAGCGGGACCGTCTTCGCGTCTATGCCGTTGGCGACGCGGTTCGCCTTCACGAGCCTCGCGTGCAGCTCGTCGACGAGAACACGGTGCAAGTGGCCATAGGAGCCGGGCGTCGGATGCTCCTCCCCCGTCGGCGAGCGCAGCAGGAACTCGG
>CAZIGT010000247.1:0-4806 GCA_964538465.1 uncultured Thermoleophilia bacterium | reverse complement strand
CCCGGCCCGCCCGCCGTTATCATGGACCCCGGCGGCCTGCGCCACCGCGCACGCCCGGCCCTGCTGGCCGGGCCCAGCCGCCTTTCGGAGAATGGCCCCATGGATTTGCTCCAGGAAATCTTCGACCACGAGGTCTTCCCCGCCGTCGGCTGCACCGAGCCGATCTCCTGTGCCTACGCCTGTGCGGCCGCGACCGAACAGCTCCCCGCCCCGGTCGAGCGGCTCGAGCTCACCGTCGACCCCGGCACCTTCAAGAACGGCGCCGCCGTCACCATCCCCAACAGCGATGGCCAGAAGGGCAACGCGATTGCGGCCGCGCTCGGTGCCGTCCTCGCGAAGCCGGCTCTGCGGCTGGAGATTCTGCGTGAAGTGTCCGAAGCCACGCTCGTGCAGGCCCGTGATCTCCTGGAGAGCGGCCGCCTCACATACGCCTGCCAGGCCGACGCGTGCGAGTTTCGCGTCGAGGTTCGCGCCTGGGGCGGAGGCGCGGAGGTGTACTGCGTTGTCTCCGAAGGCCACACCAACATCACCTGCCTGGAGAAGGACGGCCGTTCGATCCTCTCCGCCCACCCGCACGCCGGCGCGACGAACTGCGCCTACCGTGATTGGCTCAAGAAGGCCACGTTGGAAGAAGTCCTCCGCGCCGTCTTGCCGCTGCAAGCGCACCACCGGGCGTATATCCAACGCGGCGTCGACATGAACCTCGCGATCGCCGAGAAGGGCGTCGACTTCAAACGCAACGCCTACCAGCTCCAGCAGATGATGCGGCAGGGCCTGATGGCCGACGACCTGTTCTACCGCGTGAAGCTCAAGGTTGCCTCGTCGCTCGACGCCCGCATGGGCGGTTTGGCCGAGCCGGTGATGACCAGCGGCGGGTCGGGTAACCAGGGTGTGCTTGCGATCCTGCTGCCCTATCTCGTCGGCCGCGACCGCGGCATCGAAGTCGAGCGCATTCACGAGAGCATCGCGATCAGCCATGCCGTCAACTCATTCGTCAAACGCTTCACCGGCGAGTTGTCCGTCATCTGCGGCTGCGCGACGGCTGCCAGCATTGCCGCCGCCATCGCGATCGTCTATCAGCAGGCTGGCATCGACATGGAAAAGATCACGTACGCGATCCACAACATTGTGGGCGATCTGTGCGGGATCATTTGCGACGGCGCGAAGTGCGGCTGCTCGATGAAGATCGTCTCCGGTGCGGACACGGCCATGCGTGCGGCCTTCATGGCGCTGGCGGGCTACGGCGTCTCCGCCGCCGACGGCGTGGTGGGGCACTCGGCCGACGAGTCCATCCGCAACCTCAGCAAGGTCTCGCTGGAGGGGATGGGCCTGGTCGACACGACCGTTGTGCGCATCCTGCAAGGCAAGACCCCGCGCCGCGGCATGGCCTGACGCCGGCGGCGCGAAGTCCGTGAGTCGCCTGCGACCTACACCCGCGGGGCACCCGGCTTATTGTGCTGGATCCAGAGGTAGTACTCGCGCATCTTGAGTTCCGCGGCGGCGTCGGCATCCACGTACACCACGGCCGACGGGTGGAGCTGGAGTGCGCTGGCGGTGATCATGCTGGTGACCGGCCCTTCGACCGCCTGCGCGATCGCGTTGGCCTTCTTCTTGCCGTTCGCCAGCAGCAGCAGCTCGCGCGCCTCCAGGATCGTGCCGACGCCCATCGTGATCGCGTAGACCGGCACGTCTTCCGCCTTCGCGAAGAACCGCGCATTGTCCTCGATCGTTTGCTTCGCCAGCGTCTTGAGCCGCGTACGCGACATCAGTGAGCTGCCCGGCTCGTTGAAGGCGATGTGCCCGTCCGAGCCGATGCCCAAGATCTGCAGGTCGATGCCGCCCACTTCCTTGATGCGCCGCTCGTACCAGTCGCAGAACGAGCGGTAGTTGTTCGTCGTTCCGGACGGAATGTAGACGTTCTGCTTCGGTATGTTGACGTGCTTGAAGAAGTTCTCGTGCATGAAGCGGTGGTAGCTCTGCTCGTGCTGCGGGTTGAGCCCCACATATTCATCGAGGTTGAACGTGGTGACCTGCGAGAAGTCCAGTCCTTCTTCCCTGTGCAGCCGCACGAGCTCCTGGTAGAGCCCCAGCGGCGTGGAGCCGGTCGCCATGCCGAGGACCGCGTTCGGCTTCGTGTTGAGAATGTCGGCCACTTCGCGGGCCGCTTGGCGACTCATGTCCTGGTAGGTGTCGCAGATCATCACTTCCATGAACCATCCTCCTGACTCGAGAAGGTGACGTTGACTGGTATCGCACCGGCCCGCACGCGGGACTTCAGTGACGACCGGACCATCCTCGCCTGCACCCGTGACGTGGACAGGCAGGCCGGCGGCCGAACTTCCGGTTTCGCTCCGCGTGAGCGAGTGGCGCCGCCGACGCCGAGAGTTCAGTATAAGCGCAGCTCGACATGGCGGGCTACCGCCTTGGGCCTGAGCCACAATCGCGGTGGAACCGGTGAGTTGGGATGTAGCCTGAACAAGTGACGCGAAGGTGCACAGATCGGCGGTACCGATCCCGACGGCGCCGCACATCGGCAGCGCGGTCTGGTGCGTCGTCTGCCGCGACCAGTCTGCGCTGGGGTGAATGGAGCATGTTGATAGGGGGCCGCATCGCGCTCGTAGTTCGGCGGCGCACGTGCTGCGCCGGAGGCCGATTCAGTACGCTCGGTGACAGGAATGGCTCGATACTAACTGCGCAGGCATAGATTCCCGGACCTTACGAGTCCTGGATGGAGATGTCGTGGAGCCGTGACCAAGTTTCAGGTCAGTCCGGCCGGGGGGGAGCAGAGCGGCGGCGCAGATGGCGGTGACGCGCTGTGCCGGCAGGCGCTGTTGGACTTACTTCCCGCCAACGCCGACTGGCTCGTTCAGCGCGTGCTGGAATACGCGAGGCGTCAGGGCTTCACCAAGTACACTTCGACGCTCATCGAGGCGTGGCGGATCTCCGTCGCCGGCATGACGGGTTCGCTTTGTGCGAAGCTCAAGGAAGCGGGGCAGATCCCTGAGATTGAGCCGGATGCCGATCTGGCCACTGACCCTCTGACACGGTTTGGCGTGGTTGAAGCCCAGCGCCACCGCCAGCGCGGCGTCAGTCTGGCGATGTTCCTGGGAATGCTGAAGTACGTCCGGCAGAGTTACGTGGACCTCGTCTGCGAGCGAGCGCTGCCCGCCGATGTGCCGTGGCAGCGGTTGTTTGTGGAGCGCTGCTTCGATCGCATCGAGATCGCGCTGTGCGACGCATGGGTTGGCACGAAGGAAGACACGCACGTCCACGAGCTTCAGGCGGCCAACCGGCTGATGACGAACGAGAAGAATGCCTACCTTACGGTGTTCGAGAGTCTCTCCGACCCGGTCATCATGCTCGATGCTCAGGACGCAATCATCAATCTCAACCACGCTGCCGCGAGGTTGCTTCGTCCGGAGGACGTGCCCGGCGCACACTACTATCGCGCCGGAGCGTCTCAAACGCAGGCGATTCCGGAGTTGCGGGCGCTCGGTCCGCAAGCCTCTTTTGTGGGGCAGCAGCTCGCCGCGGTGTTTCCGTGGCTGGCTGCGACGGTGCAGCAGATCCGTGAAGGCGGAACGGCTGCGCAGCGCCGCCAGGTGGACGCGGAGATACGGGGCGAAACACTGCGGTTCGAAGTGCAATATGCGGCGATGCTCGACCTCAGCGAGAAGTTTACGGCGACCATCCTGACGTTGCGTGATGTGACGGCTGCCAAGCGCTCCGAGGACGAGCGGCTGGAACTGGAGCGGCGTATCCTGCAGGCACAGAAGATGGAGAGTCTCGGCGTGCTGGCGGGGGGGATCGCCCACGATTTCAATAACCTCCTCGTGGGCGTGATCGGCAACGCGGAGTTGGCCCTCGATACGTTGGCGCCGGATGCGCCGGCGCGGGTGCGCGTGGAGGGAATCCTTCGGTCAGGGCAGCGTGCAGCCGCGCTGACGCAGCAGATGCTCGCCTACTCGGGGCGTGGCCACTTCATCCTGCAGCGTGTGGAATTGGGCGGACTGTTGCAGACCATGAAGCCGCTGCTAGAGCGGTCTGTGCCGCGCAACGTGCAGATCCGCTACGAGTGCGAGTCGGACCTGCCGGCCATCGACGCTGACGAGGCGCAGATGCATCAGGCAATCCTCAACTTGGTGACCAACGCGGTTGAGGCGATCGGGCCTGCAGGCGGTCACGTTGTCGTGCGTGCGGGAGGCCTCGCGGCCGACGCAGCGAGGCCGGGCGGCGAGGCGCAAGTCTATCTCGAAGTGGCCGACGACGGCTGCGGGATGGATGAGGCCATCCTGGCGAAGATCTTCGACCCGTTCTTCAGCACCAAGTTTGTGGGACGCGGACTGGGGTTGCCGGGTGGGCAGGGGATGCTGCGCGGCCATAAGGGCTTGCTTCAAGTTCGAAGTCAGCCCGGTTGCGGCACGACCATCCGTATGGTGCTGCCCGCGGCGGCGCCGGTGACGAACGGGGCCGTGGCGAGGGGTGACGCATTTGCGCCAGCCGGACGCGAGACCGTCCTGGTGGTCGACGACGAGCGTGAAGTGTGTGAGGTTGTCCGGGCCTGGTTGACCGACGCGGGTTTTCAGGTGCTTACGGCAGAGGACGGCCCACAGGCGATCGAGCGCGTACGGCGGGATGGGGCCGAGGTCGACTGTGTGCTGATGGATATGACGATGCCGCACATGGATGGGATTGCGTGCAGCGGGGTGCTGCGGCGCTTACGTCCAGCCCTGCCCATCCTGTTGACGAGCGGGTACAACCAGGCCGAGTTTGCGGCACAACTGGCGGAGCATGGACTGGCCGGAT
>CAZIGT010000246.1:0-4812 GCA_964538465.1 uncultured Thermoleophilia bacterium | reverse complement strand
GACGGCCGCGACCGATGCGGGGGCCGGCGTCGCCGGCTACTCCTACGTGCTGGACGAGACGACGGACACTGCGCCGGACGTCAGCGTCGACGGCAGCGAGCTCACGAAGACCTTCGCTGCCGAGACCGATGGCGTCCACCACTTCCATGTGCGCGCCGTCGACAACCTCGGCAACGCTGGGCCGACCGCGCACTTCACGGTGCGCGTCGACACGACGCCGCCGCAGACGAGCGACGACGCGCCCAGCGGCACGCAGACTTCGACGGTGACGGTGCGCTTCGACGCCACAGACGCCCACTCCGGCGTGGCCCAGACGTACTACACCGTGAACGGCGGCCTCGCCCAGGAGGGCACCTCGGTCGAGATCGCCGACCTGGGCACCACGCAGCTCACCTACTGGAGCGTCGATGCCGTCGGCAACACCGAGAGCGCCCACAGCGTCTCGGTGACGATCGGTCTCGAAGGCACGCTGCGGATCAACAACGGCGCCAGTTCCACGGACGTCGCTCGTGTGCTGCTACACAGCTCGGTGGCCAGGGCGGCGCAGATGCGCTTCTCCAACGACGGCTCCACCTGGAGCGAGTGGGAAGCGTACGCGCCGGTCAAGGTTTGGACGCTGACGAGCGGAGCAGGGGCAAAGACCGTGCAGGCACAGTATCGCAACGCCGCCACCAGCCTGGAGCTCAACGATACCGTCCAGCTCGATGCCACCCGCCCCGGCGGCATGATGCAGATCAACAACGGCGCCAGCTCGACGGCCGACCTCGCCGTGACTCTGACCAACGAAGTGAGCGGCGCGGTCGAGATGCGCTTCCGCGACGCCGGCGGCGCCTGGAGCGACTGGGAGCCGTTCGCGGCCAGCAAGAGCTGGACGCTGCCTGCCGGCGGCGAGGCGACCAAGACCGTCGAGGCCGAGTTCCGCGACGCCGAGGCAGACGTGCTCAGCACGAGCGACAGCATCGTCGTCGATGCCGCGGCTCCCACCGGCACGATGACCATCGCCTCCGGGGGGCCCTACGCCAAGCAGGCCGCGGTGACCCTCAACATGAACGTGGCCGGCGCCGCCGAGATGCGCTTCCGCGACGCCGGCGGCGCCTGGAGCGACTGGGAGCCGTACGCAGCGACCAAGAGCTGGACGATCGCCGGCGGCGACGGCCTCAAGCTCGTCGAGGGCCAGTTCCGCAACGCCGCGCAGGAGCTGCTCGACTGCCCCGACGCGGTGACCCTCGACACGCACGGCCCGGACGCGCCGCGAGACGTGACCGCCTCCTGGGTGCGTCTCTCCGGCAACAACGGGCGCGTCAGTGTCCGCTACCGGGGCACCGAGGCCGACGCCCTGAGCCCGTTGGTCGTCACGGCCGTCATCAAGACCTACGCAGGCGTGACGCGCAAGACCGCCACCTATAGCGGCGACAGCCTCGACACCGTCATCAGCCGGGCCGTCAGCAGCACCCTCACGAAGGGCAGCTACCGTGTGGTGATCGGCATGGCCGACGAGGCCGGCAACGCCGCGCCGGAATCCGCCACGGTCACCTTCTCCGTGCGCTGAGCTAAGAGCCGAGAACGCACGCGCGCAGACGGCTGGCGAGGGTGCTGATCGGCGAAGCGACGAAGCGGAGACCCGCGAACCAGCGCGCCCGTGCGTTGAGCGAACCGGTGGAAGAGGGCTGGAGTCTCGCAGCCTGCCTTCCGGCCTTCTAGAACGTTCGTCTGGTCGCGGCTGCGAACGTTCAGTCTCGCGGGCCGGATGCCGAAGGCACGTAGTGGGACATCCATGCCGTCGCATGCGAACGGCGGCGGCATCAAGCGGAACGTTCCCGCAGTCGATTAGAGCTGTTGGGACTACCGCAATGGTATCGACGCCCGCCGGCGCGGGTGCCTCTCATGGGCCTCTGGCGGTGATACGGCAGAGGCTGAGAACAAGGTTGGGGAGCATGAAACACCGTACAGGACTCTTCGTGAGCATCAGCGCCGCGGCGACGCTGTTGTTCTGTCTGACAGCCGCATCCGCCTGGGCGGGATGGTCGTCTCCGTACACCTTCCCGACCAACTACATGTTCATGGGCGTCGACTTCGTCGATGAGAACGTCGGCTGGGCGGTCGGTTCCGACTACAACAGCAACGGCTTCGTCCTCAAGACGACCGACGGCGGCACGACCTGGACGACTCAGAACACCGGCAGCACCTTCGTGGGCAACGCCTGCCAGGCGGTGGTGGCGGTCGACAGCCAGAACGTGTTCGTCTCCGGCCTGAACAACACGTTCATGCGCACGAGCAACGGCGGCACCACCTGGACCGCCGCCAGCGGCGCCTTCGACTGGGGCTGGCCGCGCGGCATGGACTTCCTCGACACCAACACCGGCTGGGTGTGCACGATCCCGGCCACGGTGAACCCGCAGGCATACAAGACCACCAACGGCGGCACCAGCTGGACGAAGATCACCCCGCCCGGCGAGGACGGCGCCTCGCTCTCCCAGATCGACTTCTACGACGCCAACAACGGCATCATGGTCGGCGACTGCTGGGACGGCGCCAACTACGTCTGGCGCACCACCAACGGCGGCACGAGCTGGAGCATGGTCCACCTGCCGACCACCCAGCGCGACTACATGATCCGCGTGCGCAACCTGGACGCCACCCACTGCTGGATCGTCGGCGGCAACAACGCCATCTTCTTCTCCGGCGACAACGGCCTGACCTGGACGCGCCAGGGCTCGGTCAACACCAGCATCGACCTCTACGACGTCGACTTCATCAACACCACGACCGGCTGGATCACCGGCTCCTGCCCGGACGGCAGCGCGATCATCTATCACACGACCAACGGCGGCAGCACCTGGACCCGCCAGACGACGACCGTCAACGATCGCCTGATCTGCGTCGATGCCGTCAGCGACATGCGCGCCTTTGCCGTGAGCGAGTTCGACGACCTCATCAAGGCCACCAACGGCGGCGACGAGGGCACCGAGCCCACGCTGGCGACCATCGCCACGCTGACGAGCTCGACCCACACCAGCCAGACGGCCTGGTTCTCGAGTAACGACCCCGCCTTCGCCTGGACGTCGAGCGAGCCCGGCAGCACCACTGGCTACTCCTACGTCCTCGACCAGACGGCTGACACCACCCCCGACACCACCAGCGAGGGGACGTCCACCAGCACGTCATACACGGACAAGAGCGATGGTATCTGGTACTTCCACGTGCGCGCCCAGACGGGCGCCGGGTGGGGTCCCGCCAGTCACTACACGGTCAAGATCGACGCGGCGGCGCCTTCGGCCATCAGCGGGCTGACCAGTTCCACGCACCCGAATCAGTCGACCTGGTATCCGTTCAACAACCCGTCCCTGTCGTGGAACGCTTCCACCGACTCGGGTGGCAGTGGCCTGGCCGGCTACTCCTACGTGCTCGACAGCAGCGCGAGCACGGTGCCAGATGCCGCGGCCGACGGCACCGCCCTGAGCAAGACGTACACCGCCCAGAGCGACGGCACGCTTTACTTCCACATCCGTGCCGTGGACAACGCCGGCAACGGCGGCTCCACCAGCCACTACACCCTCAGGATCGACACCACGAAGCCGTCGACCACGGGGACCAATCTGCAGGCGAGCGCCAGCACCGGTTGGGTGACCGGGTCGCGCCTGGTGACGCTGAGCGCGTCTGACGGCAGCGGCTCGGGCGTCACCGCCATCACCTACACTCTCGACGGCGGCGGTGCGCAGACCTACAGCGGAGCCTTCACGGTCTCCGGCGACGGCAGCCACACTGTCACCTACTACGCCACGGACGCGGCTGGCAACGTCGAAACCACCAAGACCGGCTACGTCAACATCGACGGCACGGCTCCCGGCGCGATCACCGGCCTGGGCAGCTCGACCCACCTGAGCCAGACCGTCTGGTACACGAACAACACGCCGGGCCTCTACTGGAGCGCCTCGAGCGACGCGACGAGCGGTCTGGCCGGCTACTCCTTCGTGCTCGACCACACGGCCGACACGACGCCCGACACCTCCGTCGAGGGCACCGGCCTGAACACCACCTACGGCGCCCAGAGCGACGGCACCTGGTACTTCCACATCCGCGCGGTCGACAACGCCGGCAACGGTGGCGCGGCGAGCCACTACATGCTCAAGATCGACCGCACCGCCCCGGTCACGACCGCCACCAACCTGCAGGCGAGCGCCAGCACGGGGTGGACGACCACGTCGAAGCTGGTCACCCTGAGCGGCTCCGACGGCAGCGGCTCAGGCGTCACGGGCATCACGTACACGCTCGATGGCGGTGACGCGCAGACCTACAGCGGGGCATTCACAGTCTCCGGCGAGGGCAGCCACACCGTGACCTACTATGCGACGGACGCCGCCGGCAACATCGAGAGCACCAAGACCGGCTACGTCAACATCGACGTCAGCGCTCCCAGCGGTATCAACGGCCTGGTGAGTTCCACGCACGCCGTGCAGGCCAACTGGTACGCGAACAACGCCCCGGCCTTCAGCTGGAACGCCTCAACCGACACCGGCGGCAGCCTGATCGCCGGCTACTCCTACGTGCTCGACCAGAGCGCCGGCACAGAGCCCGACACCGTCACCGAGGGCGCCCTGCTCACGAAGACCTGGGCCGCTCAGGCCGACGGCACCTACTACTTCCACATCCGCGCCGTGGACAACGCCGGCAACGGCGGCGCCGTGAGCCACTACATGGTCAAGATCGACGTCACCGCACCCTCGGCGCTCCTGAACCTAGCGAGCTCCACGCATCCCAGCCAGACGACCTGGTATACGAACAACACCCCCGCGTTCAGCTGGGACGCCTCGA
>CAZIGT010000245.1:0-4841 GCA_964538465.1 uncultured Thermoleophilia bacterium | reverse complement strand
TTCGTAGCTCATGACGCCGCGCAGCAGCATCTCGAGCGGCGTCTCCTTCGTGTAACCGAAGGCGCCGTGGTAGATCATGCCGTGCCGGGCGATGTCGTGACCCAGCGTCGGCGAGAGGCACTTGCAGGTGCTGATGCCCTTGTTGATCTCCTTGCGGCTGAACGTACCGGGCTCCGTGTTCTCCTTGCCAATCATCCAGGCGCCGCGCAGCAGGTTCAGTTTGAGCATGTCGAGCAGCATCCAGTCGTTGGCCATCTCGAACGAGATGCCCTCCCACTTGCCGAGCGGCTTGCCGAAGGTGTAGCGCTGAGCGGTGTACTCACCGCTGATCTCGAGACCCTTCTCGGCGCCGCCGAGGCAAGCCGCGGCCACGAGCACGCGGGCGGCGTTGAAGCCGTCCATGTTGACGTAGAAGCCCTTGTTCTCCTCGCCGAGCACGCACCAATCGGGGATCTCGACGTCCTTGTAGATCCAGCCGCCGGTGCTGAGGCCCATGCGGCCCATGTCCTTGTAGGTCGTCCAGGACACGCCCGGCAAGTCGGCCTCGACGTACATGAACGTCATGCCCTTGTTGCCCTTGCTCGGGTCCGTGCGCACGAGCGTGCAGAGACCGCTCGGGCGGCCCCACTTGGCGCATTCCTTGGGGCCAGAGACGTAGGCCTTCTCGCCGTTGAGGATGTACTTGTCGCCCTGCTTGACGGCGGTCGTCTTGATGTTGGCCAGGTCGGAACCACCGCCCGGCTCGGTGGTGTTGATGCCGGCGAAGCACTTGCCCTCGGCTACCCGCGGAAGCACGTACTCCTTGAGCTTCTGCGTGCCGTACTTGGCGATGACGTACGA
This sequence comes from uncultured Thermoleophilia bacterium, assembly GCA_964538465.1. Classification (GTDB taxonomy): domain Bacteria; phylum Actinomycetota; class Thermoleophilia; order UBA2241; family UBA2241; genus UBA6103. Next base: position 4,001 of record CAZIGT010000245.1, on the reverse strand, counting down.
CCAGCCGATGGTGAGCAGCGTGTAGACCGGCGTGCTCATGGACAGGTCGGCGCGGGCGATCTCGTGGATGGCGATCATGGCGTAGATGGGCTCTTCGCCGGGCACGGCGCAGCCGCCGTACTCCTCCGGGATGGTGACGCCGAAGATGCCCAGATCGGCCATGCCCTGGGTGATGTCTTCGGGGATGCCGTCCTCGGCCTCGTCGATGGCCCTGGCGCGCGGCTCGAGGTTCTTGACGAGCCATTCGCGGATGGACTGCTTGAAGAGCTGCTGCTCCGTCGTGAGCCTGAAGTCCATACTGCTCCTCCTTCCGTGACGCCGGCCCCATACCGTGCGTCCGCAGTGCTTCTGCAGGGGAGGCGTTCCCCCCGTCCCGTACCAGGGGAGATCTCTCCCCGTTCGCGTACTTGCGGAAAGGAGCGCCGGCGTGACGTGAGGCCAGAAACGACAAAGCCCCCAGGGCACGCAGTCGCGCTCGCTGGGGGACACGGCCTGCGGAGAATGACGGAGACGGCGCCCTTCTCGAGCCATGAGTGCAGCGTGCACAGCATACACTGCACCCCACAGCGTGCAACAGACCGTCGTGTACAGGATGGAGAAATGACCTTCGGCGGCGGGACCACACGGAAGAAGACGGCAGTGGCCGGCAGCGCCCGTAGGGCGCGGGCGGCAGCGCAGGGCGCCATCGGAACGCGGACGGCGCGGGCGGCAGCGCGCGGCGCGGCAGCCACGTCGGGTCTGGGCGGCAGCGCGCGACGCGGCAGCCACGTCGGGTCCGGGCGGCCGCGTCCGGCAAGGCGCCGCCCCGTGAGCGCCCCAGCGACAACCGCGCCCGATCCACCCGGCCGCGCCCGGCGCGGTACCGTCCCGTGAGCGCCCTGGCCGCAGCCGCCTGGGGCGCTCTCGCCGCGCTGTCGCTGATAGCCGGCGCCGTGCTGGCGCTCACGTTGAAGCCGTCGTGGCGCGTCACCGGGCTCATCATGGGCTTCGGCGCCGGCGCGCTGATCGGCGCCGTCGCCTACGAACTGGTGCCCGAGTCCACTGTCGACGGCGTCTGGATCATCGCGGCCATGTTCGGCGGCGCCCTGCTCTTCTACGTGGGCGACGTGCTGGTCGACCGCAGCGGCGGCAAGGGCCGCAAGAAGCTCTCACATCCCACCGTCGACGGCGGCGGCCGGGCGATCTTCTTGGGCACACTGCTGGACGGCGTGCCGGAGTCGCTGGTGCTGGGCATGGCGATCGGACTGGGCAGGTCGGCCAGCATCGCGTTCTTCGGCGCCGTTGCCGTCTCCAACCTACCGGAAGGGATCGCCGGTACCGTGAGCCTGCGGCGCGAGGGCCACACGCAGCGGGCCGTGTTCCTCATGTGGGTGACCCTGGTGGCCGCGTCGGCTGTGGCGGCCGGACTCGGCTGGGGCCTCGTGCAGTGGCTGCCCGGCTTCGACGCCGCCTACGTTCAGGCGTTCGCCGCTGGCGCCGTGCTCACCATGCTGGCCGACACGATGATGCCCGAAGCCTACGAGCACGGCGGCAAGCTGGCCGGCCTGCTCACGGTGCTCGGCTTCGGCGCCGCCGCGCTCCTGTCGATGGTGGAGTAGCAGTCGCGTTGGACGCCCTTCTGCTACTCGTGCTGCCGGCCGCGCTCGTGGCCGCCGTGAACCCCACGTCAACGTGCGTGGAAATCGCCGCTCACCCCAGCACCCTGAGCCGAGCCTGGCAACGCAATAGCGGACGCCGCGGGTCCGCTTCGATTGACGGTCCCCGGCGCGCCCAATACAGTCGCCACGATGCCACGCGTGAGCCGCCGCAGCGCTCGCGATGGGCCGTTACGATCTGGAGGGGCTTCATGGACACAGTCGCGTCGCGCCGCTGGCGCACCACCGGTCTGAGGAGGCGCCCAGGACGCCTGCGCGAGCGGCGCGACGGCCTCGGGGTCATCGCCGCCGTCTTCTTCACCCTGATCGGGATGATGACGGCCACGCCGGCGAGCGCTTTCATCAGCGCCGGCGGCTCCTGGTACTGGCAGAACCAGCTGCCGTTCGGCGGCAACATCTACGATGCGGCTTTCGCGGACGCTAACACGGGCTGGGTGGGCGGCGCCGGCGGGGCCATCTACGCTACCGCCGATGCCGGCGCCAGCTGGACGGCGCAGACCTCCGGCGTCACACAAGACCTGAAGGGCGTGGACTTCGCCGACGCTGCCAACGGCTGGGCCGTCGGCCTCAACGGCTCGATCGTCCACACCGCCGACGGCGGCGCCACCTGGACGGCGCAGACCTCCGGGATCACGGACGATTTGAACGGCGTGACCTTCGCCAGCGCCACCCGCGGTTGGGCGGTCGGCGCCGGCGGCCTCATCCTCTTCACCGACAACGGCGGGGCCACGTGGGTTTCCCAGACATCCGGCGTCACCGAAGACCTGAACGGCGTGAGCGCCGCCGGATCGCAGACGTGCTACGCGGTAGGAGACGCAGGCACCATCCTCTCCACCGCCAACGGCGGCACCCTCTGGAACGGGCAATCGCCGGGCGTCGTCAGCAATCTGATAGCCGTCAGCTTCTGTGACAGCCTGCGCGGTGTCGTGGTCGGTGACAGCGGCGTCATGCGTGCCACGACCGACGGCGGCAACACCTGGACCTCGCAGGCCCCGGCGCTCACGCACAACTGGTACGGCGGCATCGACTTCGGGGACGCCACGCACGGCTGGGTCGTCGGCTGGGGCGGCGTGATCCTAGGTACAAGCGACGGCGGCGCCACGTGGAACGTACAGAAAGCCGCCGTCAGCGGGCAGCCGAACTGGAACGCCGTCGCCGCCGGCGACGGCCAGCACGCCTGGGCGGCCGGTAGTCAGTCCAGCAGCGCAGCGATCTGGGCGACGACCAACGGCGGCGCGACATGGACTCCGCAGACTACCGGCATCGTATCCAGCGGCTTCCAAGGCGTCACGGCCGTCGACGACCAGCACGCCTGGGTCGTCGGCATGGACGGCACGATCGGTGCGACCACCAACGGCGGCACGAACTGGCACGGGCAGTCGCTGCCGGCCGGCGTCGACACGTCCACGACGCTGAATGGGGTGGACTTCGTGGACACCGCTACGGGATGGGCTGTCGGCTCAGGCGGCGTCATCATTCACACCACGAACGGCGGGGTCCCGTGGGTGCAGCAGACATCGGGCGTCACCACCGAACTAAGCGGCGTCGACTTCTACGACGCCAACCACGGCATGGTGGTCGGCAGCGGGGGGGTGCTCCTCACGACCAGTGATGGCGGCGCGCACTGGAGCAACGCCACCGTGGCCGGCGGGAGCATGCTGAACTGCATCGCCGCCCTCGACGGTGCGCACGCGTGGAGCGCGGGGATGAGCGGGGAGATCATCGCCCTCGACGTCACTGCGCCGGTGACCTCGGCGACGCCGCCCGCCGGCTGGCAGAAGACCGCGACTTTCGCGCTGACGGCCACGGATTCCCAGTCCGGCGTGGGGCGCACCGAGTTCCGCATCGATGGCGGCGCCTGGACCACGGCCACCGCCGCTGCCGTGACCATCAACGGCACGCATACGGTCGACTACCGCGCCATCGACGTGACAGGCAACGCGGAGACGCCCCAGAGCACGACCGTGAAGGTCGACACCGTGAGGCCGACGACGAAGGCCCTCAAGGATGTCACCGTGAAGAGAGGCAAGCGCGTCAAGCTGCGCTACAAGCTCGCCGACCGTGTGGCGCCCAAGTGCACGGTGAAGCTGCAGATCCTCAAGAAGGGCAAGGTCAAGAAGGCCAGGCTGTGCGGGAAGGTCAAGCCCGGCACCCGTGTCTTCGTCTGGAAATGCGACCTCAAGCGCGGCAAGTACACCTACCGCTTCATCACGACGGACCTTGCTGGCAACAGGCAGTCCAAGGCCGTGAGCAAGAAGCTGACCGTGACGTGAGCGGCGCGCCGGGGCGCCGCCGCTGCGACGAACACGGCCGGCGGGCGCGAGAAGCGAGGGGCGACACCGGCCG
>CAZIGT010000244.1:979-4863 GCA_964538465.1 uncultured Thermoleophilia bacterium | reverse complement strand
AGCGGCGAGCGGTCCACGGAGTCGAAGACCTTCTGCATGGCCGAGTACAGCGCGCCCTGCGAGTTGCCCAGGTAGCGGCTGCGGATGCTGTTCAGGATCTCGTCGCGGTCGTCCACCACCGACTTGCCCTTGACGAGGCGGGCGAAGAAGTCGCGGCCCACTTCCATGATGAGCGTAGAGCCGGCATTGACGATGACGCCCTTCTCGTCAACCTCGACGATCACACCGAGGCGGTTGTAGAGAGCCTGGTGAGACACGTCCTGTGGGAGTCTGGCGTATCCGGAGAAGATGTAGGTGTCCATGAACCCCTCCTGACCCCGATCAGTGAAGTGTGGTCGGCGACCGCTCACCGTCCATGCGCAACACAATACGCTCAGCGGCGGGGGAACGGGGCGGCGGCGGCGTTGCGTACCGCGTAGGAGGCTGCTGTTCGACGTCCTACGCCGGCGCTGTCACGCTGCCGGCCACCCGCCCTCGTCGTTGGTCCCGCATGGACAGCCGGGGGGCGGCGACATGGCCCGGCGGACACGGCGCGTGCCTTGCGCGCGCCGGGTCCGCGTGTATCATGAGGCCGCTGCAGACACGGCCTGCGTCGCCACCAGCCTGGCCTCGCTCCCGGTCGTGCGCCCCCAGCGGACGAAGCCCGTGCCCTGGGGGCATTTCGCGTTCTCGGGGGCGGTTGGAGAAGCGGCCGTCCATCGGCCCGCTCGTCCGCCCGCCTTCTTGCCGCCTCGCAGGCCCGTTGGCGCATGTGTTCGGTGTGGGGGAGGCACGTGCCAATGCCCAGTGACTGCGGACCAGACCTGTATCCCGACATCCGGGACAAGCTCATGACGCCGGCCGAGGCCGTGAGCCGCTTCGTGAAGAGCGGCGACCAGGTCTCCATCGGCGGCTTCACCATCAATCGCAACCCCATGGCGATCGTCTACGAGATCTGCCGCCAGGAGGTGCGGGACCTGCACCTGGTGGCGCACTCCAACGGGCAGGGCCTCGACGTGCTGGTGGGGGCCGGCTGCGTGGCTCGCATAGAGATCGCCTACGGCGGCAACGGCCGCTTCGCGCCCACCTGCATCCGCTTCCGTCGCGCGGTGGAGCGTGGCGATGTGCTGGTGGAGGACTACTCCAACTATCAGATGAGTCTGCGCTTCATGGCCGGAGCCCTCAGTGTGCCGTTCGTGCCCACCAAGTCCGGCCTCGAGACCGACCTGGTGCGGCTGCAGGGCTTCAGCGACGAGCTGCGCGAGGAGGCGGCACGCGCGGTCGGCGACGACCCGCGCGCCGCCCGCATGCCGCGCAAGAAGCTCGTGGTCATGCCCAATCCTTTCGACCACGACGGCGACCAGGTCGTCCTGCTGCCGGCGCTCACGCCGGACGTGACGATCCTGCACGCCCAGTATGTGGGCGACGACGGCACCGTGCGCATCAAGGGCCTCAGCTTCGCCGACGTGGAGCAGGCCAAGGCCGCATCCACGGTCATCGTGAGCTGCGAGGAGATCGTGCCGCGGCACTGGATCCGCAGCGACCCCGACCAGAACTCACTGCCGCACTTCCTGGTGGACGCGATAGTCCCCGTGCCGTATGGGGCTCACCCCACGGCGTGCCGCTCCTTCTACGACTACGACCCTTGCCACCTCAATCACTACAAGGCGGTGGCCAAGGACGACGAGACCTGGGCTTCCTATCTCGAGGAATGGGTGTATGGGGTGGCCGACCACGAGGCGTACCTCGACAAGGTCGGCGCCGCACAGCTGTGCAAGATCCGCGCCAGCAGCGTGATCGGCTACACGCCCGGCCTCGACCGGCGCTGAGAGGGGGGAGACGATGATCGAATACACGCCCCGCGAGATGATGGCCATCGCCGCCGGCCGCTTCATCCGCGACGGAGACATCCTCTTCGCTGGTACGGGCGTGGCCATGCTGGCCGCTATGGTGGCCAAGCGCATCCACGCCCCGCGCTCGGTGGTCTTCTTCGAGACCGGCGGCGTGGACCCGAGCCTGGCCGAGCTGCCGCTGGCCGTGGCCGACAGCCGGGTCATGGAAGAGACCACCGTGAACAGCGGCCTGATCGAGAGCTTCTCGATCGTGTCGCACCGCAAGTTGCATACCATCGCGTTCCTGGGCGCGGCGCAGATCGACCGCTTCGGGAACATGAACAGCACGTGCATCGGCGACTATCACCGGCCCACGGTGCGGTTCAGCGGCTCCGGCGGGGCGTGCGACGCCGGCTCGCTGGCCAGCGCCTTCATCGTGTTCATGCAGCACGGCAAGCGCAAGTTCGTCGAGAAGCTGGACTACCTGACCACGCCGGGCTGGCTGACCGGCGGGGATTCGCGGGCCCGGGCGGGCTGCGCCCGCGGCGGCCCGCTCGCCGTGGTCACCGACCTCTGCGTGCTCAGGTTCGCCGAGCCGGGCAAGGAGATGTACCTCGACCAGCACTACCCCGGCGTCTCCGTCGAGCACATCGTCGAAAGCACCGGCTTCGAGATCGACGTGTCGCACGCCGAGGAGGCGAAGCCGCCGACCGCGGCCGAGCTGGAGATCCTGCGGCGGGACGTCGATCCGCAGCGGCTGATCCTCGGTTGACCAGCCGCGGATGCCTGCGGCGCCCGGGCTGGCGCCGCCTCGACGGCCCTCGCCCGTCGCCGCCTGCCGGGTCGCCACACGCGCCTTGACGACCGGCGGTGCGTCGACAGCCGCCGTCCCGACGGCGAGCGCCGCCGCGACGCCCCTCGCTCGCAGCGGCCCGAGTGCCGCCGCCTCGACGGCCCTCGCCCGTCGACGCATGCCGCGCGCTCGCCGGCTCGGCCGCAGTCGGGCCCGGGTGCTAACATCTGGCGCATGGAGACCTTTCTCTTCTCAGGCTATGCGCGGCTGCCGCAGGACGTCTCACACCAGGCGCTGTACAAGCGCGTGGGCGTGGTCGTGGTGGTCGACGAGACAGGCACGGTGCTGCGCTCGACGACCAGCCTGATGATGGACGTGGCCCGCGACTTCTTCGGCGAGTTGATCGCCGGGCTCAACGTGGTCACAGACCGCGATGAGATCGAGCACGCCATCCGCCGCCGCTACCGCGGCCACTCGCAGGGCGCGCTCGTCTCGGCGATGCGCAAGGTCTATGAGGCGGTAGACCAGTCGCCCATCGCCGCGCGACGGCCGGCGGCCATGGCCGCGCGGCACAGCGCCGGGAAGGCTGCCGCCGATGCCGAAGAGCCGGCCGCCAGCGCCGAACGCCCCACATCCGCCAAGCCGCCCGCCGGCTCTGAGCGCCCCACGCCCGCGAAGCCGGCGGCCGGCTGACCCGGAGCCTCCACGACCGCCAAGCCAGCCGGCTTCGTCTCCTCGATTGAAGCTCGACGACTGATGGCCGCGCTTTCGGATGTACCCTGACATGTGAAAGCGCAAGTTTCGCAAGACCCTTGACATGTGAAAGCAGGCATTTCAATATACCCTTGACATTTGAAAGCACAGGCTGGAGTCTGCGAACATGCGACGTACCGTCACGGATCAGTTGATCGCCTGGAGCGCGTCCCCACAGCGGCAGCCCCTCCTGCTGCGCGGTGCTCGACAGGTGGGCAAGACGTGGGCTGTAGTGGACTTCGCCGAGCATCACATGCCGGGGCGACTCCACACCGTCGATTTCGAGAGGGACGTCGAGTGGCGCCGGTTCTTCGAGGGCAATCTCGACATCGACCGGATTCTCGGCGCACTGGAGCTGGCCATGGGCCAGAGCATCGCCGTCGGGAAGGATCTGCTGTTCCTCGATGAGATACAGGCATGCCCGCGCGCAGTGGTGGCACTGCGCTACTTCCACGAACAGCTTCCAGATCTTCACGTGGTCGCCGCCGGATCCCTCGTCGAGTTCGCTCGGAGCACCAGCACATTCC
>CAZIGT010000244.1:0-969 GCA_964538465.1 uncultured Thermoleophilia bacterium | reverse complement strand
TGGATCAGCTCGCGCAGCTGCCGCACGCCTGCATCGTGGGGGAGGCCGACCTGGACCATGTCCTGCGCGGCCAGGCGGCGGACGTGTTGCGGGGCGCCTCGCCCGAGTCGCTCCTCGGCGCGGTGCGGGACCACATGTTCGTCGGGGGCATGCCCGCGGCGGGCGCCGCGTTCGTAGAGACCGGCCGCATCGCGGCGGCGCGTTCGGTGCAGGATGCACTGGTCCAGGGCTACCGGGCCGACTTCGCCAAGTACTCCCCGCGTGTCGACCCGGCGTGTCTCGATGAAGTGCTCACCGCTGTGGCCCGCTCGGTGGGCAGGCCAGTCACCTACACGTCGCTGGCGCAAGGCTACTCGCACCCCACGATCAAGTCGGCGTTCTTCGCGCTACATCAGGCGCGCGTGATCCACAAGGTGTCCGCGGCCCGCGTGGCCGGCATGCCTCTGGGCGCCATGGCATCGGCGCGGACCAGGAAGGCCATCCTTCTCGATGTGGGGCTGATGCACGCGCTCACAGACATGTCCGTGGACGCCGGGTTCCGGCAGTCGGACCTTCTCGACGTCTACAACGGCGCCCTGGCGGAGCAGTACGTCGGCCAGGAACTGCTGGCGGGGAGCGGCCAGGACCTCTACTACTGGTCGCGATCGGCCCGGGGCAGCACCGCGGAGGTCGACTACCTGGTATCGGCGTGCGGATCGATCCGGGCCGTGGAAGTGAAGGCCGGACCGGCCGGCAAGCTCAAGAGCATGCACCTACTGCTCGCGGAGCACCCTGAGTGCGCACCGGGTCTGGTGGTGTCTACGGGCCGGTACGCGGAGCTGCCCGAGCAGAACCTGGTGTTCCTGCCGCTCTACTACGCGGCCGGCGTTGCCCGGGGCGGCGCGGTCAGCCCCGGCGCCGGCTGATCAGGCCAGGCGATCGGTTCGCACAGCCGGCGGCAGAAGCGAGGGGCGGCATCGGCTGGGTGCC
>CAZIGT010000243.1:0-4895 GCA_964538465.1 uncultured Thermoleophilia bacterium | reverse complement strand
GGCAGCGTGTACGCCGGCAGGGCCAGCGTGATGGGCCAACCACCGGCGTCGGTGATCGTGCCGCCATTCAAATCGATACTCGTGCTGACGACGGCCAAGCCATCGGCATCCGTGTCGCCGGCCTGCACCGTGTAGGTGAAGACTAGGCTGGTGGTGCCGCTACCAGAAACGTAGGTCGCGTAGCGCGTCTCCGTACCGATGGTCAGCGCCAAGCGCGGGGTGCCGGTGACGGTCACCGGCTGCTTTGTGGTAAAAGTGAATGTAAGCGTGTCGCCTCCCTTGTAGGCACCCGCGGCGGGCGGCGTCACCGAGTCAACCTGGGCCGGCGAGACGAGCGCCGCGCTATGGAACACATAGGAGCCCGGCGCGAGCAGGTAGGGCGTGCGGCCCAGCAGCGCGCTGCCAGCCACGTCGTTGATCGCCTTCGGGGTGGAGACCTGCACTACAGCGCCGTCGCCGAGTTGACCGGCATCGTTCAGGCCCCAGGTCGCCAGCGTGCCGTCGGCGCACAGCGCCAGCGCATGCGAGTTCCCGGCGGCCAGCGCCACCAGCGTCTTGCCGTAAAGTGCCGAGCTGCTGTCCATGTCGACCAGCGCCGGGGTTTTCACTGGAGACACCAGCGTGCCGTTGCCCAACTGGCCTTTGTTGTTGTAGCCCCAGGCAGCTCGAGTGCCGTCGGCGCACAGCGCCAACGTGAAATTGTACCCCGCCGAGATCGCCACCACCCCGGACAATGCACTCACCGCCACCGGCGTGCGCGAATAGATCGTCGTGCCGTTGCCCAGCTGGCCGAATGCGTTGTTGCCCCAGGTCGCCACCGCGCCATCGCTGCACAACGCCACCGAATGACTGACGCCTGCGGCCATCGCCACCACCGTCTTGCCGTGCAGCGCCGAGCCGCTGCCCGTAGCTACGGCCACCGGAATGAGGATTGCATCGTCGAATAGGCCATTGCCCAGCTGACCATCGTAGTTGAAGCCCCAGGCGGCCAAGGTGCCGTCGCTGCACAGCGCCAGCGTGGAATTGTTTCCCGCCGAGATCGCGACGACTCGCTTGCCGGACAGTGCCGAGCCGATCTCCCGATTAACCACCACCGGCGTACTCGAATCGGTCGTCTCGCCATTGCCCAGCGCGCCACTGCTGTTGTAGCCCCAGGAATACACATCGCCATCGCTGTCCAGCGCCACCGAATGGTAGGAGCCGGCCGAGATCGCCACCACGGTCTTGCCATCGAGCCCAACGACCGCCACCGGGGTCGACAACGGGGCACCCGCCGAACCATTGCCCAACTGTCCGAATGCGTTGTTACCCCAGGCGTACACATGGCCGTCGCTGTCCAACGCCAGCGTGTGGGCTCTGCCGACTGCCAGCGCGACCACCGTCTTGCCGACGAGCGCACCGGAGTTGGGCACCAATGCTGGCAGCGGATGCGCAACAAGAGGATTCGTACCATCTGCGAAGCCGAGGCCGAGCTGGCCGTATTCGTTTATTCCCCAGGCCACCGGCACCGTGCCGAGCGCGTGGGTGTACGGCTGACCGTAGACGTAGCCCTGGGCCATGGCGTTGCCTGCCGCATCCGTAATACCCGTGCCGCCGGTCTTCACGTCGAGCCGCAGCGTGCCGACGCCCGCCACGCCCGTCGCCGTCACCAGATACTGCACTCCGGCCACACCAGTCTTCGTCAACTCGGGCGTGACCGTGCCGAGCGTGGCCGTCGCCGCACCATCGACCGATTTTAGCTCAAAGTCCGCCAGATCCACGCCCGACACCGCTTCGGTGAACGCCACCCGCCACTCCAACGTGCCGTCGAGCGTGACCGGGCCGGGCTGCGTACGCGTGATCGTCGCCACCGCGGGCTCCGTCGTGTCGATCGTCCACGAGGAGTCGGCCACCGCCGTGCTCACGTTGCCCGCCGCATCGGTCGCGGTGACGGTCAGCGCAGTCGTTCCGTCGGCCAGCGTGAGCGCACAGCTCCAGTGGCCGTCCGCATCGGCGGTCACGGTGCCCACGAGGGTGCCCGCGTTGTAAATATTCACCGTCGCGCCCGCCTCGGCCGTGCCGGTGAGCGTGTACGCGGCGCTTGCGGTGGTGCCGGCCGGCGCCGTGCTCGTGATCGTGGGCACCGCCGGAGGCGTGGAGTCGATGGTCCACGAGTAGGTCGCGGGGGTGGCGTCCACATTGCCGTCGAGATCGACGGCGCGAACGCTGAAGGTGTGCGGGCCGTCCGCCAAACCGGTGTAGGTCTTGGGGCTGGATACAGTCTCATAGACGCCGCCGTCGAGACTGGCCTCGAAATGATCGAAGTCGGAGTCGGCACCATCGTCGGCGGTGAAGGAAAACGTTGCCGACGCGTTCGCGCTCAGGCTGGCCGGCGTGGCAGTCAACGCCGTCTCCGGAGCCGTCGCATCGTCGGTGACGGTGATCGTGACGGCCTTGGGCGCGGATTTGTTCGGTACCGGGGTCGCCGGCACAATCGCTGCGTTGTCGGTGGCCGTGACGGTGATGTCGTAGACGTTGTTACCGTCCTTGTCGCTCGGTGATTCGTAGTCGGGCGCGGTCTTGAAGGTGACTTCACCGGTGCTGGCATTGATCTCGAAAAGCCCTGCATCGTCGCCGGAGAGGCTGAAGGTCAGCGTCTGGCCGCTGTCGCGGTCGCTGGCCGTGGCGGTGTAGACGGTGCCGGTACTGTGCTCGACCACCGTGGCCGAGGCGCCGGAAGTGATCTCCGGTGTGTCGTTCTGACCGGTGAGGGAGATGTACACCGCGTTTTCGGCGGTGGCGCCGGCGCTGTCCTTGGCGGTGACGGCGAACGAGTCGACTTTCGTGACGCGGTTCGCGAATCCACCGACTGTCTCAGTCGAAAGCTCCTCAATCGCCGGGCCATCGGGCACGTAGACGTAGGCGCCTGTACTGCTGTTGAGGTACAGCGTGCCGTAGCCGCCGACCTTGGTGATGTCGTAGCTTGAGCCGCCAACGTCGTAAGTCCCCGATGTTCCGCCTGTGATGCCGTACGAGGCGATGGGGTTGCTTGTGATGGAGGACGGGGTTGCCTTCAGCGTGCCCGTCAGATTGGGAAAGCTGTTCGCGACCTCCGTATCGAGGAGGTCCCCCGTGTAAGTCCCGGTGAAACTGGGCGGCGCTTTGACGTCGGTGATGACGAAATGGTTGAACACCCCATACAGGGAGGACGTCAGCTCGACCTTCGTCACATCGTTGATGGGAGTGTTGTTTTCACCCAAGACAGATACTGTGGTCAATTCAGTGCTGCTGATTCCCGTCTTCGAAAGAATTGCAGTTTGGCCATTGGCGTAAGTCAGCGTGACCGAGATGTAGCCGGCATCCATCTCCGCACCGAACGCCGTGATGTCGAAGGTGAAGCCAGTGGGTGCGGAAATCTGGAGACTGACGCCGGTGGATGTCGCATCCAACGAATACAGACCATTGCCGTCGTAGGCCAAGCCGCTGCTGCCTAGCTCGGTAAAGGTGATGACCTGCCCGCTGCTAGTCTCGGTCCGGGTAAAGGATGTTTTCTCGTAGTAGCCAATGTCGCCACCGCTCTCGCTATCGGCAGCAGAAAAGGAGATCACAGACAGCGTGCCTGCATAGTCGGTCAAGGCCAGCGATCTGACGTCGATCGTTCCCGTCGCCGTCTCCAAGGTCCAATCCCCGCCCTTCGCGGCCGCGCCGGTCTTGTTATCGGAGGCCGCGACATCCGAGCCGGTCGCCTGGGCCAGATCGGCGACGAACTGCGCACCGGCCTCGCCCTTGGCCAACTCGCACCCATAGAGCAGCAGGTCGCCGCCGCGATTCAGCGCGCGGCCTAGGCGCGCCAGCTCCCCACCCACGGCGGGATCGCGCAGCGCGGCGCCATTGAGCGAGGTGCCGCCGAGTCGCAGCGCCCCGGGCGCGGAATGCGAGAGCACGTGGATGGCATCGTAGCCGGAGTGCGCATCGCCCCAAGCCGCCATCTGAGCCAGCTCGTCGCCAGCCGGATCGAGCAACACGGTCTCTACACCCGGCCGCACCCCGGCGACCAGCGCCTCGTGGCCGGCCACAGCGCCATCAATAAACGCCACCTCCCGCCCCGAAACCGAGTCCGCCAACACGGGCAGGGCGGCTACACCGGACAAGACAGCAACGACAAAGGACGACCGAAAGCGAAGACGTGACATCGAAAGAGTAGGTTGAACGCAGAAGCCGCGTAGGAACGGCATCCTTAGTCCGCACGACGTCGATCATATTGTAAATAACTTTCAACCATCGCTTTGTGTAGGATTACTCCCTCAAGCAGTACATCCTGTCGGAAATTTCCCACAAGGCTGCGAGTCGCCGCTTTCCCCATGGGCCCTTCACAGTTCTACTGGAGTTCCCCCACATGACCGTCTTTACAGATAACTGGAGCGCGCTCACCGCAGTGCTGCTTGTGGCCCAAGCGCTTGCCCTAGCTGGTTTCTGGTGGTGGAGTCGCCGCTTTACCGCGCCAGGCGTGGGCGCCTTCCACATCGTGGTACTAGCCATGGCGGGCCGCACCGGTTCCGAGGCCGTCGAATGGCTTTTCGCTGCCACCCACCCCGAGGTCCTCTTCTGGACTCTCGGCGTCAAATGCGCCCTCAGCTCGCTCCTCGCCGCCGGCCTCTTCCTGCTCTTCGCTGACGTCTCCGCCCTGAACCGCTGGGCAACCCCAACCCGCCGCCGACTGCTCATGGCCATCGCCCTACTGCTCGGCGCCTTGGCTTTCACCAACCCCTGGACTGGCTGGATCTCCCCCGACACCGCTACCACCGCCGGCTGGAGCTTCGGCCACTACCGCTCCGGCCCGATCCTGCTGTACCTGCTTGGCGCCAACGCCTCCGCCCTGCTCTTCGCCCTCGGCGCCACCCTCTACGTCTGGCGCG
>CAZIGT010000242.1:0-4901 GCA_964538465.1 uncultured Thermoleophilia bacterium | reverse complement strand
CCGCGGCGCGCGCCGCGGGCGCGCCAGATTCTGGCCGTCCGTGCTGGCCGTGGCTGGCTTCGCCTTCGGCGCCGCGCTCGCCTCGCTCACCGTCGTGGTCCGTCCCAACGAAGTCGAGGCGGCGTTCGCCGGAGGCCTTCTTCGCCGCCGCATCGATCTCGCCACGGTGGAATCGGCCTCCGTGGTCTCCGTGCCCTGGTACGTGGGCCGCGGCGCGCGGTTCATGCCGGGCGGCCGCGTGTTCTACGTGTGGGGAAGCCGCGCCGTAGAGCTCAAGCTCGCCGGCGGAGGCACGTTCACCATAGGCAGCGACGAGCCGTACATGCTTCTCAGCGCCGTCGAGCAGGCGCGCCGGGTCGCGACCTCCTGACCGCTCTCCGCCTGTCCGCTCTCCGCCTGTCCGCTCTCCGCCTGTCCGCCGCGCCCTCCGGGCATCGGTATGCCCTTCGTCGTGCCCGCGCCGCACGCGGCGCGCATCCCGCTTGCGGAGTCCGTCTCGCCTCCATGTGACTCGCCGCCGGCCGTGCCGGATCCGCAACGTCCCGCGCAGGTCGCCGACCGTTCCGCAAGATCCGGGCGACCCCGGCTGTTCAGGTCTGCGGGGCTGCGACCGATGACTGAAAGAGCGGGCTCGAGAGTCCGCCCAGCCGCTTCAGGGTCGGCCACGGCCGGCCGACTACGCTACCATTGCTTCTGGCAGCCGCACGCCACCAAGGAGGACCATGTACATGCAGTGCCGCCCCAGACAGTCGCGTTCCCTGCACATGGTGCTCGTCCTCTTCGCGGCTTTCTGCATCGTGTCGGCAGCGGCCTTCCTGCCGGGCCACGTACCCGGCATCGGCACCGGAGCGGCAGCAGCCGGCGACGTACGCGACTCGGTGGACCTGCAGTTCCTGGTGGCCGACGGCGACAGCGGCAGCCCCGTGGCCAACGTCGACGTCGTCCTCCTCGACCAGAACGATCAGCAGATCGCCCAGCGCATCAGCGACGCCGACGGCAAGGTCATGTTCTCCGGTGTCTCGACGACGGCGATTCTCACCGCCGTGGCGCAGCCTACCGGCAAGTACGTCTCCTTCCCCGTCGACGTGGCCACGTTCGCCGCCCAGCCCATCCGCCTGGCCGTGTACCGCAGCGACCAGCAATGGACCACCTGGGCCCGCACCAACGAGCGTCTGCACGTGGGTCCCGCCACAGGCAAGCCCACCGGCAAGCCTTTGTGGAGCTACGACGCGCGCAACATGCTCGAGTTTCCACCCTGTCTGGCCTACGGGCTCGTCATCTACGGTTCGTATCACGGATTCGTGAACGCCAACCGCCAGAGCGATGGCGAGCTCCTCTGGCAGGTCTATCCCGGCACGGCCGAGAAGCCGAGCAAATTCGCGAACCAGCTCGCCGTCAGTACATGGGTGGAGAACGGTGAGCGGGTGGCGAGGGTCTACTTCGCCGACCTCACCGGCATCGTGGGGTGCCTGGACGCGTTCACCGGCAACTACATCTGGGTGCGTGATTCCGGCAAGGGGCAGGGCACCGGCGGCAAGACCCTGCCCTTCAAGAGCTTCGAGGCCTCGCCGCTGATCCAGGGCGAGACCCTCTTCGTGGCCAGCCGCTACAACAAGAACGGCGGCACCTCCGGACTCTGGGCGCTCGACCGGCGCACCGGCGAAGTGCGCTGGTTCCGCAAGCTGGGAGCCACCAGGAACAGCAAGATCGGCGCCAGCCCCGCGTACCACACCGGGCGCCTGTTCGTAGCTGCCTACGACGGTAACCTCTACGCCGTATCCTCATCCACCGGCAAGGTCCTGTGGCGCAGGAAGTTCCCCTGCTCCTTCTACAGCACGCCGGCCATCTCCGGCACGAGTCTGTACATCGGCAGCAACAGCACCGGCATGATCTACTGCGTCGACACGCGCACCGGCCGCGTCAAATGGAAGCGGGACTACGGCTCCGCGGTGCACAGCTCGCCGGCCGTCTACAACGGCAGGCTCTTCCTCGGAATCGGCAAGCGCTTCTACGCCATGTCCGCGAGCAACGGCAGAGTCGTCTGGTCCGTACCCACGAACACCAAGGTGTGGGGCTCGGCCACCCTGCTCAAGGGCATCGTCTACTTCTCGGACTTCGGCAAGACGTACGCGTGCAGCGCGAGCACGGGCAAGACCGTCTGGACGTGGAAGGCTGGTCGCTACTCGCCGGTCACGGCGACCCGCCACCTCATCATGGTCTGCGGCCGGCGGGTCATGTACGCGTTCAGGCCGTCGAACTGAGTCGCGGCCGGAACCGACTGAGCTCGAACCGGATCAGAGCGCGGCCGGACCCGGCCGGACACACACCGATCGGATCGCGGTCGGACGCGGTGGAGGCGCTGCCCCATGAGGCCGCGCCTGCCTCCATCGGCCGCGCCCCCATCACACCGCGCCCGCCGCGTCACGCGCCGCGTTGGCCTTGATCGCGGTGCTGAACCACTGCGCCAGGCCGTCGCGGTGCCGGTCGTAGTAGGCGGCGAACCGCGCATCCGTCACGTACATCTCGGCAAGCCCCGCGTGCATCTCGCGCGAGCAGGGATAGAAGGCGCGGTCTATGGCCAGCCGCGCCTCTTCCGCCACGTCCGCGGCTCGTGGGTCGTCCGGGGCCACGCCGGCGTCGAACAGCTTCACCATGGCGGCGACGGTGGCGTCACCCTCGACCTTGATCCGTTCCCAGTCCTGCCTGGTGTAGCGCGCGCTGCGCTGCGCCGACTCCCGGTAGGCATCGGTCTCGCCCCAGCGTTCTGCCACCTCGTCCTCGTGCTTCGAGAGGTCGAAATCGCCGAAGACCTCGAACATCTCCTCCTTGCTCATGGCTATGCCTCCCTCCGTGGCCAGGATCATCTTGTCGAGCAGCGCGAGCAGCGCCTCGTTACGACGCAGGCCCTCGGCGACCAAGGCACGCTGTGCGACCAGCGCCTCGAGACGGTTAAAGCCGGGGTCGTTCACCACGCGCCTGATCTCGTCCAGCGGCAGCCCGATCTCGCGGTAGAGCAGCACCTGTTGCAGGCGCACGAGGTCGATGTCGGTGTACAGACGGTAGCCCGCCTCACTGCGGCCGGCGGGTCTCACAAGCCCGATGGCATCGTAGTGGTGCAGCGTGCGCACGGTGACGCCCGCCAGCCGCGCCACCTCTCCGACCGTATACGCCATGCTCGCGATCCTTCCGTCCGCGGACAGCCGCTCGTTCCATCTGCCGGCCGGCACAGCGTAGAGCCTCACGCAGCGTCAGGGTCAAGCCGCGACCCGCAGATCCCGTCCGAGCGCCGACGGGCCCCAGGTACTACAATCTGCTCAGGTCGCAACGGGTGGCGCCCGTCGCAGAGAGGCGCACCGCCTGGCAGGGAGGTAGCCACATGTCGTCCACACGTCGTGCGTGCGTCGCACGCGACGCTCGTCCCGTGCCGCACGGGACCGCACAGATCCAAGCTGCACCGGCCCATGGTTTCGCGGTCCCTGCACGGAGCATCATGGTGCTCCTGCTCCTGCTCTCGGCCTGCCTGCCGCTCCTCTGCCCTGCGGCCGCACAGGCCACCGTGGACGACACGCCCTCCAGCTCCACCCCGGAGCGCCTCCCGACAGCCGCTGCCGCTGAATGGACTTTCGCGCTGTACGCGAACGCCGACAACGACCTCGACTACACCTGGAACCGCTTCACATTGCCAGCGCTGAAGCAAATCCCCGCGAGCAGCGGCCTCAATGTCGTGGTGCTGCTCGATCGCCGCGGCAGCAAAGGCGTGCAGATGCTGCGGATCTCCGGGGGAACGGTGAGTGTCGTGGCCTCCTTTCCGGAGAAAGACATGGGCAAGGCCGACACGTTCCGCTGGTTCCTGGACCTGGTGGAGGTCATGTTCCCGTCACGCTATCTGGCGGTGTGTGCCTGGGACCACGGCAACGCCTGGCACTACTTCAGCCATGACTTCCGCTCCGACTCGCGCATCCGCATGCCCGGCCTGAGCAAAGCCATCCGCCGGGCGAATGTGCCCATCGACATCCTCTGCTTCGACGCCTGCGACATGGGCTGCGTGGAGGTCGCCTGCCAGGCCGCCATCACGAACCGCGTGCGCTACCTGGTGGCCAGCGAGGAGACGGTCGATCAGGACGGCTTCTCCTACGGCATGATGCTGAGGAATGTGGCGCTCGATCCGAGCCGCACTCCGCAACTGGTGGCCAAGGACATGGTCCAGGGCTGGACCGCTTACTACCGGCCGCTGCGTTGGGCGAACTGGGTCAACCTCGTAGCCCTGGACGTGCGCGCCGTGCGCTCCGCCCGCCCGCACTTCCGCCGCTGGGCCGACCGCCTGCTCGCGCGCCTGCCGGACTACCGGCAGGCCTACAGGCGCGCGCTGGCCCGCACTTACCATGCCTGGGATTCGGACTACGTCGATCTCATCGATCTCTGTCGGCGACTGCTGCAGCAATCCGGCATAACCGACTCGGAGCTGCGCGCGCGGACACGGCAGGTGAGTACGGACATGTCCGCCGCCGTGCTGGCGGTGAGCAGCGGCTCGGTGGCGCGCGAGATGCGCGGCATGACCATCTGGTGGCCGGACGGCAAGGGCTGGCGGCTCGACCGGGCCCTGTACCGGGCCACGGCCTTCGGTCGCTCCATGCACTGGGCGCCCTTCCTCGCCGCCTACTGCACGCCGAAGGTGAAGGCGGCGGCGCTGGTGGCGCCGCACCAGCCGCTCGGCCTCAGCTGGATAGGCGGCTCGGAGGGCGCGCCGCTCGCCTTCGGCTACGACAACGACAGCGCCACCGCCCTGGTCCTGCGCAGCACGGACGGAGGGGCTTCGTGGCGGTCTACCAAGAGCAAGTTCACGAGCTACGCGCTCTACGCTGCCGATTCGGCCGGGAAGCGGCGCTGGTGGGCCGTCGGCG
>CAZIGT010000241.1:0-4923 GCA_964538465.1 uncultured Thermoleophilia bacterium | reverse complement strand
GCCCTTCATCCGCTGCGCCGTACCGCGCGGCGCGCTACTTCACCGTGAACGTGTCGACGACCTGCTGGAACGAGGGCTCGAGCTCGCTCCAGCGGGACTCGGCGCACTGCATGGTGAGCTGATACTCCATGTCGCCCTTGATGAGAAAGTACATGCGTGCCTTGAAGGCCGTGCCGCCCATCGTGTAGGTGGCGTTCGTCACGAAACCGGACGTGCCGTTCACGTCCACCGCCTCGAGGCTCGAGAAGTCCGCGTCTGAGCCGAGGCCCTCGCCGAGCTGGGGCAACAACTTCTCGAGCTCACCCTTGACGGCGTCCATGAGCGACTCGTCGATCGCCGTGCTGAGCTGGTACAGGTTGAGCACGAAGCCATCGCGGTACTCGTCCTCCTGCTTGGTGCCGCTCTGGTCGAAGAAGCCGACCTTGAACACGGCGTCGCCCCCGGCGGAACCGGCGGCCGTCGTGTCGCTCGTCTCAGTGAAGACCCCACTGTCGTAGTCGAACGAGATGCCGTAGTCGTCGTTGGTGTAGGTGGTGACGCCGCCTCCGCAGCCAGCGAGCAGCCCTACGCCCAGAGCGCCCACTACCGCGAGAGCCACTACCACCAGCGTTGTCTTGCGCATGCGCGCCCCTTTCAGTCTGTCTTCCCGGTCACTCTACCACCCGCAGAGTCCGCAGGCCGGGGTCTTCCGGTCCGTGGATATGCAGGCCGCGTGCGCCTGTTTCCGCGAGGTACGCGGCGATCTCCTCCGAGATGGTCTCGCCGGGCCCCAACACCGGTATCCCCGGCGGATAGGGGGTCACGATCTCGGCGCTCACGCGGTCCACGCACTGGGCGAGCGGAAGGGCGACCGACGGCGCGAAGTATGCGTCGTGGGGTGAGAGCACCTGGCGCGTGAACGCCGGCTGGTGGGCCATGAACGACCGGCAGGAAGCGCCGACGTCGTGGCCGGTCGTGCCGTAGCGGGCGGCGTAGTCGCGGAAGGCGGCCACGAGGCGCTCAATGTCGCT
Source organism: uncultured Thermoleophilia bacterium (assembly GCA_964538465.1). Lineage (GTDB taxonomy): Bacteria > Actinomycetota > Thermoleophilia > UBA2241 > UBA2241 > UBA6103. The sequence goes on along the minus strand of CAZIGT010000241.1, from coordinate 3,913 downwards.
CACGGTGTCGCCGTGGGTCACGTTGAGCACCACATTGAGCGTGTCGGCGGCCTCGACCGCCACGCCGTAGTCGTCGCGCAGGATCGTGTCCAGCTCGAAGCCGGTGTGCCCAAGCGCGCAGGCAGTGATCGTGAGCCGGCTGGCGTCGAACGAGGCGACGCCCTCGCGTTCCAGACACTCGTGTCCGAGGCAACGGAGGCCCGGTATCCGGTTGATGCGCTCGCGCGCCCATTCAGCCAGCTCGAGAGCGTTGGTCCACAGCTCCTCGCCGCGGGTGGCCATCTGCATGCGGGCCGCGTCGATCGAGGCGTAGATGAGCGCTTGCGGGCTCGTGCTCTGCGTCATCTTGACCGCCCCGGCCAGGCGGCCGAGGTTGATGCGAGCGCCATTCGCCATGAGCACGGACGACTGCGTGAGCCCGCTGATGAGCTTGTGCGTGCTGGTGACGGCCGCGTCAGCGCCGGCGCTCATGGCGTCGACGGGAAGCAGCGAGCAGAAGCGGAAGTGCGGGCCCCAAGCCTGGTCGACGACGAACGGCATGCCGGCGGCGTGAGCCAGCGGTGCGAGCGCCTCGAGGTCGGCCCCGAAGCCGTTGTAGGTGGGTGACGTGACGAAGAGGGCGCGGGCCGTCGGGCAGGCCCGCAGGGCCTCGGCGACGGCTGCGGTGGTGACGTTGCGCGGCACGCCCCACTCGGGGTCGAGGGGCGGCTCCACATAGTGTGGCATGGCCCCGGAGAAGATGAGGCCGGCCAGCAGCGACTTGTGCGAGTTGCGCGGCACGATCAGCGTGTCGCCCGGCCCGGCCAGGGTGATGACGAGGCTCTGCACGCCACCGGTGGAGCCGTTCACCAGGAAGAAGCAGCGTTCGGCGCCCCAGGCCTCCGCGGCGATCTCTTCGGCCAGCGCGACGAGGCCGGTGGACTCGCGCGTGTCCTCGACGCCGCCGGCCATCGGCACGTCCGCCTGCAGCAGCGTGAGGCCGAAGGCCTCCACCATGCCCGGCGGCGCCCCCTGGCCGTGCTTGTGCCCGGGCGTGCTGAAGGAGACGAAGCCGCGCTCGCGATGACGCAGCAGGGCGTCGAGATAGGGGGTCGCGTGCTGGTCGTGGGTCATGGCGGTTCTCCTCGTGTGCGCCCGGGCCGCGATCCTGGCGGCCATCCACGATGGCGGCCGCCAACCTATCGGATGCCCCTGCGGGCTACAACCGGCGGGCACGTTGGCCGGTGCGCGGCCGTTCCCCGGCCGTCACCGGCGCGTCGCGTGCCCTCTGGCGACTGGCCGCAGTCGGACCGAACCTGGATCCGTCGGCCGGGCCTGCCCTCTACCCACCGACCGGTCGCGTTACCCTGACGCGCTTCTCGGCTGCGCCCCAGCGGCGGCTTGCCGTGCCCGGCCGCCGCCGCTAGACTGCCCGTGCTTTGCAGGCAAAACCCGCATCTGCGGGGAGTGGAGGATTGCCACGGACGCTTCGGCTCGCGTGAGGGTGCGCTTCGCGCCCAGCCCCACCGGCGGCCTTCACATCGGTTCCGCCCGCACCGCGCTCTACAACTACCTGTTCGCCCGTCACAACGGCGGCGACTTCCTGGTGCGCATCGAGGACACCGACGTGGTGCGTTCCGAGCGCCATCACGAGGTGTCGATCCTGGCTGACCTTCGCTGGCTGGGCCTGCACTGGGACGAAGGGCCGGATGTAGGAGGCTCGTCCGGCCCCTACCGCCAGAGCGAGCGCGTCGCCCGGTATCGGGAAGTCGCCGAGCGGCTGCTGCAGGACGGTCACGCCTATCCCTGCTTCTGCAGCCAGGAACGCCTGGAGGCGGTACGGGCCGAGCAGCTGGCGCGCGGCGGCACGCCGCGCTACGACGGCCGCTGCGCGGCGCTCTCGCCGACCGAAGCGGAGGCGAGGCGCCGTGCTGGCGAGCCGGCGGCTCTGCGCCTGCGGGTGCCGCCGCGCCAGTGGCTGGTCGACGACGTCATCCGCGGGCCGGTCGAGTTCGGCCCGCAGGCCTTCGGCGACTTCATCATCGTGCGCTCCAACGGCACGGCTGGCTACAACTTCGCGGCCGCCGTCGACGATCGCGACATGGGCATCACGCACGTCATCCGCGGCGACGACCATCTCACGAACCCGGCGCGGCAGCTGGCGGTCTTCGCCGCCATGGACGCCGCGCCGCCGCGCTACGCTCACCATTCACTCGTCCTGGGCCCGGACGGCGGCAAGCTGTCGAAACGGCACGGGGCCACCACCATCGGTGACTTCCGCGACCTGGGCTACCTGCCGGCCGCCATCGCCAACTACCTCGCCCTCCTCTCCTGGTCACATGGCGAAGACGAGGTGCTCACTCTCGACCGCCTGGAGCGTGAGTTCGAGATCGAGCGTCTCTCGGCCAGCCCGGCGGTGTTCGACCGCGACAAGCTCGACTGGCTGGACCATCAGCACATCATGCTGATCGACGATGAGGTGCATCGACGCCTCACAGCCGAGCGGCTGCCTGCGGGTACGGCGCCGCAGGCCGTGGCGGCCATCGCCGCGGCGCTCAAGCCGTCCATCTCGCGCTACGACGAGGTGCCGGCCGCCGCGGCGCCGATCCTCGAGCCGCCGCCCGCCGGCGCCGCGGACGAGCGGATCGCGGCGGCCCTGCCGCAGCTCACGCGCTTCGCCGAGCTGCGCGCCGCCGCCGCCGACTGGCTGGACGAGGCGGCCTCGCGCGAGCTTCTGGCCGCCTACCGCGCCTGGGCCAAGGCCGCCGGCATCAAGATCCGCGACGCCCTGCTTCCGCTACGCCTCGCGCTCACCGGGTGCGAGCACGGGCCGGAGCTCGTCTTCGTGCTCGCCGCCATCGCGCGCGCCGACGCCCTCGCCCGCCTCGCGCGCGCCGGCACATGCGCACCGTCCCCTGGCGACTGACCGCGCGCATCCGGGAGCCGCCGCCTGACGGCCGCGCTCCTCTCCGCCCGCGGTCGCCGTGCCGCGCGCTGCGGTCGCCAAGCCTCACTTGCCCGGCCCGGTGCGCTCGGCCCGCGCGCTCGTGCTGCCGCACGCTGAGCGCCGTCGACCTCTCTTCATGGAGAGACAACGCGGCCACTATATAGATTATACGTCAATAGTAGTAATGATTGCGCGTGGCCGTGTACGCATCGATCAGCTCGAGGGAGACGTGAGGAAGCAGCTGCTGATATCCGTCGCATCGGCGCTTGTCATGGTCGCAGCCATCTTCGGGACGCTGCCGGCCCTTCATGGGTCAGGCGAGGCGGCGTCTCCAGACCCGCAGGCGCAACCGGTCGCCTCCGTGACGGTGGTCGGGACCCTCGCCGATCAGTTGACCGAGTCTGGCGACCCGAACGTGGCGATGAGCTCCAACCCATACGACTATGCAGTCGACAATCCGGCTCTTGATAGGCTCGTCTCACTTGGTACGCCCGCGCTGCCCTTCATCACGAAGGCGATCAAGGACAGCAGCGCCAACGGCCTGCGTGAGTACCTGCTGGCGATCGCCGCGGAGAAGATCGCTCGCGTTGACTTGAAGGGTGGCAGTACCTATGCATGGGTGTCGGGCAAGGAGTGGCCCGGCGCATGGGCGAACCACCTGAAGGGTCTGCCGGCAGCCATCGACGCCTTGGCCGCACAGGCTGCCTGCGAGGAGCGGACGGCGGCACTGGTCGCGCTGGGCACGCCGGCCATTCCGTACCTCATGGATCGCGTTGCCGCAGGCAACACCTCCTTGCTCCCTGCGCTCAGGGGCCTCGTGCAAGGCACTGTCGAAGTACCCGCAGATGAGTTGCGAGGCGCAGACATAGACAGCGCATGGTGTGCATCCCATGCCGGCGCCTACGACGAACTACGAGGACTGGTGCAGGCCGCGCAGTAGCATCGGCTCCTAGAAAGGCGGGCCTCCTTGCCATTTGGCGAAGGAGG
>CAZIGT010000240.1:0-4943 GCA_964538465.1 uncultured Thermoleophilia bacterium | reverse complement strand
CCCGGAGCTGCTGCGCCTGGCGGCCGACTCGGGCTGCATAGGGCGGTTCATCGGCTTCGAGTCGGTCGCGCCGGCAGGCGCTGCCGAGCTGGGACGGAAGGCGGGCATGCTCTCGGAGCGCGACATCCCCGCCTCGGTGAGCCGCATACGCCGCCACGGCATCATGGTGGTCGGCTCCTTCATCATGGGCCTGGATTCCGACAGGCCTGGAGTCGGCAAGCTCATCGCCGATGCCGCTTGCCGCTACGGAGTAGACAACATGAACGTGCTCTTCCTCACCCCGCTCCCGGGCACCCGGCTCTGGAAGCAGCTCAGTGCGGAGCAGAGGATCCGCATGGACGACTTCCCGCAGGACTGGCAGTACTACACCCTGACCTATCCGGTGGCCCGCTACCTGCACTTCGACCTGGGCCAGATCATCGCGGAGATGACGCAGTGCAACCGCGCCTTCTACTCCACCTCGCACATCCTCGGGCGGCTGGTCACGAGGGTCGCCGCCAGGCGCAACCCGCTGTTCACCTTCGTCAGCAACCTCACGTCCCGCAGGAACTCCAAGCGGTACGCGGTGGTCTACCAGTCGCTGCTGCCGTAGGGGAGCTCGCGCACAGGCGACCCGGCCGAGGTCAAATCAGCTCTGAAGACGTCGCGGTTGCGCGGGGATCACGCTTCAGGCCCACCGCCCGCGCTCGCCGCGTCGCCTGCCTCGACAAGCCCGTGCTCGTAGGCGAAGACCACGATCTGCACGCGATCGCGCAGGCCGAGCTTGCGCAGGATGGCGCTCACGTGAGTCTTCACGGTGGACACCCCCAGGTACATCTCGCCGGCGATCTCGGCGTTCGACCGGCCGCGCGCCACCGAACGGAGCACCTCGCGCTGCTGCGCCGTGAGGTCGTCGTAGGCGGGCGGAGTCTCCGTGCGCCGTCCGCCCGCAATGCGGGCGAACAGCGTACCGATCTCCTGCGGCGCGAGGATGGCCGCTCCTCCGTGGACCGTGCGGATCGATTCGAGCAGCAGCTCCGGAGTGACATCCTTGAGCAGGAAGCCGCTCGCACCGAGCCGGATCGCCTCGGCCGCGCGATCGTCCAGGTTGAACGTCGTGAGCACGATGACGCGCACATCTGTGGTCCGCCGCGCCACTCGGTCCTGCGAGTAGATCTCGCGCGTGGCGTCCACCCCGTCCATGCCTGGCATGCGGATGTCCATGAGGACGATGTCCGGCGCGAGCTCGTCGACCATGGCGACCGCCTCCGCGCCGGACCCCACCGAGGCGACGACCTCCATGTCCGGCTGCGCATCGACGATGACGGCGACGCCGGCCCTGAACAGGTCCTGATCGTCGACGAGCGCTACACGGATGACGTCGGTCACTCCGATCCTCCCGGCGCGCGGATCACGCAGCGCGCCAGGAACACGCTGTCTGACCCGGAGTCCGTGCGGACGATCTCGAGCGTGCCGCGGACGCGCGTGAGACGCTGCCTGACCCCCTCGAGCCCGCGTCCTTCCGGATTCCAGTCGCACGTAGGATCGAAGGCATTGGTCACCTCGATGATGAGATCGTCGCCCCAGATGTGCCTCAGCACTATTGGAGCATCGGCCGTGCCGTGCCGCAAGGCGTTCGTGAGTAGTTCCTGAGTCACCCGGTACCTCACCGTGGCCGCGGTCGTCCCAAGGTCGCGTGGCGTGCCGCGCTCCTCCACGACAAGCTCCCGCCCACTCGAGCGCACACCGTCGACCAGCGCCCACAGATCGAGTGGATTGGGGGATGCGGCCGTCGTGTCGGCGCTCTTGAGTACCTGGCGCACCTCCTGCAGCGAGTTGCGGGCGGCCGCGGCGATGTTCGTCACGGTGTCCCGCACACGATCGCTCTCCGAGTCCGGTATGTAGGCGACGGACTCGGCCTGCGCCAGGATGACCGCCAGTGAATGACCGACCACGTCGTGCACGTCGCGCGCCTGTGTGGCCGGGGCCTCCATGAGCCGCGCGATGTCGTCGGCCTGTTCGCGTCGTTCCCGGGCGAGCGTACGCTCCTCTTCGGCCTGGCGGCGCGCGGCGTCTGACGCGCGCGCTTCTTCCTGCTCGCGAGCCGTGAAGCCGAGCAGCCAGGCGATGCCGAGCACGAGCACCACGACCACGGCGCCTGCCAACGGGGAGTGCGTGAGGGCCGAGCCGCCGAAGACGATGAGCGAGCCGCTAGCCCCGGACAGGACGAACTGAGCGAACAACAGTGTGCCGAGAGGGACCGACGCGAGCGCGGCCCACATCTCTCCGGGCTTGCCGATGCGGGCGGCGAAATACACCACCAGCACAAGGGCCACCTGCACCCACAGGAATCCGGTCATGAAGACGACCTGCGCCGCCAGCGATCCCCAGGCAAGGGCCACGGCCGCTCCGGGCAGCCGGCAGGAGAGCGCGACGGCCAGCGCGACGCACACGACGGTGATCGCCTGGCCGGCGAGTGTGGCGGCCAACGCGTCCCCCGAGCGGTAGGCGACGAGCGCTATCTCACAGAGGCCGAGGAAGCCGACGGTGACGCCCACGACCCAGAGTGCGGCACCCCCGCCCCGTCTCACCTCCATCTCATCTCCGATACCTCCTGCCTCGTCACACTCGGTCCTCAGTGTGCAGTCTGCAGAGAATGTGCCCCGGCTATGGTAGAGGACACCGCGGCCGGACGCGCCCCACCAATCGACACCGCGGCCGGACGCGCCCCTCCTGGAGGCACCGCGGTCGGACGCGCCCCCTCCTGGAGACCCGGCTCCGCGCGGACCGCTCCCGGGACCGCGGCCACAAGCGCCGACTCGATGAGGTCCGCATACTCCCCGCCGCACGCCTGGTACATGAGCGGCACCTGCGAGTGCACGGTGAGACCTGGCGTAGTGTTGATCTCGTTGAACACCAGCGCATCGCCGGCCAGGAAGAAGTCCGCGCGCGCGATCCCACGGCAGTCGACGGCCTTGAAGATGGTCAGCGCCGCGCGCGCGAGCTCCCGGGCGAGCGATGCCGGCACGTCTGCCGGGACCGTGAAGCGCGCCTGCCCGTTGTACTTGGTCTCCGTGTCGAAGACCCCGCTTCTGCCTATCTCGAGGACCGGACCCGCCACGTGGCCGCCGGCCCCGTCCGGCCAGACGGCGACGTCGAGCTCGCGACCCTCCACGTACTCCTCGACCAGAACGCGCTCGTCCCAGGCGAACGCCTCATCAACAGCGCGCCGCAGGGCGGAGGCGTCGCGCGCCAGCGTGACGCCGTAGCTCGACCCCGCCGCAACGGGCTTCACTACCGCCGGCCCGTCCCACGAGCTCAGCGCGGGATCCTCGCGCGCCGCCTCCGCCGGACCATGGAGCAGGATCCCCGGAGCGACCCGGAACCCAAGCTCCGACACCACGCACTTGGTCGCCCATTTGTCCATAGCCACGGCGCCGGCGAGGACTCCCGACCCCACGTAGGGCACACCGAGGAGCTCGCAGAGAGCCGCGATGGTGCCGTCTTCTCCCACGGGGCCGTGCATGACCGGGAAGACCGCGTCGCACTCCGCCAGATCGACGAACGCCGCGCTCGGCGGCCTCGCCGGACCGTCGTTGATCCGCCACCGGCCGTCCCGTTCGATCGTGAACCGGTCGACCCGGTAGCCCTTCCGCGCCAGCGCCTGCGCCACCGCGGCGGCAGAGGAGAGGGAGACGTCGTGCTCGCAGCTCACGCCGCCTCCCACGACGCCGATACGTGAGGTGGCCACCATCAACACTCCTTCACATCCGACACGACGACCCGCGCCACGCGTGAGCCGATCCCTGTGACGATCTCGTGCTCGATCGTCTCCGCCCATCCCGCCCAGTCCTGGAGCGTGGGCTCCCCATGCCCCCCGGGACCGAACAGGGTGACGAGATCCCCCATCTCCACGCAGGCCTCGGTCAGATCAACGACGATCTGATCCATCGAGATCGCGCCGACGATGCTGCAGCGAACGCCGCCCGCGAGCACCTCTCCGCGGCCCATCACGCTTCGGGGGATGCCGTCCGCATAGCCCACGGCCACAAGCCCCAGCCGCATGTGACGATCCGCCACGTAGCCTCGGTCGTATCCGACCGCGGTGCCCGCATCCACTTCCCGTACCGCGACCAGCGGAGCACGCAGCGTCATGGCCGGGTGCAGCCGGGTGGTGTGCGACGGATCGATCCCCACGAGCCCCGCGCCGACCCGGCACACAGCGAAGTGCGACAGAGGATCCGTGAGCGCCGCCGCGGTCGCGGCGAGATGGACCACTGTGGGCGTCAGCCCGGCGTTCTTGGCCGTGCGGACACCGTCCGCGAAGCATGCCCTGGCGCCGGCGTTGGCCGGATCCTCCGGATGGGCGGCGCACCCCATGTGCCCCATGATCCCGACGACACGGAGGGAGCCGCGCAGCTCGGCATCGCGAGCCTCAGCGCAGAGCCTCGGCCACTGTGATGCGGCACAGCCATCGCGCGACATCCCCACGTCGAGATGGAGGTGGACGGATGCCGCGACTCGGTCCGAAGCCGCGGCTTGGCTCGACGCCGCGACTCGGCCCGACGCCGCGACTCGGCCAGACGCACCGTCCGGCGCACCACGGCGAGCCTTGCGCACGCCCTCTTCCACGGCGCGCAAGTGCTCGAGGTCGGCCACAGCGAGCTCCACCCGCTCCGTGATCGCCCAGCCGAAGTCGGCGTCGGCGTCGTTGAGCCAGCTTAAGATCGGAACGCCACGCAGTCGCGTGTCTGAGCGCAGCGCATACGCCTCTTCCAGTGAGGTGACGCCCAGAGATGTGGCGCCACCGGCCAGCGCCGCGGCAGCCACGGTCGACGCGCCATGGCCGTAGCCGTTCGCCTTCACGACCGCCATCATCCCGCCGCGTATGCGCCGCGAGAGCAGGCGCGCGTTCCCGGCTATGGCGCCGGTGTCGATCTCGACGACCGCGGAATGGGTCAGCC
>CAZIGT010000239.1:0-4959 GCA_964538465.1 uncultured Thermoleophilia bacterium | reverse complement strand
GTTCATCGATGAGATCCATCGCTTCAACAAGGCGCAGCAGGACCTGCTCCTGCCGGCGATCGAGGACGCAGTGGTCACCCTCATAGGCGCCACGACCGAGAACCCGTTCTTCGAGGTCAACTCGGCGCTGCTGTCGCGCTGCCAGCTGTACCGCTTCGAGCCGCTGCCTGCGGATCTCGTTCAGCGGCTCGTGGCGAGTGCGCTGGCCGACACGGAGCGGGGCCTCGGCGCCCTGCCGCTCGAACTCGAGCCGGGCGCCGATGCGTTCCTGTCGGAGGTGTCGGGCGGCGACGCGCGCGTGGCGCTCAACGCGCTGGAGGCTGCCGTGCTGGCCCTAGGCGCCGTGCCCGGCGGCACAACGCAGACCGTGACGGTGAGCGTCTTGCGCGACGCCGCCCAGAAGAGTCCCGTCATCTACGACCGCGAAGATGCCCACTACGACACCATCTCGGCATTCATCAAGAGCATGAGGGGCAGCGACCCCGACGCCGCCGTGTACTACCTGGCGTCGATGCTGGAAGGCGGCGAGGATCCCAAGTTCATCGCTCGCCGCATGATCATCTTCGCCAGCGAGGACGTCGGCAACGCCGATCCCACCGCGCTGCAGGTGGCCGTAGCCGCCGCTCGAGCGGTCGAGTTCGTAGGGCTGCCCGAGTGCCGGATCAGTCTGAGCCAGTCGGCCACGTACCTTGCCTTGGCGCCGAAGAGCAACGCCGCCTACATGGCAATCGACGCCGCCTTGGAGGACGTGCGCAAGGGAGGCAACCTGCCGCCGCCGAAGCACCTGCGGGACGCCAGCTACCGCGGCGCCCGCAAGCTCGGCCACGGCGAAGGCTACAAGTACCCGCATGCCTACGGCGGCTACGTGGAACAGCAGTACTTGCCGGACGACCTGGTCGGGCGGCGGTACTATCGCCCCATCCGGGGCATCGAGCGACGCTTCGGTGAGCGCCTGGGCTTGGTCGAGGAGGCCGCTCAAGGAACCCGGCCAGACGCCGATAGGCAAGGCGAAAGGCCATTGAACAGCGAAAAGGAGCCCGGTTCGTCTTGAGCCTGACGACGTTGCTCATCCTCGTCCTGGTCGTCTTCGTGATCCTGCTCGGCGCGGGCCTGTGGATCGCGTCCCGCGTGAAGCGCGACATCAACGCCCAGCCCGGCGCAGGTCCCGCAGGACCCGTCACGGTCGAGGTCACGCGGGCATGCGTCGCTCAGCTCTGGGCGCTGTCGCGCGAACCCGTGCTCGTGAAGCGCATCGAGGGGGATTTGAAGGTCCAGGTCGGCGACAAGCCGATGATCAACCTCTCCTCGATCCCCGACCGCAACGTCCGGGCCGCTCTGCGCGAGGCCGCGGTAGCTGTCGACGTGCAGTACGGCCATGCGTGGACGAGCATCGTCCGCGTCAGCGGAGAGACCAAGCTGTCGGTAACGCGCATCGCGTGAGTGCCACGGCCTTCCGGGGAAAGCGTAGTAGCACGGGGTCGCGCGGCGCAGCGACAGGGGTCGGCCGGCGCAGTGACAAGGTGCGTTGACTCGTCGATTGAGCCCGCATCTGCTCAAGTGACAGGCGAGGTCTACCGACATAGACTCGGTATAGTCGCCGGGAAGGCTCGGCGCAGGCTTCTCGGTTGTGTAAGGAGGCGGCCATGAAGGGCGTGTGGAAGTTCGTCGGCGGATGCTTCGTGGGTGCCGCGTCGGCGATCGTCGTCTCCCCCAAGTCCGGCCGCGAGGTGCGCCGGCAGCTCGCCCGCGGCCTGGCGGCCGGGCTGGAGCGGGCCGGCGCAGAAGGCCAGGCTGGCCCGGAGCCGGACGTCGCCACCCCCGCGAGGCCGGCTAGGCGCCGTCGAGCGCCGGCTGCGCAGAGCGTGTCGGTCGTGGCGGAGCCGGCCGTTGAGGTAGAGGAACCCCAGCCCGCGCTCACCAGCGTCGAGCCCGCGCCGGCGATGGTCGTGGCCCCTGAGCCGGTCGTGGTCGTTCAGCCGGAGGTCGTGGCCGAGGAGCCAGCGGCCGCCGAGAGCACCATCGCGGAAGAGGCCGTCGCGGAGGCGGTCGCGGAAGAGGTGGTCGCCGAGGCCGTTGCGGAAGAGGCGGTCGCGGAAGAAGCTGCGCCGTCCGCGCCGCCGCCCGGTGAGCCGTTGGAGCACCCCGGCCTCGAGGATCTGCGCGCGCGCATCGAGCAGACGAAGGCGGCGGTGCGCGAGGCGCTGGAGAAGCCGTTCGAGGCCGAAGAGGCCGAGGCCGAAGAGGCCGCTGAGGCGGAGGCCGGGCCGATCCTCTCGGTCGTCGAGCCCGCCCCGGCAGTCCAGGCGGAGTCCGTGCTGACAGTCGTCGAACCGGAGCCAGAACCGGTGGCCGAGCCTGCCCTGGCGGTCGTCGAGCCGGAGCCGGAAGCGGAGATCGAGGTGGAGCCGGCAGCCGCCGAGCCCGGGTTCACGGTGCTCGAGTCACAGGCCGTGGTCGTAGAGCCGGAGCCGGCGATCTCGGTCGTCGAGCCTGAGCCGGACTTCTCGGTCGTGGAGCCGATCGTGGAGCTTGCGCCGACAGAGGCTTCTGTTACCGAGGAACCGGTGACGAAGCCCAGCCTCGTCGAGCAGTTCGAGGCGTTAGAGGAAGAAGAGCTCGAGACTGTCGCTCCGGAGACGCCGGAGCCGTCGCCGTCGGAAGGCGCCGGCACGTGGGTGATCACCGAAGCCGTGGAAGAGACTGTCACTGCAGAGGCGGCCCAGGCCGTCGCCGAGCCGGAGGCCGTGGAAGCGGCACCCGCGACCGAGCCGGCCCTTGATGAGGAGATCGCCGCCGCCTTCTCCTTCGACGAGACGGCGGAGGCAGTGGAGGAGGCGCCGGCCGTCGACCAGGCCGAGATGCGCCGCCGCATCGAGGATACCCGCGCCCGCCTCAAGGCCAAGGCATTCGACGCCATGACGAGCGGCGGGTCTGCTCTGCTGTCACAGGATGAAGGCGAGCTGGGCGGCGCCGCGGGCTCGGAAGTGGCTCAGCTCGACGAAGAGGTCACTCAGGCCATCGACGAGTCGCTCTCGCAGGAAGACGCCTGACCCGGCCTAGCTTCGGCTCGGCGTCTCTTCGCTTGCAGGTGCGAGCGGCCGCGATCCGGGAGCGTGATCGCCCCAGAGATCCGGCCGCTTGCCGCCCGATTCCTCGCTGCCACCATCGTCGGCCGGCACACCCCCTTCGTCAGGCGCCGGCCGGACGTTCTCACCCTCGCCCAGGACTTCGTCGGGAAGGGTCTCGCGACGCTCGCCGGCCGGCACTGTCGGTCTGCGGCGCACAGGTCTGTAGAGGTGATGGGCGAGGTGCAGAGCGCCCGCGATGAAGGCGGCACCGAGCAGTGCCGCGCCCGCGGGGATGGTGCGGTCCTCGAGCAGCAGGAAGAAATACCACCAGACCTTGAAACCCAGATCGAGGCGCAGGCCGAAGTACAGGACGGCCACGCCCAGCCCCACCAGTCCTCCCCACGCCGGTAGACGCGAGTACACCCAAGGCCCCCTCCGCGCCAGGGGCCAGAGGATGGCCGCGGGCAGGATCAGAAGGAGGGAGAAGGGGTTCACGATCAGCACGAGAAGCGCGATGGTGACGAGCACAAGATGGACGACCGTGACGGTCTGCTCAACGGCCACCGGGGTGCGTCGCCGAAGGTACCGCTCGATGACGTGCGCGTAGTACACGACGCCCACCAGGATCCCCGCCAGCACGAGCATGCGGAAGTAGCGAGGGCTCTGCACGATGGCGGCGTCGGGCGGGATGGCCGGCCCCGGCTCTCCCGGCAGGGCGCCGACGAGGTTGGCGAAGTAGACCACCATGAGCATCACCAGCCAAGGGGCGAAACGCACCGCGTAGAGCAACCAGGCCGGTCCCAGGGTCGCCTTGCGGCGCCGTGATGCGGCCAGAAGATCGACGCCTATCACCAGCAGCGGCATCAGCAGCACCGTGAAGGCGAAACGAAGCGCTGTGCCCGACATGCGGCGGTAGCGCGAGAGGAAGAGCGAAGGGCCGGCACCGGGCAGCTCCGCCGATTGCTCGTCCAGTGTGGCGATGAGGCGCTCCGCCATGCGGCCGGCTTTGCCGAGCGATACGCGCGACGTGTGCTCCACGGTGTCTTCATCGGGCTCCTCGCCCTTGCCATCGACGCTGATGGTGAGCGCCGGGATGCCACGCTCCAGGAAGGCTCCCTGACTACCTCCGCCCACGGGAACAGCCAGATGGAGGGCTTGCGCCACGATGTTGGGCAGCGGCGTGGGAAGCTTCGCCTCCGCCCTGCCCGCCGACTGGGCCACGGCCCACAGCCAGGGCGGGGCCACGTTGGTGCCGGCGCTCCAGCCATCGAGTGCGATCCTCTCCGGCCGGGCCGTCGCAACGCGGTTCAGGTTGACTGCCGCGACGACATCGAGCTCCGGATGGTTCTCGAGGAAGGCCTTGGTGCCGACCGCGCCATATGAGTCTCCCTCTGTCCAGAGGAACACGAGGCTGTGCTCGTGCTGCTGCACGCTGAACACGCGTGCCAGCTCGAGCAGTGCGGCCGCGCCCGAGGCGTTGGCGTTCGCGCCCTCGCGTTCGAGTGGCGAGATGTCGCGGCTGGCGCTGACGACGATGACGCGGTTCGTCCTGGGGCCGGAGATGGCCCACACGTTCTGCAGAGCCACGTCCTCACCGTCGATGGACGTCTGGTACGGCTCTATGTTGGGCTGCAGGCCCGCGGATTCCAGCCTGTCGGCGATCCAGGTGGCCGACCGGTTGCTGGCCGTGGAACCGGCCAGCCGCTCAGGCCACGTCTCGGCGAGCTCGACGAGATCATCGTAGGCGCTGCGGGCATCGAAGGCCGTTGGGTTCGCGCTGAGCTTCGGCGCGTCTATGGCCCTGAGAGCGATGAGCGATGCGAGGGCGAGAATGATCGCCGCGAGCCACGTCCTGCTGTAGAGCTTGAGGTTGGGCAGGACGACCCCCTTT